>DATMSZ010000319.1:0-28575 GCA_035565175.1 Pseudosphingobacterium sp.
CGTATTAACATTCTGTTAACAGTTCATAACTAATTGATTTTAAGTAATTTTTTGTTTTTTTTGGATGCTTGAGCAAATGTGTGATATGAAGTTTGCTACTAAGTGTTGCAAATAAAAAAAATATTACTGTTGTTTGTGCCATAGTGCTTTCACAACAGGTACTAGATGAAGAACCTAAAGATTATATATATGTTACTTTAAAATAATTATATATGGATTGAATTTTACCAATGCAAAGCTAAACCGTTTTATTTTACCAAGAACGATCAAAACCTAATTATGATAAATCCTTTGATCAATTGCTGGAAATAGATACAATCTGCTTTGGACCGTAGCGATATCACTCAATATTATAGGTTGTAAAACCTATGAATATGCAGATTCATGCTTGTACCGCCGTATTAGTACGGCTAATGGAATTACTATGGCCGAAATTTTAAGAATAACCTAAATAAATAATTATGCCAAAAAAATTACATGTAGGATGGCTCTATCGAATGCTGGCCATTTTTTCTTGTAGCTTAGCGATGACCTTCGATAAGGCTTACGGCGAGTCTTTATATGTCAGCCCTTCCACCCTTGCAATGCTGATGCAAGATTCGATTGCGCAGGACTCTACTGTGCTGGATAGCGCAAAGATAGATACTGTTTATGAAGTAAAATTACCTCTTCCATTAAAGCAAGTTGGGCGGTCCGCTCAGAGTCTGGATGCAACGGTAGATGATTTGGCACGATTTCCCGCGATATCTCTCCAGCAATATTTAAAAGGGCAAGTAGCTGGTTTATATGTGCAAGAATCAAATGGCGAACCCGGCTCGGTACAGTCTATGCTCGTTCGAGGGGCTTCTATGCCACTCTTATCGGCCCGTGAGTTATACCAAAGTCAGCCACTCGTGGTCTTAGATGGAATACAACTTATTGGAGAACATCCTTTCGCTTATGATATTCAGCAATATGATTTTAACAGAATTGGTACCGCTACGAACTTATTGACCAATATCGATATGGTTAATATCGCTTCCATTGAAGTGCTAAAGGATCTATCGGCCACAGCTATTTACGGGCCCAGGGGAGCAAACGGTGTTATTTTATTGAAAACTAAGCAGGCAGAGAACCGAAGAACCATTAGCTTCAACGCCTATACTGGAATGGTACAGCGACCTACAGTGGTGACGATGAATGGTGATTATGAAAACAGTTTTCGGCAACAATTTTACGATCGCTATACGCCTGCAGGCCGATATACCGAAGACGATGTGTATCCGCTCTATCTAAGCGACTCCTTAAATGCAGACTATTATGGTCCTTCTAATTGGACCGATAGCTATTACCGAAATGCCTTAGTTTATTCGATTGATGCCAGTATTGCAGGTGGAACAGATCGAGCAAACTTCCGCTTTGCTCTTGGAAATCTAAAGAATAAAGGGGTGGCAGATAATACAGGCTTAGATCGCTATAGTGCGTCTTTTACCTTAAATATGAAGCCCATTAAATGGATGACCTTTTCGGCCATGTTTAATGGTAACCGGGTAGAAAGACAACGTAATAGAAATCTCCGCGATCGTTTCGCGCTGATGAATTATATACCCGATCTATCGGCACCGCTGGCTCCGAATAAGGATTCCTATGATCTTTATCTCAAAAAATATGAGAATAGTTTCGATGATAATAACTCCAATATCGTAGAGGGTTTTGCTGGCCTATTATTTGATTTCGGTCCGCTTACCTTCTCTACCAAATTCTCCGTTGATTATAATGAAGGATACCGGGACCTATTCTATCCGCGTACTTTGTTAGAAAACAATTCTTTTGCTTCTAATTATTACGGATATAGCCAACGGATACAGTTTGACAATCTATTAACCTATAAGGTTCCCTTAAGCGGTCTGCATAATTTATCACTGGAAGCTGGACAATTTGTACAATGGGATACTTACAAATATAATTACGCTTACGCTTACAGAGGCGTCAATGATTTCATCAAGCTAAATTTATTGGAGTCGGATCCAAACAACTCCAACTATTTAACTCCTCTTGCCTTCCCAAGGGAATTGGTTTACAAATTTTTAGATCGGACCAAGCACAATTTACTGGCCTTTTATGGAAGGGCTAATTATAGCTTCGATCAGAAATATAAAGTTTCACTCTTACTTCGCGGAGACGCATCTTCCAATGCGCAACCCACCAATCGGTGGCTATTTACCCCCGTACTGGGTGCCGAGTGGAACATCAAGGAAGACTTGATGACACAGCAGGATTTCTTTGATGTGCTTAACCTGCGTATAGGGGCTGGGAGAACGGGACGCATTAATGCCTTTGACAATTTTGCTCAAGGGCCACAGTATACAGCCGAAATAGGATTTACCGGAAATGTAACAGCGCCGGGTTATAATGGTTTCGCAGTACTGACCAGGCCCTACAGTTCGGGTTGGATAGGCTATGATTTGCCCTGGGCTTATTCCGATCAGTTGAACCTGGGGATGGACCTTGGTTTCTTGCAAAACAGGATAAAGCTGCAGTTAGATGGGTATATGCGGCAGGATAAGAATATGATGTTGGCGATACCGGCTTATGCGGAATATGGGTATCGTTATGCACAGCAGAGTGGAATGGAAGTACGCAATATCGGACTGGATATCGGTATACAGGCCTCTATTGTTCCAGCCGATCGGCCCTTCTCTTGGATAACACGTTTGAATGTTAACCTGAACAAGAACAAGCTGAATGCTTTGCCCGGCGGATTGGATGAAATTGTGCTCGGAAATCGAAAGTTGGAAGTTGGAAAACCAATCGACCAATATTGGCTGTTCCAAAATGAAGGCATTTACCTAGCAGATGACGAAGTGCCGCTTGTGAATGGACAGCCTATGAAGTTTAATGGTACAGCATTAAAAGCAGGCGATCCGAAATGGGTAGATACGAATAACGATCAGGTGATCAGCAGCGAGGATAAGGTTTTAGTAGGTAACATGCTCCCCAGAGTAGCTGGCGGGTTCACCAACCAATTCTTTTATCAAAAATGGAGTTTAACAGCCGATCTATACTTTAACCTTGGCCGCAAGATTCTGAATCAGGAAATGGCTAACCGCTTCGATTTCATTAATAGGGAGGGCACTAATACAATTGATGCTGTGAAAGAGATCACTTTTTGGGAAAAACGGGGGGAATATGATAAATACCCTTTGTACAATCCTTGGAGCACTGTCATCCCTTATCGGGCAGAACAGGATCTCTTTTTAGAAAATGGCGCCTTTTTGAAAATGCGGACACTTTCGCTCAGCTACGACATGAGCGAATGGCTCAACAAGAGAACAGCGGTTATTAAGAAATTACGTGTCTATATCTCTGGCCATAATTTATTCACCATTACACCTTATACCGGGCAGGATCCGGAGCTGGTCAATTATACAGGATATGATACAGGATATGGTTTGCCTATCCCGCGTACCTATACATTGGGGGTACAGGTGGAGCTATAGGGATTAACGAAGGATAGTGTTTAAAACAAATAAGCAATGAAAATTTACTTTACGATATCGATACTGGCAATAACAATTATGCTGGGAGGCTGTAAGAAAGTTTTAGATGTAGACTCAACACGGGCTGTGGGGGAACAGAATATGTGGAATGTGTTAGAGGACACCCGAGCTGCTTTAATGGGTACCTACGGTCTGGTGAGATCGGCTATGGCCGATCATAATGCACATTGGTTATATGGAGAGGTGCGCTCCGCTGATTTTATCAGTCCGGTTCGCCAAGATCTAAAAGCCATCGGAAATAATGATTTGAATGCCTCCTATCCTGCCTTGGAAGCCTTATCTAACTGGCGTCGCTGGTATGCGGTGATTAATTCAGCTAATCTATTCCTCGAACGAGTAGGCGAGGTAAAAGCAAAGGATCCTCGTTATACAGATAATAATATGCGGGTAGATATCGCTCAAATACGATTTCTAAGGGCCTATGCTTATTTTTATATGGTACGTATCTGGGGTGATGTTCCTTTTATCATTAGCTCACATGAAGACAGCTTTGAAAACAAAGCACGTGAAGATCAGGACTTGATCTTGGCCTGGGTAGAACGGGAGATGCTGGCCGCAGCACAAGACCTGCCTTATAAATATAGTGCCAATGATGAGCAGCAACCGGGCAATTATTATAATGAATCAGAAAGCCGATGGGAGGGTGCCTTGGCTAGAAAGCTAACGGCATATGCGGTTTTGTCGCACGTGGCTGCTTGGCAGGGGGAATATCCCAATGTAGCCACTTATACCAAATTTGTTATTGACAATTACACTAAAGGCGGCAATGGTTATGTCACAACCGATGATTTAACCAATTCGAACGGGCTCTTTTTTAATAAAAAATACAATCAATTATTTGGTTTTAATTTTGACTGGGGGCATATTGATGCTTCCTTTACCGGGCATATTGAAGAGCTCACTTTGGCCCAGCCAGTGGTAAACAAGAGCATCCCAGATATTTTCATGCTAAAAGACTCCATCCTCTCCATTTTTGATGAGTATGGTGATGAGCGCTTTAGCCTGGATACCTTGGGCAACCCTAAATCTGAACGGTATTTTACCAACTATAATGGTAAGTATCCCATTTTTAGTAAGATCAAATGCATCATGGGAGGTGTGAGTAACCCCGAATTCCGTATTTTTTCAAGTGCCATTATTTTTACCCGCTTGGAAGATGTGACCTTACTCCGAGCAGAGGCTTTTGCAGTGTTAGGTGAGCGTGGTCAGGCCATTGAAAACCTTAATGTGATCCGGGAACTGCGAAAACTTCAACCCTATGATGAGGTTAAGAATGGTGATTTGCTGGAGGCCATCTTCAAAGAACGAAGGCGCGAGCTCATGGGGGAGGGGCATCGTTGGTATGATCTTGTGCGATATAACCGAATCAGGCAAAACAATCCAGCCTTCAATGAGCTATTGAGCCAAGGGGGTATTTACTGGCCCATTTCCAGAGCACTCATTAGCCAGAATAAATTGTTGAAACAGAACTCCTATTGGAACTAAAGCCTTCTAGCATTATGAAGAAGATAAAATACAGTTATTTTTTTGTTTCCCTACTCCTTCTAGTAGGTGTCTGGGTAGCCTGCGAAAAAGACAAAGGATTTTATGATCCGGCGGCAATTGACAAAGAATTTAAAGGAAACACCTATGAATACCTGAAAAGTAAAGCAGGCATCTACGATTCCCTGGTACAGGTAATCGATCGCCTAGGGCTGCAACCACTTTTGCAGGACAGTGCCATTACGCTTTTTGCGGTATCGAATGCGGGTTTTAACTTGGCTATTACCAACCTGAACAATGTGCGTAAATTGACGGATAAAGACCCGGAATACCTAGCAACAGTTGATGGTGCACAATTGGATACTATGCTAAGTCAATATATTATGCGAGGCATTTTTCCCTCGGATAGCCTACGCGGGCAAGATGGTTTGCTGATGCACGCCATTTCAACAGCTTACCCTATGCATGCTCGAGTACAGAAAGCAACTGCTTCTGGTTATATCGGCGGCGGACCGGAGATGATTCTGTATAGCAACACCAAACGGTCTCAATTTGAGCGCGATTGGGTGGGTACTACTACGGGATCTATCAATATCCGAACCAGTAATGGTGTGGTGCATGTGCTCAACTCGGATCATATTTTCGGTTTTGATGAGTTCAATACCCGTCTTCTCTATATTCCGCCGCCACCTAATTTGTTCAGCAAAATTGGTGGAACGTTAACGGTATCACGTGAAAATGGTGGTGGTGCCGGCGGTGTTGAAGGTTCGAACAATATTGTTGACCAAAATGCGGAAACAAAATGGTTCTTGGGTGACTTTAGCAATGCTTGGGCTCAATTTGAATTAAATGAAGCGGCAGTTGCAGGGGCCTATACTATCACTTCGGCCAATGATATATCGGACCGTGATCCAAAAGATTGGAACCTGCAAGGATCTATGGATGGCGAAAACTGGACGACGCTGGACGCTAGAAGTAATGAAGTGTTTGAACAGCGCTTCTTGACGCGGGTATTCTACTTTAACAATACGAATGCCTATAAATTCTTTAGGTTAAATATTGTTCGTACTAGCACCAATGCGATGCAGTTTGCTGATTGGACTGTGAACGAGCCGAAACAGTAGTAAGTCCTTGGGATTTAGATAACAATATAGATAGGAAATCAATGAGACATATCAAAACATATCACCAAATCAAGGCATATTTCTACCTGACTGCTTTTTCTCTACTAGGCTTAAGCGCTTGCAAGAAAATGTATAATCTGCCGGATGAAAAGGAATACCTCAATCCAGGTATGAGTTATTCGAGTCAGAATTTAGAGCCAATACTGGGAAGAACTAACCTGATGGGGAGTTTTAATTCGGCGAACTCTAGCTTGCCACTCACCTTTGAAATCGTAAATGCCCGGTATGGCGACGGACGACCGGTGACAGATCTCTTTCAAACCAAGCCTACCTACGTTTGGGTAGATGCTTACGATGGTACGGAAACCAGTTTGGAAGCTATTGAGGCCAAACGTAAATTGGAAGATCATTCACTGTTTGAAGTGCGGCCTTCTGGTCAGTTTATTATGTGGGCTTCGGCAACTGATGATCTGGTAGCACCGCGTCCGAAGGACAGCAGCAATCTGGTACAAGATATTCGCTTCTTCGACCTGAAGATTTCCAATTCAGGTGGCGAAACGCTTATACGAGACTTTCAAGTACGCCCTTGGCTGGAACGAGCTTATGAACCGTCAACCGATATTAACCCTTACACGGGTGGGCCAGCACCCGATCCCGCAGATCCCTTAAATCCTGTTAAGCAAAATTATATTCGCCCGGCGCTGAGCAATGTGATCGGTGTGCAAAGCAAAAGAGCGCTTGTGAGTAATGACCAACAGAAAGACGTCATCGCCTTGATACGTGAAATACCGGGAGGTACGGGTAATACCATTCGGGTAAAGGTGCTCGACAAGGATTCCATTCCTATTAATCCTAGTTTCTTTAATGAAACCAATTGGGATTTGCAGGTGCATGGTTTCAATAAAACGGTAACCAATGAATATGTGCAATATGATGTAGCCTATCCAATTCCTCTAGTAGATATTCCCACAAAGTATACAGTGAATGGTAATGCCCGCTTTAATCTACGCTATTCTCGGAGAGATTTAGGTGGTTCGCGCACTATCGCCTCGATTGGTTTGGAGTTTAAGATATTTAGGAAGGGCGATTGGGAGGTGGTTTTCCGATTCATAAATGACAATCCAAAATTTGAAGATGAATAGTAACCTAACCAAGCTTGATATTATGAGAAGATTTTTATGGATACTTTGCCTGCTGTGCTGTTCTGCTTATCTGTCCATTGGTTATGCCCAAACAGAGAAAATAACGGTAAGTGGGATTGTTACCGATGAGCAAAATCAAAATTTGCCTGGTGTAACGGTCCTTAGTGGCAACCCGCTCCGAGCCATCGGTTCTACTACTGCAAAAGGAAGTTACAGTGTAACAATAGACCGGGGTGCTGTCATTGTCTTTCGCTATTTGGGTTATCTCGAAAGGCGGATAACACATAATAGCCGGGAGCGAACCATTGATATTAAAATGCAGGTGGATAATAATCAATTACAGGAAGTACAGGTAGTAGTACGGGGTTATGTACAGCGTTCCAAGGAATTGAGTACGGGTTCTTCCTTTACTATCAGTGGTAAGGAAATACAAGAAGTACCTGTTGCAAATGTGGAGCAGCTCCTGCAAGGTAGGGTGCCTGGATTGAACATTCAAAACAATACAGGTGCACCCGGTTTTCGAGGCTCTACACAAGTGCGCGGATTGTCGACGATGACAGTAACCGGCTCTGGAAGTGAGTCTTTCCTGCAGCCTACGTCGCCTTTGTACGTAATTGATGGGGTACCGCTCGATGCAGATAAGGCCTCGGAATTTGGCTTTCAGCAACAAGGACCCGGCATGAGTCCGCTTTCACTTATTCCACAGGAGGATATCGAGAGCATCGAGATTCTAAAGGATGCGCAAGCCACCTCCATGTATGGCTCGCGTGCCGCTTATGGGGTGATTATCATTACGACTAAGAGAGGGAATTCTCCGGTGCCTAGGGTTCGTTACATTGGTAATGCTTTTATGAAAACTCCTCCAAAATTGCGCGAAACACTCGGAGGTAACTTGGAACGGCAATTTAAGATCCAACAAATTTTAAGTAATGCCATTGGTATGGAGGATATCTATGCGATTTCGCAAACCCCTTTCCTTTCCGATAGTTTAAATGCTTATTATAATAATTCTACCAACTGGCAGGATATATTTTATCGTACCACCTATAATCAAACTCACAACGTCGCGATTGATGGAGGCGATAAAAAATTGAATTACAAAGCCAATATTGGTTATTATGGTGAAAAAGGGGTGATTCAAAATACAGGGTTCCAGCGTTTTAACCTCAATACGCGGATGGAGTTTCGACCCAGTGAACGCTTTGCGTTTTCAGGTACAGTGTATGGGCAGATCGGAAAGCAAAACAAAGGTAATGGGGTGGGTTTATTACAACAAGGAGTGGCTAATAATGGACAAGCTTCGACCTTATTGCCTGGCCCCTCTTTTTTTCAATCGTCTTCTGGAGTAGCTTCCTCGCTACGCACCAATAATGATAACAGCACCCGTAACCTCCGCACCAATATTGATGCGAATTTCATGGTAATCGAGGGTTTACGCTTAACTACCAATTTGAGTTATGATTTTTCTTCTAATCTAGAGGATACTTTTACACCGGCTGCGGCCAACAACCAGTTTGCCAGGGTTTATGCTTTCAATGGTCGGGATTATCAATTATACAATAGAAATAGTATCAACTATTCTAAAACATTCAATGAGAAGCACAATTTCTTTATCAATGCTTTTAGTGAGATCTATAAGAAGGGTACACAAAATAGCATTACCAGACAGGATAAATCGCCCAACGATCAGTTTCAAGGGCCTTGGGGTTTTGACGCCTGGGCATCGAGAGGGGGTGGGGTCTTAACTAATTTTAAAGATGCCCGACAGGCCTCTTTCGCCGGCTCATTGTCGTATGACTTTATGCGCAAGTATATTATTGATCTTTCTTATCGTTTGGATGGTGATTCGGGTAGTGGTATTGATAACCCATATTCTAAGAATCCTGCGATCGGGCTGCGATGGAACTTCAATAAAGAAAAATGGTTTGAAGATTCTGAATGGCTGAATTTAGGCGCTTTACGTCTCAGCTGGGGTAAAAACATTGTGCCTTCGACTAATTTGGAAGTAATTTACGGTAAATATAATATCGGTGGTATGTACAATAATGTGCAGGGAATTGGTATCGACTACCGGATCATTCCCAATCCTATTTTGAAGCCGGTTACAACGGAGCAATACAATTTGGGTGTGGATTTGAGTTTATTTGGTAATAAGATAGATTTGATTTACGACACCTATTATAAAGATGTAAGTAACCTTCTGTTTGAACGTTACCTACCCAATACCTCTGCTTTTGACATCTTGTTGAGTAACGATGCCAGTATTGTGAATTACGGACATGAAGTCTCCCTCACCATCCGGCCGTTACCGGCCGGCAGTAAGTTTAACTGGTCTTTCACCATCAATGGAGCCTATAATAAGGATGTATTAACCGGCTTACCGGCAGAGTATAACGGACAATTTATTCAATGGGCAGATCCGAACGATGCTTATAGACAGCATATTGCAAAACGTATTGGGCGGAATGCCTTATCGAATTATCTGCGGATCAATGATGGGGTGTATTCGCAGCATGGCGATGTACCGGTAGATCCGGTTACGGGGAAACGTTATCAGACCAATGGTCGTTATTTTGAAGCAGGGGACCCCATTCTCCGCGACCTGAACGGCGATTTTATCTTGGATGATTTTGATTATGCGTTAACCGGCAATTCACAACCACTGTTTACCGGTGGTATTTATAGTACGCTCTCTTATGGACAATGGAGTGTTGCTATTTATACCTCCTTCACTGCAAAACGTACGGTTTTGAATAATGCCCTTTCCGATCGGCTGTCGTTAATGAAGAATCCTTTTGCAATAGACGAAGTGCCAAGGGCGGTCGTTCCGCCAACTAACATCGATATGTGGATGCAACCGGGAGATGTAGCCAAGTATCCTTATGCATATGATTATACTCGCTACGGCTCGATTTTACCTTTCCGGCCTGATCAAACGCTTTGGGAGGAGGATGGTAGCTACTTGAAAATTAACAGCATCATTTTATCCTATATGTTTACAAAGCGTTTTGCTAGGAATTTGGGACTGAATAATATCAAGGTATACCTGTCCACGGAAAACTTGCATACATTCTCTAGCTATTCCGGTCCAAATCCAGAGAATGTGACGAATATGGGGCGGGATGTTTCGGGTGGTTATCCGGTTCCGCGAACCTATAACGTAGGTATTAATGTGGATTTTTAAAGGGGGAATTATAATAGATAAAATAGCTCATCAAGCAATAGCATTAAAGCGTACAACTATGAATAAGTTTATAAAAAGAATAAGTTGTCTGGTGTGTATCACCCTTATTTCCTTCGTGATCCATGCCTGTAAAGATTTTCTGAATGTGGTGCCAAAGGATAAGTTAACTGGAAATAATTTTTTCCAATCCAAGGAAGACGTAGAAGCGAATATTACCAAGATGTATAGCGATTTCTTTGAGAAGATCAATGAGAGCCATGTTATTGGGGCGATTGGAGAATACCGTTCGGGTGAAGTATTCCGAAGCCCAGAGAAAGAGGGGGATAATGCCCGTTTGATTGTAGAAGTGCTAGGACAAAATAATTTGCTGTATGCAATTGATGCGGGCGCTCCTTGGGGCTGGTACAATTTAGCAAGAATTACCAATTGGACGCAATACTACCGTGTCATCCAGGCGGCAAATATCTTGATTGATAAATTGGAAGAGGGAATTCCTGATTTAGAGGAGAGTGATACAAAACGTTATCTGGGGGAGGCGACTTTCATCCGTTGCTTTACCTATTTCTGGATGGTGCGGCTGTATGGCGATGTGGTGTATTATACCGCACCATATCAGGCAGATCCGCTTCCGCGGATGTCCATGGTGGAAGTCCTGAATAATTGCATTGCCGATATGAAAAGCCGGATGGAAGGTATGCCTTGGACCAATGGCGATCCGGCACAGCGTGGTGCTCGCGCTAGCAGGGGAAGTGCCGCAGCTTTGGTTATGCACATGAATATGTGGAATGCTGGATTCGATAAAAATAACCGGAATAAGTACTACGAGGAAACAGCTGCATTTGGAGATGAGCTGATTAAAAGCGGTGCTTATCAGTTGTTACCCATGACCATAGAAGGATGGTCACAGGTGGTGAAAGGGCGTTCTCCGGAGAGTCTATTTGAGTTCTTCCGAAGCATCAATTATGATGATAACAACGAAGCACTCGCACCTTTTGGCGACCACTTTTTGCGCTGGCCCTATAAATTTCCGCGGTATAATAACAACAATAGTATGGCCTATTTCAATTCGTTCTATATGAATACGCTTTATCCTGCCGATGTGGCCGATTTGCGGAAGACGATCTGGTACGAAGATATGCTCAGTAATTCCGGAAGGTTCTTGATTTTGAAATATGCTTATAATACCTATGCATCGGGTAATGAAGACCGCAATCCAGATAATACCTTTTTGATATTCCGTTATGCGGACGCCATTCTGCTACGTGCCGAGGCTTTGGCAGAGCTCAATCAAGATGCAGCGGCTATTGAAGCCTTAAATATGATCCGAAATCGTGCTGAAGCACCCGTATATGATGGCGGGGGTGGTGCGGCATTGAAAAATTTTATTTTCTTGGAAAGGGCGCGTGAATTACTTGGCGAGGGGCACCGCTATTTTGATCTGGTAAGAACGGGTCGTATTATGAATGCGCAATTTACAAGGCGGCCCATGACCCTGGATCAATATAACAGAAGGGCCTGGACCTGGCCGATCGACCAAAGTGCGCGGAACAATAACCCTTTGATGTCACTGAATGAATTCTGGACAAATGGAGGAATATAATAACATGAACATTAAAATAGAAGGTATGATACGTTTGGTTTATAGCTTGTTAATGGGAGTACTCTTACTTTGTGCTTGTCAAAAGGATGATTATTATATTGATGGTGGAAAGGCAAATCCCTACTACGACGGAGACATTCTACAATATATCGAATCCAAACCTATGGATTTTGATACGGTGGCACAGGTGATCAAACTTGCCGGTATGGAAGCATTTTTCAGGAATGAGGAGTTTACTTTTTTTGCCCCTAGGGATCTGGACATTAAGAACATGATTGGTAATATGAATATCCCAGGAAGTGCCAATTATCTGCTCTTCATGGGAGGGAAGGATACCATTCAGGCGCTTACGGACGTAGATTCTACGATTTGGCGTCGGTATTTAATGCGTCATATCTTTAAGGGTAAAAATTTATTGGCTGATTATCCGCAAATCGACTTCGAAGTACGGTCTATCTTCCCAGGACAGAATTTTTATAACTATGATGAAACCACAGTCTTGAATATTGGAGTGGTCTATAATGATGCTGGCGGAATTAAGTACAATGGTTATCGACAGTTGGCAATTTCTTATATACCAGATGTTTCCCGACCTAATGATGATTGGTTAACACGTCGGGTAGCATCTTCTGATATACAGCCTAAAAATGGTGTGATACATGCTCTTGCTGCCCAAGGGGACTTTGGTTTTTCCCGGACAGATGTCACCTTGGAAATTTTCCTGAGTAAACCTTAAATAATTTGTGTATGAAGAATATGTATAAAATATTGGCGGCTATTTTGATACTATCGGCCTGCCAGAAAGAACAGGAGAAATTTGAGGAACCTTATGCTTCTGGAAAGGATCCATTGGGTATTGTTATGGATAATTCGCAAGTCCCTAATCCGGCCAGCGGTTTGCCTGGTGCGGAAGTGACAGTCCAAGCAACTGGACTTACACCTTATGCAGATCAGCTGGTTGTTCGGTTTAATGGGGAACAGGCAGAAATTGGTGAGGTAACTGCAGAAGGGTTTACGGTAAAAGTGCCGGACTATGCCAGCACTGGTGTGATTTCGGTTTCAGTAGGTGATGCAGTGGTTTTTGGCCCCAATTTTTCCGTAACTGGGAGATTGAATCCGGATCCTACCTTCCGTGCCGTAAACGGAGCAGATGGTGATGTGTCCCGGGCTTTTAGGCTTAGTGATGGGAAATATGTTTTTGTTGGGGGGTTCACCAATTATGATAATAAGGGTATTGTAAAACCCATTAATAGAATTGTCCGAACTTTTTCTGATGGTAGTTACGATGCCAGTCTCCGTTCGGGCAGGGGAGCCAATGGTTATTTGATGGATATCACGATGGTGAACGATAAGTTTTTTATTTCTGGCGCTTTCGGTGGTTATGATCAACGAACAGAAAATATCAGCAATTTAACCATGCTCCATTCCAATGGAAGTATTGATACTGTCGGTATCAAAACCTTCAGAAGACCCGATCAGTCCGATACGACTAAATATTTTCCACGGTTCAATGGTGGTACGGATGGGTCCATTTCAAGAATTTATCCGCATCAGGGTAAATTGTTGATCACGGGTAATTTTAGATACTATTTGAGCCGGCAATATGATAAACCAAACCGCTATGAAACGCGAGATACGGTGATTGTCGATAGTACGGAGTTTCGCCACGTAGCACGTCTCAATCTAGATGGTACCTTGGATAAAACTTTCCGTTTCAATACAGCTACGAATCAAGGGTTCCCAGGTGGAAACGGCTATGTGTCTACCTATATGCATACGGAAGGACCAAATAAAGATAAGTTACTGGTATTCGGATCTTTCACACGCTTTGATAACCAGGCAGCGGGTTATATCGTACGCTTGAAAGAAGATGGAACCATTGATGACGGCTTTAAGGCTGGCCTAGGCGCCAATAAACAAATTTTTTCGCTCACTTTTAATCCTATTACCCGCAAATATTTGATTACGGGCCTATTCACCAGTTATGATGGTCAACCCGCGATCGGCATGGCTATGTTAAATGAGGATGGTTCGCTGGATCCTTCCTTTATAGCGCGCCCTATAGATGTAGGTACATTTGGCTTAGCGCAACAATTGAGTGACGGGCTCATTGTGGTGGATGGTAGCTTCCAAAAATATGATAATATCACCCGGAATGGTTTTATGGTGCTCAATCCTGATGGTTCGCTAGCAGTGGGATATAATGCTACCGGCGTGTTTACTGGTGGCCTATCTAATATTATTGAAACCACGACTGAAGATAATAAAAGGGCGTTATTGCTAATAGGTGGTTTTTATCGGTTTAACAATCAGCCCGTTAATAATATTATTCGTCTTGTAATTAACTAAATAAACCTAAAGAAAATGAGGATATTAAGCTATAAAAGAAAGAGTGGGTATATTTTGCCCCTATTCTTTTTAATGATAAGTGCAGGTGTATGGAGCTGTAAACAGGAATTTGAAAAGACAATACCGGATATAGAAGCGAATGATTCCGTAAATGTGGTCTTTGGTAAACCCAAGGTATTGTATCTGATTGTGGATGGTGCTCGTGGGACCTCTGTACAACAGGCGCAAACAACACATATTTCATCACTGCTCAATACTGCCATTTACTCCTGGTTTGGAGTGAGCGATGAGGAGGCGTCTGAGAATGGGACAAATTGGGCGAGCATGATTACTGGTGTGGGAAGAGAAAAACATGGGGTGATAAATAATGATTTTTCGCAGAATAATTTCCAAACCTTTCCCACCGTTTTTCAACGTGTTGCGGATGCTTCCAATGGTTATAGCAGTAAAGTCTTTACTTCATCTGCCCTCTTTGAACAATACTTGGCAGAAGGGGCGGATGGCGAAAGACTAACCGATGATGCCGCCGTGAAAGCGGCAGTGATTAAGAGTATACGAGAGGATAGCACTACCATGATTGTCGGACAGTTTTCGGCAATTGACAAGGCTGGAGCACAGGAAGGTTATGATATCAGTGTGGCGGCTTACCGAGATGCCATCCTGCAATTCGATGAAACGGTCGGGGAGATGATGGCTGCGTTGGAAAGCCGTCCTACATATAAAGAAGAAAACTGGCTTGTGATTATTGCTTCCAATAAAGGTGGTGCTTTTGAGATCCCGGATGAGGAGAATGATAACACTATTTTTAGTAACCCTAAAGCTAACACCTTTTTAGTCTACTATAGTCCGAAGTATAGATCACGCTTTATAGCAAAACCATATCTGGGTAGTCGCTATCAAGGCAGTTTCTTGCGTTTTCAAGGTAATCTCCATGGAGAATTGACGGGTGAGAACAACGACGTATATAACTTAGGGGGGCCAACGGAGGCTTTCACCATTGAATTGAAGGTGAAGAAAAATATTGGACCTAATAATAACTACAAATTTTACTATCCATCCTTATTGGGTAAACGTCCGGAATGGTCCAGTGGCTGGCCATCGGTGGGGTGGGTGGTTTTTCTAGAAGATAATTTTTGGATGTTCAATGCCAGGGGTACTTCGGGAGCAGAACAGGTAAGGGGTGGAACTTTAGGAGATGCCACCTGGAATAGCATCGCTGTGGTGGGTGTGATTCGTGATAATAAGAGATTTGTGCGGACGTTCACCAATGGCCGATTTAATAATGAGCGTGATATTACTGACTGGGGGAATTTGAATAACGCAGCGCTGTTAAAATTGGGTTACATTAATGGTAATGGTCATCGCGAACCTGATGCCTACATAAGCGATGTGCGTATTTGGAAAGCTGCTTTGCCAGACGATGTCATCAGTCAGTATGCGTGTGGAACAAGCATTGACGAGCAGCACCCTTATTATGATTACCTGGCAGGTTATTGGCCAGTAGTTGGAAGCGAGGGGGATATGATTATGGATGAGGGACCCTTAGGCAGTCACTTGGCCTTAAAAGACGGTACACCCAGCTGGGATAATCTGAATGAATTCCTATGTGCACCCAGTGCAAGTGACCTGGGGTCTTTGGTGCCGAGAAATCAGGATATCCCTGCTCAAATCATTAGTTGGCTAAAAATACCGAGACAGGAAAGCTGGCAGTTAGACGGACGGGTTTGGCTCGATCAATAAATTAGGGTTTGTACTTTGTGAAAGAAAATTTAGCATTATGAAACTAAAATTGACACCAACATTATGTATACGCATAGCAATGTGTTGCTTGCTTGTCTTGCTCTTTTTGGCCTCTTGTAAAGAACATGACTTAGAGCAATTCAATCAGGAGCAGGTAAACCCACGTACCATCAGTGCGGGAGACATGGATACCACGGTTGTAAAGGATGAGGAAAATGTAACGGTCAAACTTCGGGTAAAATTGTCGCAAGCGGCAGCGAAAGCCTTTGAAGTAGCACTGACGGTGGATAATCATCAGCTGGAGGAAGCCATTGAAAAAGGGCAGTTAGCGAACACCGCGATTTTAGAAGCTGGATCTTACCAACTGCCCAATGTGGTGCAGATTCCTTTTGGAGCGAAGGAAGCTACTTTCAGTGTGCCGATCAACATCACTGTGCTTGAGCGCGTCTATGGTAAACGAGTAGCACTTGGCATCAAATTGACAAATCCAAGTAAAGGCAATGTAACCGATTTGGCGAACGATATCATGACCTTACTCTTAGAAACGGATAAAGTACTTAATTTGGAGGATATCCATTATTTATCATTTCAGAAAGCGGGTGAATTACTCAAGATAGCAAATAGGCAAAATTATACGGTTAACTCGGGTGGTATTAGCATCCCGGTTGATATTTTGTTGGCTGGTAAAGCCTCAAGGGCCTTTGAGGTATCTGTTGTGTCCAATACGGATACGATTGCCAAGCTCATTTCAAATGGAACCTTACCGCAGAATACCCAGCTCTTGAGCAGGCAAGACTATAATGTGGACAGTATTCAGCGCATTCCAGCAAATACTAGTCAATTTCCGCTGTCGGTCGGTATTTTATGGGAGAAAATTACCAACCATCTGGATCATCCGGTTGCTTTTGCACTGGATTTGCAATATCCGAGTCGGCATGTGCTCAGTCCGGATAAAGCAACCCTCGTATTGTTAATCTATCCAGACCGCGTGGCCGAGGTAGATATCACCACACAGGGTGAGTTCAGTGTCAGTCGGGATAATGGTGGAGGGCCGGATGCGGGGGAAGGTTCCAAGAAGCTAGTCGACGGTAATTATAATTCCAAATTCTTAACTAATTGGGATGTCAACAATTTGCTGTGGTTCCAAGTAAGGTATACAGAGCCGACACTAGCAGGAGCATATACCTTCACCTCTGGAAACGATGCTTCCGAAAGAGATCCAAAAGATTGGAATTTGCAAGGCTCAATGGATGGGGAGGAATGGACAACACTCGATACGAGAACAGGGGAAACTTTCCCAGAGAGATTCCAGACGAAACGTTATGAATTTACGTCCACGGTACCTTATCGTTATTATCGGGTCAACGTGACAGCTAATCAAGGGGGTGGTGCTTTTCAAATGATTGAATGGCGTTTAATCAGAATTCCATAAATCATCAGAAAATAAAAAATGATAATTATTATAATGATATAGTCAAATGAAATTCGATAAATTATTGCTCATATGTGGGATGGCAGTATTCCTCTTTACTTGTAAAAAAGAAAAGGAGGCACCACCCTTAGAAGAGGAACCAAAGCCAACAGCCGAGTTTACCTTTCAGCAAAGTGCGGAAAACGATCCCTTTACTTTTACCTTTGAGAATGCGTCTACAAATTATCAGGAAGCGCGGTGGCAGTTTGGTGATGATAGTACTTCGCTGGACGTGTCGCCCACGCATACCTTCTTAAATCCAGGAAATTTTAGGGTGAAACTCCGTACTAGAAATAGTCAGGATTATTGGGCAGAAAAAGAGGTGCTGATTAACATTATTCCGGATAGTATTCTAAACTTTGAAGTGTCGCGTGAAGGGGGGGACAATCTACGTTTAAGTATCGATACGGATATAGAAATAGATTCTGTTACCTGGTTAAAGGAAACTGAGTCGACTTCCACTTCTGTCGTGTATCAAGGCTTCTCCAAGGAGGAAAGTCCTATTATCTCCGTTCCGGAAGGTATTTTTCAACGATACATGCTAAGTGTAACAACACCGAATAAATCGACTGTCAATGTGGTGAAAATCATTTCGAAACTAGGTATTGTAAAAGATGCGACGGGAGAGGGTCGGTTGACGGTATCGCGTGATAATAACAGTGGTGCAGAATCTGGAGAAGGCTCGTCGAAGTTAGTGGACAATAATCCTGCTACTAAATTCCTGCAATTCGATTACAAAGGAGATTTGTGGTGCAAACTAGAGTTTTTCTATCCGAAGATTTTATCTGCTTATACGATTACCTCTGCGAATGATGCATCAGATCGTGATCCGAAAGATTGGAATTTGGAAGGTTCGAACGACAATGAAGATTGGAAGGTTCTAGATGAACGTCGCGAGGAAACTTTTGCTGAGCGCTTCCAAGTGAAAACTTATACCTTTAATAATCGTGTGGCGTATAAATATTATCGCATCTCTTTTACCGCGAATAAGGGATCTGGTTTAATACAAATGGCTGAGTGGCGCATCTTAGAGATACCACAGGAATAAATAAAAAAAAACTTGACAAAGTGTTATTTGTACACTATCTTTGTGTCATCATAATTTAGGTTTATAATTGGTTAGCTAAAGGTCTTCAATCTCCCCGGTTGAAGACCTTTTATTTTCTCTACCTAACCGTCGGTCGATATGGTGGATTTTACACTGCTTTTTTTCTAAAGCCCTTTAGCATTTTTATCAATACAGGTGCAGTTGCTATAAGAACGATTAAGAAGATAATCTTTTCAAGGTTGTTTTTGATCCATTCGTTATCTCCTAATAGAAAACCAGCAGTCACTAAAACGCCTACCCATATGAAACTGCCAATAATGTTAAAAATAGAAAATTTTTTTAGATCCATTTTTACAATGCCAGCAACAACCGGCGCGAATGTTCGAACAATAGGCATAAAACGAGCAAGAATGATAGCTCCGCCTCCTTTTTTTTCGTAGAACTCTTGTGCTTGAACAATGTACTTCTTCTTAAACAAAAAACTGTCTTTCCGCTTTAATAGTATGCTCCCAGATCGTTTACCGGTCCAATAACCCAAAAAGTTTCCTAAAATACCGGCAATAGAGATTAATAAAATCCAATATAACAAGCTCCAAGTAGAATTTACATGTGGCAAAGTGCTATTCGCCAAAATCATTCCTGTTATAAAAAGTAAAGGATCACCCGGAAGGAAAAAACCTAATAATATACCCGTTTCGGCAAACACAATAAATAAAAGAAGATATAAACCTCCATTTTCCATAATCCATTCTGGATTGGTTAGGTTTTGGAAGAAATCAAAAAATTCTGTCATTAGATTTTTTTAAACTTTAATGCTGCTAATATTGAATTAGCGCAGGTAATTACAAGTACTAAGTAGTTAAAGAACGATACGTTTTTATGATATTAAAAGGCAAATAAATAAAGCTATTTTAGAACAGATTATACCTAAATAGAAAAGAGTAGTAAGCTGGTTTATACCAACGAGGTTGATATGAAAAATAATTGTCTATGAGCTTTTTAAAAGTGCGAACGGCCGTATCAGCAAATTTATTTTGAATAACCTTGATAGATTCTTTTGAGTGTTTGTTCCTTAAGAGAAAACATAAACCATCTTTAAGATCATCAAATGTATGCTCTAGCGTAGAGAAATCTATATTACCAGAAAATTGTTGTTGAGAACCTCTTTGAAAAACGGAGAAAATACAAACAAAGCTGAAGAAAAAAACAATAAGTAACTGTACTTTTATTTTACTGGTACTTGAGTTATGGCGAATTAACATCCCTTTCTCTGTGTTAGTAGACTTTAACGCTGCGAATATAGCAAATATTGCTAACTTATGATGACTAAAGACTAAACTTGTGTAGTACTCGTGTCATATATACACAGTTATGTGTAGAAAAATTAATCCCTCCGATTTCAATAAGATGTTATAGACAGATGGTCTTTAAAGGGGGTATCTGAAAAGTTGTCATTTCGACCAGAATGAAATGAAGTGGAGAACCCGAAGGCTCAACGAAGTTAAATCTATTATTTGTAAAAATTCATTAAGAGATATTTATTCGTTAGTGTCAATTTTTAACGGAATTCATGAGCTCCCTACGGTCGGTTCGATTCCGTTGCACTCGATATGACGACGGCGGGCTTTTTAGACATCTTCTTCTATTTACTGAACTAAGTATCTTTATCATTAAATATCGGAATATTCAGTCGGTTTCAAAAGAAGAATATCACTATGAGATACGTTGTTTTGATAAATTGGTAATGATGATAACTTTTTCCAATAAGCATCTTTCCCGAACGCCTCCCAGTGTTCGTCGCGTGATTGTTTGTCGTCAAACGTAGTTAAATACATGAGGTTTGGCATTTTGCTCCCAGCAAGTACTTCTCCATAAAAAACAGCATTGAAACCCAGTCTTTTAAAAAGACCTATTTCATCTCCTTTGTTAAACATATCCACTTTATTGCGATAGAGTTTTTCTGTAGGGCCTTCATAACTTCTTAATTCATATATCCTTTCCTTCTTCGGGCCTATTAGTGTTGGGATAATGTAGTTGGGACTATTGGTAAATGCATTTAATAAAATGGTTTCCATGCGTTCATAAGCAGCATTATTATGTGAAGCATTCAGATAGTTACTACCTGCTGTTTCGTATTGCTGGTCGTTTAAAAGAGACTCTTCTAACTTTATGTACTGTTCAAATGAAGAATATGGAATAAATACATATATTAATCGTTCGTTGCCAGGGAGTTCCATAAAAGAACTTGGCTTAAAAACACCTACATGCAATATATTTGCACGATGGAGTGCAGGTATGTAAGCGTTCTCTAAAAATGCATCTACTCTATTTTCCTGGTCTTCATTTTTGAGATGATAAATTTTCAATTGATAAAAATCTCTTGTTGCTGCTGAGATTCCGCTGATGGATAGTATCCATAGCATAAAAAATGGAATGATTTTCATTATAAATTTTTTTGTTCTTATTGTTTGTAGTGTCTAAATATCTCCCTACACACCTTAATAGGAGAAAATATTTCGCTTATCTAATTCGCTTACTGTTTTGATTTTTCAGATTCTTTGGCTCTCTACAAACTTAATTTTGATTTATGATAAATTAAAGGATTAAACAGAAATATTACACTCACAATTTAAGAAGTTATTGAATTATAAAGTAGAAAGAGTTTTTTTTGTAAAAAAAGCAGTGGCAAGGCCCCTTTAATCTATATCGAGTAATACAACGTAAAAAATAAATGGTGAATATTTTATTGGAAGGATATAACAGGCACACTTGCGTTGCTGAAGATTAATACGGATAAAAACAAGTGCGATCGATTTAGGAATTAATATTTGGAATAAAACTAGCTATACTCGTAGTATTGTTAAATTTTAAAGCAGGAGGTGTCACCATAGAAATGAAGATGGTCTAATCAGGGAAGTCTATTTCGTTTTCGGCAAACGTACATAGTTGATCAAGCATGTTACTTAGTTTTCTTCCTGATTCAGTTAGTGAATATTCAACTCGAATAGGTGTTTCATGGAGACGATCATCTCGACTTATAAGTTTATAATGTTCTAAATACTTTAAGCGGTCAGCTAAAATGTTATCACTTATATGTTTAAGATCTTCCTTAATGTTTGAAAAACGTGTGTTACCTTCCTCAATACTGAATAATACTTCTGTTAACCATCTCTTGCTTAGTAGATGAATAAGTTCGTTCAAGGTACATTTGCCCTCTAAGTAAGTTTGATTATAATAATTTGTTGAACTTAGCTTTCTCATAAAACACCGCTTTTTAAAGCTAAGATACATTAACTTAAGTAAGTTACGCAAAATTAATGTGATGAATTCGAGTTTGCTGGCTCTTCAATGGTCCAAAAAAGCAAGTAGTAATAAAAAAATAAAACGCCGCCTAGCAGTTCATCATCACCATTTAAATGAATATTTACAAATTAATTTATTAGAATATATGAAATATAGAAAATTAGGAGAAACGACACTTAACCTTCCGGTGATAACATTTGGCGCCTGGGCTGCCGGTGGTTGGATGTGGGGAGGAAATGAAAAACAAGATGCTATAAATGCAATTAGAGCTTCATATGATTTAGGAGTCAATGCCATTGATACTGCACCGGTTTATGGGCAAGGTGCAAGTGAAGAAATTGTTGGCGAAGCAATAAAAAACATTGCAAGAGATAAAGTTCAAATTCTTACAAAATATGGCATGCGATGGGATTTGACAAAGGGCGATTTTGGCTTTAAAAGTAAAGACAATAATGGTCAGAACATTGATATTTATAAATATGCCGGAAAAGAGAGTATCATAAAAGAGTGTGAGGACAGCTTGAGAAGACTTGGAACAGATTATATCGATCTTTATCAGATCCACTGGCCTGAGAGCACTACTCCAATAGCGGAAACGATGGAAGCGGTGGCCCAACTGATAAAAGACGGCAAAGTAAGATATGCTGGCGTCTGTAATTATAATGCGGAGCAGATGAATGAAGCTGAAAAGGTAATAAAGCTAGCGTCTAATCAGGTACCCTATAGTATGGTTAAGCGAGGTATCGAGCAGGAGGTGATTCCCTATTGTTTAAAACATAATAAGTCAGTTATCGCTTATAGTCCGCTGGAAAGAGGACTCTTAACTGGAAAGATAAAACCAGATCATGTATTCGGAGATGGGGATCATCGTGCCGGATTGTCTTTTTTTCAAGGCGAGAATTTAAAAAGAACCAATCTCTTCTTAGAAAATATTAAGCCGTTAGCGGACGATAAAGGTATATCACTAAGTCAATTGGTGCTTTTATGGACCTTAGAACAGCCTGGAATTACGATCACGTTAGTAGGAGCGAGAAACGCACAACAAGCAATACAAAATGCGGAAGCTGTTGAAACTTCTATATCTGAAGAAGAAGTGGCGGCTATTAACGAAAAGTTAGATCAGCTGACCTTAACGGTTTAGGTTTTTCCTTCTGGAATAAACAGGTATTTTGACCGGGCTAAATCGCCGTTAAAGTACCTGTTTGTTTTAAGCGAAGATGTTTTTTTTGGAATTTCACGCAACAGTTGCAATGCTAATCCGTTGACTCCAAATAACTCTTTGAGCGTGCCACCAAAGGGCGGTGCAAGCAAAAACAGGAAGATCCTCTCTTTATTTTAAATTTTTAAATAGATTATTAATCTGTTCTACAAAGACTGTCGTGTAATCGCCCGTTGGGTCTAAATCGGGATCTAAAATAGTTATCGTTAACCCTACGGCTTTGGGATCCGCCAAAAGCGGAAGTAAAATTTCGTGTAATTCAGGGTACTGAAGTCCGTCAGGTGTTCGGCTATCTACAGCAGGCATTATCTCATCATTTAATACATCCACATCAAAATGAAGCCAGAAGCCAGCTAAATTCTGTGAATAGACCATTTTTAAGAAGGACGTAACTGCAGATTTGATACCATCCGCTCTTAGACGGGCAAGTGACAGGTACGTGGCTTTTGATTCGATAATTGCTTGTTCATACCATTCCTCGTATTCTCTATTCCCTACACACCATACATGCTCTTCTTTGATGTAAGGGCCTAGATTCAAAATGCTCGTAAGTTTTTTTGGCCCTTTACCAGCGGCAAATGCGGCTGCCATACCGCCGGCACCACCTGTTGACGATAAGGACGGCCAAATAAAATCTGTATGACCATCAAGGTAAAAGAGTGCATATTTGCCCATCTGACGGAGGCTTAAAAGTGGGCCAAGAAGAATACTGCAATCACCACCAATAACGAATGGAAATTGTTTTGCTTCCAAAACTTGTTGAAGCACTTTGTCTTGTTTTATTGCATAGTCAACTAACAAATCTGCATTTCTGACACCACTCTCTTTATCAAGCTGCATGGTGTAAGGGGGAGGATCTAACCTTAGCACCTGTGAGGGATTGATGTATTCATGAAGACGATGTTTCCTTAGCCAATCAGGTAGGTACTTGACACCTGGCTCATGACCTGGATAAGGTTCTTTTAACCCTAAATTAGAGGGGAACTCGATGATACATACTCCTTTTGTTAATGGAAACATATGTAAACTTAGATAAATTGCACTTTTTTCGCAAGTATCCATTTTTTGTTTTGAAATTTTCGCAATTCCTTTCCGATTTTCAGCTCATGGTTAATTTTTATTTTTCTGCTTTTTAAATGCAGAAGGACTTATGCCAAATTTGGCCTTAAAAAGCGTCGCAAAATAAGTTGGTGATGAAAAACCGGTTTGGTAAGCTACCTCGTTAATTGTTATATCTTCTTGAAGAAGGTATTTAGATTTCTTTAACCTTCTGATCATAATATAATCGTTTACACTACAGTTTAGCAGTGCTTTAACCTTACGGTATAGTTGCACACGAGACATGCCAATTTCTCTGCATATATGATCTACACTGAACTGACTATTTCCTAAATGCGTTTCTACAATAGCAGATAAATTGTTTAAAAATCTTCTATCAATTTCACTCAGGCTAGAAGAAAGGTGATCATTGTATGGATTGATTTCACTGGTAAAACGCTCTTTTAGCTCTTTACGGGTAGTAATTAAATTTTTTATAATAGCTTCGAGATGGCCAGTGCTGAAAGGCTTTGTTATATAAGCATCAGCCATCGCCTGAAGCCCCGATGTTTTTTGTTCTTCACTATCTAACGCGGTTAATAATATAACTGGAATTGAAGAAGTACGATGATCATTTTTTAAGGTGCTGACTAGCTCAAGGCCACTCTTTCCAGGCATTACTACATCGCTTAAGATCAAATCAGGAACTTTTGAATAGGCTAGTTTGATGCCGTCTTCTGCTGTTAATGCACTGAAAATATGATAGTTGTGTGAAAATTTATCACGTAAAAAATGTACAATTTCTTCGTTATCGTCAATAATAAGTAAGGTGTGTTCTTGACGATGAGCTGGTATAAGCGCTTCTTGGCTATCGGGTTGTTCGTTCATATCTAGGAACGCAAACGCAGCGTTTGCCTCCTTTCTGTTGTTTAATTGCTCGTTCGGATCAGCTCTTTCTATATCGCTTAAATGTGCGTCGCCAACGGGAAGCCTTAAAGTAAAAGATGTTCCTTCATTTTCCTTACTGCTTACCGTAATTTGGCCGTGATGCAATTCTATTACATTTTTAACGAGGGCTAAACCAAGACCCGACCCAATAGCACTATAGGTACCTTGATAAAATGGGTCGAAAATATGGTCGATATGGGCCTTATTTATACCCCTGCCATTGTCAATTACCCTGATGATAATATAATCTCCAAAAGTATTCTGTTCAACCTTTATCTGGATCCTGCCATTTTTGGGAGTAAACTTAAAGGCGTTTGATAGCAAATTATACATTGCCTTCTCCATTAAATCGCCATCAAACCATAAATTTGTAATGGTGGTTTTGTTTTCCAATGTAATCGGAATACTTTTCTGAACAGATAGAGGTTTAAAGGAGGTGATTATTTGATTGAGAAATTTTATTAGGTTATTAGAAGAAGCTCTTAGTTTTATTTTTTCCTGCCCCAAACGTTGTATATCTATTAACTCGGAAACTAAATTAATGAGGCGTAACCCATTGCGTTTAATGCGGAGCAACTGATCTTTTAAGGAGCTTGACAAGCTGGCGTCTTTTAATAAGTCTTCTACAGGCGCCAAAATCAACGTTAATGGCGTTTTGAATTCATGTGAAATGTTTGTGAAAAAGTTTGTTTTTGCGTCTGAAGCTTCCTTTACCTTATCGCTCATTTCAATCAGTTGCTGTTGCTGTTTTAGAATTTCCACATTCTGCATTTCTAAATGTTTGTTCTTTTCCCAATTGCTTTTTAGCGTGTAGATGGCTATACCAGCAAATACAATGGCTAACACGAGACTTACAATTAATATGTTGAGAATCGATTGTTGATCTTGATAAATGTTTTTCTGCTCCGCTAACAAGCTTTGTTGTTTGTCTATATCTTGTTGCTGACTATCAATTTTGTCAGCCTGCATTTTCATTAATTGTACACTACTCGAATCGATCACTAAAGTGCTTAAGATGTTTTCACGTTTATAAGCCTGTTTGTTTAATATAGCAGTGGCTGTCCGTATTGCTTCAACCCCTCCTGTTGGATATAACATGGATGCATCTAAATAACCTTCAGCAATCTGTTGTAAACCATTACCTTTTCCAGGTAACGCGTCTACACCTATAATTTTGACGTTATTATTCGGCAGAATCTTTAAAAGCGCTTTTCTGGCGCCGAGGGCCATCTGGTCATTAAAAGCAAATATTGCGTCTGTATTTCGTAGGGCTTCTATATGATTTAGAACAGAGGTAAAAGCAACATTAATCAACCACTGGCCATTCAGTTCTTCTTTAAGTTGAATAGCGGGGAAGCCCTTCAAGGCGGCTTTAAATCCCTTTTCGCGTTCTATTGAAGCCGAAGAGCCCGGAAGACCTGTTATAATGGCGATGTTTCCGCGTTTATTCAGTTGTTGGCCTATGTATTTGCCTGCCAAATAACCTATGTCATAATTATCTGATCCTACGTATGCGTTGTAAAGTCCTGAAGATGTTTTTCTATCGGTCACTATTACTGGAATACCTTTTTGAAAAACTTCGTCCACAATAGGAGTCAAAGGTTCTGCCTCATTTGGAGAAATAATTAGCAAGTCGATATGCTCTTTTAAGAGCTTTTTGACCTGCGCGATCTGTCGGTTGTTATCTCCCCCGGCATCGGCATATAAAAAATTGATTTCAGGATGGAAAGATAATTCTCTCTTCATTTCCTTTAACATAGTCTCGCGCCAAGCATCATTTCCAATACACTGTGAAAATGCGATGGTATATGTTTTAGATTCTTCTTTAGGCTTACATGAAAAAAAGAAGGTGAAACAGGTTACACAAATGAAAAATAAATAACGATGCATAAGAATTGGTCTAAGCCGAATTAAATGGTTGAATATAATAATTTTTTTTTCTGAAAGCTTTACAAAGCCGTTCAAGCGCATACGGATATATATATAAATTTACAGAACAATGGTTCAATTTTTGATAATTGGTATATGATTTTTAACGAATGTTTTTTTGATTTTTTGTGAATTGTTTGTTTTAGTTAATTAATGATCTGTTGAAAAACGAAACAAGTTCTAATGAATTTGAAACAACTAAGACAAGTAGGTCGGAATATACATTTTAAAGCATTGGATAATGGCTGCTATTACAGTGATGAATAACCGCCTTGATACTTGCGTCTTATGTTTTGATACTTATTATCTTGCTACTAATAACGAAAAACCAACAACAAATAGCGATATGAAGAAAGTAGTTTGTTTCGGAGAAATTTTATGGGATGTACTTATTGACGGAAAGAAACCGGGCGGAGCACCCATGAACGTAGCTTACCATCTTAACAGGTTAGGAATAAAAAGTTACATGGTGAGCAAGGTAGGGAACGATTCTTTGGGTGAAGAATTGAGGAGTTTTTTGGAGCGTATGGGATTATCTACTCAGCATATTCAAGTGGATGATGTATATAGCACTAGTGAAGTGATCGCCACTATGGGCGAAAATCATGAGATGAGTTATGAAATCGTACAACCTGTAGCCTGGGATTTCATTAAATACAACACTGAAACGGTCTCTTTAATTGAATCAGCAGATTTAATGGTCTTTGGAAGTTTGGTAGCTCGTAATGAAGTAACACGGAGAACATTGTACGAATTGATAGATCATGCGAAACTCAAACTTTTCGATGTAAACTTCCGTGCGCCTTATTATACTAAATCGACGATCGACTATTTGTTGACGAAAGCGGATATCGTGAAATTAAATAACCATGAACTACAAATTATTGGAGAGTGGTTGGGTGAAAAAACAGGAAGAGAGCAAGAAGGAGTTAACCTATTACAAGAAAAGTATCAGATTGAAGAAATTATCGTGACCAAAGGGGGAGATGGGGCATCCTATTATACCGTAACCGAACGACATGATTATAAAGCCTATCCGGTTACCGTAAGGGATACAGTGGGTAGTGGAGATTCATTTCTTGCAGCATTTGTTGCTCAAAAATTAAAGGGTCAATCCGTTGATGATATGTTAGATTATGCTGCTGCATTGGGAGCCTATGTAACATCTCAGTCTGGAGCTAATCCAGATTATAAAGCTTCCGATCTAGACCGCTTTATCTGGGAAAAACAATTAGAGCGCGTTAAGTGGAAATAACAAACCTTTATGATAAAGGCCCTTAAGAAGAAAATCGATAACTACCAGCGTTAGGACAAAACAAACACCGATTGGACTATATTTGACGGCCACAATGATGTTATGTTAGTAATATAGTTGTTACTTCTCCTTCATATAGTGGCTTTTAAAGAGTGCTTGGGGGCTTTAAATATTCCTGTTGAAACCACCGTACCTCATTAAAAT
>DATMSZ010000320.1:0-11111 GCA_035565175.1 Pseudosphingobacterium sp.
CCGATCTCAGATAGAGAAAAGGCAAAAACAGCTTGCTTTAATACCGCTAGCATTTTTCAGAAAGCACCGTGTGTAATTATTAGGGAGAGTATGAATGTGACACTATACAGCATTGGAAATTATTTTCTTTAGCCTTAAATGAGCGCTCGGCGGATAGAGCCTTCCATAAAAAAGGCTCCCACAATGAGGAGCCGATCTTGTCTTTAACCGCTTGTATTAACTTACTAGAAGCTCATATTTTTTCCGATTGTCTACTATTACCCAAAGGTTGATCAAGAACAATACTCCGGCAATACCTAAGCCAGAAGGCATATAGATAGCATTGTGTAGAATTACACCTACCATAATGGGTAAAATGACAATAGCTCCCAAAGCCCTGGTTTTGGGCAGTATAAATAACAAACCACCTATCACCTCTACTGCTCCTATCAAGGGCATTAACCATTTTATTTGCATGAAAGCTTCGCCTACCTTTAGCATTTCACCCTCCATAGGAGGCACAGGCATATAATGCAAAAATTTATCCAAGCCAGCGTTAATAAACATTAGGCCAAATAATACACAGAGAATTGTTTTTACTATTTTCATATTTTATTGATTTATAAATGTTAACAGTTTTGCGTAATTGGTAAACGTATTTGAATATTCCTACCCTTAACCAACTGGTCTATCCCGCTAGACTATAACAAAAGTAGTAAATTAATCAATGCGAAAAGATGGGGAATACGGCAAAAAAGGGGGGGATTTTGACCATTTGATTCACCACACCTAATACTACCTATATCTCGTTATTTGCTTCGGCTCGGCTCTGTCGTCTGCAATAGTTTAGTTATTGAACGATCGCTAAGCTAATAAACCTAGCCAGCATGCAAAATATTGCAGCACCGTGTGGATATCTTTCTGATGAGCTTGAAATCTTTTTCAAAGCACCCAGGACTCCAACGATGTCAAGATCTGCAATTAGCTTTCTGCTTGTTATATAAAATGATAAAGAAATACTACATCGCCCGTATAAGCCGGTTTTGGCTGATCTTTGATGGTTAGCGTCGCTTCAATTACTACTTTTGTCACTCCTCTTAAATTGGCTATTGAATTCAATTTAGCTTTCAATTGAACCTCGCTGTCTACCAGAACGGGCTGGCCAAATTTAAACCGCTCTATACCATAGTTTATTTCCATCTTAATGTTGCGGATATCTGCAATTTGCTTCCATAAATAGGGAATTAATGATAGCGTTAAATAGCCGTGTGCAATGGTTGCTTTAAACGGCCCTTCGCTTTCGGCCTTTTCCTTATCTACATGTATCCATTGATGATCTAATGTTGCATCGGCAAATTTATTAATCTGTTCCTGATCTATTTTATGCCAATTAGAAACGCCTAATTCTTTACCTACATACGATTGATATTCTTCGAAATTATTGATTATTAACATAGATTTCTGTTTATTGGTTAAAAACTGTTTCAAAGCCTCTCTTTAGCGACAACACTTTCATTACGTATGATAGTAGTGCCCTGCTGCCCGCAAATATAATACTCCTTATGAGTATAAAAATAGGTGAAAGAGAATTTGTACTAAATTTTTATATTCGTTCTAAACGTACTCCTGGAAGAATAAGTTATTTTTTATTAGCACAATCGTTTCTTGTGCATACAACGCCCATCTTCCCAGATATCTTGCGAAATGCCCTAAGACAGCGTAAAGAGATGTCTCCTATATTTGCCTTTGAGCAAATATAAGAGACACACCAACCGTTCAACGAATCTCCCTCTAACCGCTAACGTGCAGTTGGAATAGGCTGAAATTGCCAGAAGCGAGCTTATGTTTTAAGACGTTTTTCCCAATGCACTTTGGAAGAGGTATACATCAATAAGGCTACTGTAATAAAAAGCCCAACACTTCCGATTAAAAGTGAAAGCTCCTGCAACTGGATAATAACATAGATAAAGAGATAAAAAATAGCTAATATCCCTGCTAGTAGCGTAGCGACTTTTTTGTTTCGAAGAATAGAAAAAATGAAAAGACCTACCAGTACAATGGTTGCTGCAGAAGCTATGAGATAAGCCCAATTGAATCCTACCTGCTCACTGAACGACAACATTAAGCTATAATAAACCACCATAGCGCCACCAATTAACACATATTGTATGATGTTGATATCTCGCTTGGTTATCAGTTCCGTAAATAGCAGCGATACGAAGGTAAGCATGATGATCAACATGGCGTACTTTGCGGACCGCATGGTTTTCTGATATTGATCAACCGGTAAAAGAAAATTACTTCCACAGTAGTAGTTAGAAGCACTTTGCTTGATTTTTGCACCGTCTACGCTGAGCCACTGTTGTGGATACGGTCTATTGAAATGAGGAACATCCCAGATGGCATGAAAGGTAGAGTTATCAATTGTACGTTTTTCGGGGAGATAAGCTCCCGCAAAACTTGGGTTAGCCCAATTTCCTTGGATAGCGATGCGGGTATTTTTACCCAATGGCATAAAGAATAAGCCTTCGCTACCTCTTAAGTTCAAAGCAAAACTGAATGTTTTTCTTGTGCTTTTATGTTTGCTTAAGTCGATATTAACACTCAAACTGTTGTCAAAAACATTAAGTGCCGAAAAATCCGACTCCATCTCCTGTGTAGTATCCGACAAGATTAGGGTGGGAGTTTTTTGCAAGCCCTTGACATCACTGACACCTATAATAAGCTGCGCCTTTTCCCATTGTAAAAAATGGGGGTCAACCCCTGCTTTCTTAATATCCAGCTCCGCAAAGCTGCCTTTTACTTTAACAGCTGCATGATACACTACGGCGTCGAATATCCCGCGGTGTAATATTTTAGGTTGGGTGCGAGCCGCTACATTAAGTTCATCGGGTAATAAAAAAACGTATTGTATTATTTCTTTTGTACTTATGTTTCCCTTGGAATCTCGATCTTCCTGCCACGTTTTATAGGGAATTACGATAACCGGCCCTCCAACATACTGGTTTCCGGCCCAACTTTGAGCAATCTCCTTTCTTACTTCTGCCTGCCTCCCCTGCCGCTCATGAATCAGATCTATTACCAAGAACGAAGGGATGAGCAGCAATATGCTTAAAAAAGCTACGGTGACTACTTTGGCTCCAATTGAATACCTGACCCAATCGAGTAAACCACTTTTTTCCTGTTGATTTTCCATGTTGTTATTTTTTAAAAGTACTTTGCATTACAAAGTAAAGGGATAAAAAAAATTATTTTTGTTGTCTGATTAATTTTTCAAGCGATTCGAGGTGCCGTTTAAATGCTTCTATTCCCTTTTCGGTTGCTACATAGCGGGTATTAGGTTTTCGGCCCACAAAACTTTTATTCACGGATATATAATCTTCCTTCTCTAATGCTTTCAGATGGGATGCTAAATTACCATCGGTTACTGCCAATAGGTCTTTAAGCGAGCTGAAGTCATAACTTTCATTGGCCGCCAGCACGCTCATGATCTGCAACCGGATCCGGCTTTCAAAGGCTTTATCGAATTGTTCTAACACTATTTTGAGTTATCGTATTTGTAGTACATTATCAAACCGTAAATAATATGAAGCACGCCAAAACCGGCAGACCATAAGAAAAGTCCGTAAATGGGCATTAAAGCGGCAAGAAGTCCTAAAAGAATTTCAGAACAGCCCAGCCATTTGATATCTTTGAAGGTATAATGGCTGCCGGAAACCAAGGCCAGCCCGTAAAAGATCAAGCAAGTAGAGGCAATAATCTCTATATATCCCTGATATAAAAAAATCAATATTAACAGTCCACCAGTTATCAATGGAATACCGGCGTGAATCAAAAGGCCTTTACTTGCTGCATTCCAAATCTGCTGATTTTTCCGCTTAGCCTTTCTCGTACTTAACACTATTGCTGTGCCAATAGAGCACAATAATACCACTACTCCTATTATGCTAAGTTGGGTGATTACCAGTTGATTATTTACAGCATGTGAGCTATAATCTAAATCAGAGCCCGATTGGTAGATTATGCGGTATCCAAAAAAAGCACCAATTAATGCATAAACGCCAGCCATCACTCCTGATATCCCACTTAAAGAGATAAATTTGGCCGAACGCTCCATTAAACTTCGAATAGAACTCAATTCTGCCAATGCTTCATTTTCTTTCATAAAAAGTACTTTGAACTACAAAGTTATTAAATATTCTGAAATTCCAAAAAAATAATACCCTATAAATTCTTTTACTAAATACTTAACGATTCCTTCCCTACCTGTGCAGTATGAGACGACAATAAAATGGCCATATTTAGGATATCTCCTTTCAATAGCCATTTTCAGATAATAAATAAGAACATAGCTTGAGCGCCTCCTATTTTCCAATTCTCAAAATTGCGACAATTAACGTTCTAGCCAGAAGTACTTATTTTGTGGAACTTCTGTTCAATTTCGAACATTAATTGTCCGAATCCGAACAGTTAACACGCCGTGAAAAGAGCGATAGGCCCATAAGAGCCATTTGGCATAAATGGCAACTTTCTTGCAGCACTTAAAAAAAAAGACTATGCTAAGAAATCACTTCAAGATCGCACTACGGAATCTTAGACGAAATAAAGCGCACCTCTTGATTAATACCCTCGGGCTCGGTTTAGGAAGTGTCTGCGCCATCCTGATTTTTTTATTAGTAAGGTACCATCTCAGTTTTGATGATTTCCATGCAAATCCCGACCGGATCTACCGTTTTGTCACCGAACAGCACCGCGATAATATCTCATATGCTAACTATGTTCCAAATCCGCTCGGAAAAGTATTCCGGGAAGATTATACCTTTAGCGAGCAGGTTGCACGCATAGCAACGTTTGATGGGGAGTTGATTTCGGTTAACAGCGGGAAAGAAATCAAAAAATTCAAAGAAGAAAATGGGGTGGCTTTTACAGAAACTGCATTTTTTGATATTTTCAATTACCCTCTTCTACAAGGTAATATAAAGACCGCCCTTATTGAACCAAATACAGCCATCTTAACAGAGCGGCTGGTCAAGAAATATTTTGGAAGCAGTAATCCGATAGGTAAAGTGCTTCGTGTAGACAACCGGATTGACTTGAGAATTACGGGTGTGCTAAAGAACTTACCTATTAATACCGATCGAGAAACGGAAATTTATGCTTCTTACACGACCTTGAGAGCCTACGAGGAGAGATTTGCACGTGATGATTTTTGGGGAGGAATGAGCTCATCAATGCAGTGTTTTGTGCGGCTCAAGCCAGGTGTTTCGCGCCAGCAAGTGGAGAAAGTTTTACCAGCTTATGTGAAGAAGTATCGGGCAAATAGTAAAAACGTGCATCATTACAAGTTACAAGCATTATCAGATATCCACTTTGATTCGCGCTATGGCGGAGTAATGGAAAAAAGAAACCTTTGGGCTTTAACATTCATTGGCCTTGCCTTGATCATTACCTCTGGAATCAACTTTATTAACCTTGCGACGGCTCTTGCAATAAATCGTGCCAAAGAGGTAGGCGTTCGAAAAGTACTTGGAGGAGGCCGGTCGCAACTTTTTTGGCAATTTATTACGGAAACCGGATTGCTAATGATCGTTGCGATGGTATTGGCCATAGCATTAACCTTCGTGGCGCTTCCTTATGTTAATGACTGGTTCGGTTCGCGACTCTCACTCAATCCAATTGCCGACGACTCGCTGGCAATCTTTATAATGACGTTGACCTTGGTATTAACCTTTTTTGCCGGATCTTATCCGGGGCTCATTCTTGCTGGCTTTAAACCGGTGGAAGTTTTCCAAAACAAGGTTGCCCGATGGAGTATTGCTGGATTTAATATTCGACGAGCGCTGATCATTTTTCAATTTGCGATTTCTCAGATATTAATAATCAGTATGATCGTCATTTCAAGCCAAATGCGCTATGCCAGACAATCGGATTTGGGTTTCGATAAAGACGCAATCGTAATGCTGCCTATTGGTTCAGGCTCAACGGCAATGACAAGCCATACACTTAAAAATCGCTTAAACGAAATTGCAGGAGTGAAACAGGTATCTCTTTGTTTCACCGCCCCTACATCGCGTGATGATTGGAATACCGATATTGGGTACGATAATAGAACAGAAAATGAACCTTTTAAGGTAAGTGTGAAAGCAGGTGACGAACATTATGTATCTACTTTCGGCTTAGAACTGGTGGCCGGCAGAAATATCCTCCCTTCAGATAGCGTAAGGGAATTTCTTGTCAATGAAACATTTGTCCGCAAGCTCAACCTTAGTTCTCCCGAGCAGTTGATTGGGAAAACCATCAGCGTGGACGGTGGAGAAGTAAAAGCACCCATCGTAGGCGTAGTCAAGGATTTTCACGATAAGTCTTTCCATGAGGATATCAGTGCCATATGTATCATGCCGTCACATGATCTGTATAATCGCTTTGCCGTTAAGGTTAATCAAACAAATTTGAAAGCAACTCTTGCCGGGATTGATCGTATTTGGAGCGAAATGTATCCGAACGAGGTGTACGAACATGAGTTTCTCGACGCACAGATAGGTGAATTTTATGAAACAGAAGAAGCTATGTTGAGGTGGACTCAAGTTTTTGCCTGTATTGCCATTTTTATAGGTTGCATGGGATTATATGGACTCGTGTCCTTCATTGCCCTACAAAAAACCAAGGAAATTGGCATTAGAAAAGTACTAGGTAGCAGTCTGTTACAAATTCTATGGATTTTCGGCAAGGAATTTTCAGTACTGATTTTAATTGCTTTTCTTATTGCGACTCCCTTGGCTGGATGGCTAATGAACGGTTGGCTCCAAAATTTTACTTATCATATTGGATTGAATAGCTGGATTTTTGTGCTGACCATAGGAGCGACCGTAATCATCGCTGGACTAACAGTAGCATATAAGGCGACCATTGCGGCACTGGCCAACCCCGTACATTCTTTACGGTCTGAATAATCGGAGGAGAATTTAATAGGTACCTTTTTTATCTATCATGGAGATTGATAATTCTTATTATTTTTTAACCATATAAATTCCTATTGATGAACTCGTTGCGAAACTTACCATTCGGATCATATCTCAAAAGAAGTTCTTTAAAATCTTCTAATTTTTCAATTCTAGACTGGAGAACTGTTGGTGGCATCGTAAAAATTTTTGCCCAATGTGGGCGGGGACTGAATTTCGCCAACGCTGCTTCAACTAATGGAATTAGTGCATTAACTTCTGGAATCTGTTGTTTCCATGTAAAGTGAAAAGCAACGCTATCTTTTTTATAACATGGGCTCATCCAAAGATCATCGGCTTTTACAGTTCTGATCTCAGTAATAAACAGGTGTGGTGTAATTTTCTCGTGGAGCTTTTCAATAGCCATCATTGCCTCATAAGCGTATTCAATCCCAACAAAATATTCCGTTTGAAGTTCCTTTCCCGTACTAGGCTTGAACCCCATCTTAAAGTGTGGCATCCGTTCATACCATGGTCCGGGAATGCCCATCTGATCAGTCACCGTTTCAGCTGATTGCGCTATTACGGGATGTACGTTTTCCGTAGCTGCCTTAGCTCCGTAGAATTCTGGTAGGATAGTTGTTTTTGAACCATTTTCCACACGGTCCTTCAACCACACTTCACTAATATTTCGATTGGCCCAATTTGTAAAAAGACTAACACTATATCCACTGGATAAAACAGCGAGCATATTTTTTTCTAATGCCTGCATCGGAAGATTCATATAGACGACCTGCGTCATCTCAAAGGCTGGCAACAAATCAAGTGTAAGTTTGGTAACGATACCCACCCCTCCTATCGCAACCACAGCACCGTTGAATTCCTCCCGATTATCTTTTCTTGTTAATTGAATAGCTTCTCCTTCAGCATCGATAAATTCAATACCGGAAACAGCTGTAGCCAAATTACCAACCTTTACACCTGAGCCATGCGTGGCAGTTGTAACCGCTCCGGCAACAGTGATATGCGGTAAAGAAGCTAAATTTTGAAGTGCATATCCGTGCTGGTGCAGATAGGGTGCAAGTTCTCCATATTTGATACCGCCTTCAATCGTCACTGTATGATTTGTCTCATCGAGAGATATGACCTTGTTTAAATGCTCTAATGAAATTTGATTGTCGTTACTGTCGGCTACTCTGTTAAAGGAATGCTTCGAACCTAATGCGCGAAGTTTTTTACATTTTTTTACAATGCTTTTAACTTCATCGAGACTTTTAGGATAATGGACATTATCTGTGCTGTACTCAATGTTTCCTGCCCAATTCTTTAATCGTGGTTTTTGTGGAGATAAACACCCTGAAATTGGAGAAATAGCAGCGCCCGCTACCAACACTGATGACATCTTTAAAAAAACTCTTTTTTTCATCTGTTTATTTTTTTCTTTAATGGTGACGGAGCCGTTATGATTTATGTTTGGTTTATATATCCAGAGAGCATATAAAAATTAAAGTTAAAACATAATCCTAATATTGGAAATACCTGCATGTTTTTTTCATATGTAAATGTTGAGCAAATTGTCAGTCTTTAGGTGGTGGACTGATCGCCGTCCATCCGCCGTCTATAATTAGACTTTGCCCGGTAATATGTTTCGCTTTAGCGGACACCAGAAACAGTGCCGCATTTGCAATATCACTCGTGTAAGCAGGTCTGCCCATTGGCGTTATTTCAGACCATTGTGCCTTATAGTTTGGGTTGTCTGTTGTACGCTCTGTCAAAGTAGCACCCGGTACAATCGTATTAATGTTGATATGAAAAGGAGAGAGTTCTAACACCAAGCTTTTTGCAAGCATTTCCAATGCCGCTTTCGACATACCATATGCCGCTAAATCTTTATGAGCCTGGTGCCCGGTTACAGAAGAAGTAAATAGGATTGAACCGCCAGATTTTTGCTTTTTCATTTGATTTGAGGCTGCTTGGGCAAGGAAAAATGTTCCTGCAAGATTAACCTGCAACACCCTCATTAACGAAGACGACGGGTAAGTAAAAAAATCGCCAAACAGGGTAATTCCGGCATTCGCTATCACAATATCAACACTGCCACATTGATTAACCGCCGCTGCTATCATATTTTGAATTACGCTAAGATCGCTGGAATCCCCTGGATGTGCATAGCAATTTCCACCTTGATTTCGGATACTTAAAGCAGCTTCCTTCGCAAGTTCTTCGTCAATATCGTTTAAAAACACGGTGGCACCTTCAGCGGCCAATTGTTTACATATTTCAAAACCTATCCCCTGTCCGGCCCCTGTAACAATAGCTGTTTTATCTGTAAAGTCTTGTTCTATCTTTCTCATATAACCCTTTTATAATCAATTAGCACCATCATTAATGTGAATCACGAGAAACTTCGCTTCCAGAGCTCCCCTTTAGAAAATCAAAATCAGCTCCAAGATGAGCTTGCTCTACATGCTCAACAAACATCCGCACATATCCTCTTGAAAAAGGATTTGGAATCGTTGCTAACACTGCCCGCCGTCTTTCTAATTCTTCTTCCTCCACCAAAAGATTAAGTTGACGTTTTGCTACATCTAATTGAATAAGATCCCCATCTTTTACCAACGCAATTGTCCCATTTTCAGCTGTTTCAGGAGAAACATGCAGGATGACCGTACCGAAACCTGTTCCGCTCATTCTGCCGTCAGAGATTCTCACCATATCTGTAATACCTCTTTCAAGTAGCTTTTTCGGCAAGCCCATATTGCCAACCTCCGGCATACCGGGATAGCCCTTTGGTCCTACATTTTTTAAGACCAGCACGCTATTTTCATCCACGGGTAGTTCCGGATCGTCGATACGCAACTTATAATCTTCAATATTTTCGAAGACAATGGCTCTACCCGTGTGCTGCATCAAATACGGGTCAGCAGCAGATGGTTTAATAATAGCCCCAAACTCGCAAAGATTTCCTTTTAAAACCGCAATACCTGAATGTTTTTTAAAGGGCGTTTCAACAGAAGAAACAACCGATTTATTTAAGTTTTTGGCATAAATTAAGTTTTCGTCAATTGTTTTTCCATTGGATGTAATACACCCTACATGCAGGAACTTCTGTATCTCTTTCATTACAGCAGGTAAGCCACCAGCATAATAGAGGTCTTCCATAAAATATTCTCCTGAGGGTTGAAGATTCGCTATTAATGGTATGTTATCTGAAAGATAGTCGAAATCAGCTATAGACAGAGGAACCCCAATTCTACCTGCAATTGCCAAGAGATGAATAACAAAATTGGTTGAACCACCTATGGCAGCATTCACTTTAATAGCGTTCTCAAAAGATTGTCTGGTAAGTATGGCTGAGGGCCTCAAATCTTCCTTTACCATTTCAACAATACGTCTGCCAGAAAGCTGTGCAAGCACTTTTCTGCTAGAATCTGCTGCCGGGATTGCAGCATTTCCGGGTAAGGAAAGCCCTAAGGCTTCCACCATACAAGCCATAGAAGAGGCTGTTCCCATTACGGCACAATGTCCACGACTACGGCACATACCTGCTTCTGCCAAATTTAGTTCTTCTTCTGTCATTATTCCGGAGCGGACGCTCTCCGAAAATCGCCATATATCACTCGTACCTATATTTCTCCCTTCATATTTTCCTGTTAACATAGCACCTCCTGAAACAACGATGGACGGTATGTTTACACTACAGGCCCCCATCACAAGCGCCGGAGTAGTTTTATCACACCCACATAGAAGGACGACCCCGTCTAATGGGTTGGCGCGGATGGACTCTTCAACATCCATACTCACTAAATTCCGATAAAGCATAGCAGTAGGTTTGATAAGTGTTTCTCCCAAAGACATCACCGGAAATTCAAGTGGTAGGCCTCCACTTTCAATTATACCTCTTTTAACTGATTCTGCTAATTCTCTGAAGTGTGCATTGCATGGTGTAAGCTCTGACCATGTGTTACAAATACCGATAACTGGTTTACCCAGAAATTCATCATTGGGAATACCTTGGTTTTTCATCCAGGCTCTGTAAATAAATCCATCCTTACCTTTTTTACCAAACCATTCCTGGCTCCGAAGTTTTCTTTTCATTCCGTAATCATTATTTTGTCATGGCTCCGCCGAGAATATAAAATTCCGCATCTGTCCTACTGGTTTCGATGTTATTTAAAGCTATATCATTTTAGG
>DATMSZ010000321.1:0-13502 GCA_035565175.1 Pseudosphingobacterium sp.
AGAAAAAACACAGCAGAACCGCAGGAAATTGTTAAATCATTCCGCAAGTTCCTAAAAAAGAATGGTTTAACGGGTAAAATCGAAACAAATTACAAACCGGGAACCATTAAAAAACATATCGTTTACTTCACCATACACAACCCTGAACTATATGCTATACTTAAAGATGTAATGGACAAAAATTGGGAGTTAGGGAAAGATTTAGCTGTTTTGGCTCATAACGATGACGTAATTAAAGAAATTTTGGCCGGCGGCATTACTACCTTTTCAACCGATTTTAAAAGAATGGGTCAACTAGCTGCTACTTTTATAAAAAAAAGGGAGAAAGTACAACTCGTAATACCCACCGTATTATACCTTCGTAAATCATTGTAGAAGTGGTTACCGTTCTAAGCTTCATCATTTGCTCACTTTTGGTTGCTATCATCTCTTGGTATAAAACAAAATCTACTAATTTAAAAACCATAAAGGGTCTTTTTCTCGCAGGGAAAAATAATAATTATCTAATCGTTGCGAGCTCTCTCCTGCTCACTAACCTAAGTGCTAATCAATTCATAGGAGAGAATGAATCTGTCTATATCAACAATATGTCGGTAATGGCTTGGGGTGTCACCTCTGTTTTCGCTATGTTGATTGTTTCTGAATATTTTTTGCCAGTTTACTTAAAGGGAGGAATGATTACTACTGCAGATTTCCTTTCTCAGCGATATGATGAAGGTACTAAAAGGCTGGTTTCTATTATCTTTTTACTCAGCTATGCTGTTAATTTACTCCCTCCTGTGCTTTACGGCGGCGCCGTTGCTCTTACCGGAATGTTTAATCTGCAAGAAGTATGGGGTCTTTCTTATTGGCAATGTATCTGGCTTATGGTTTGGATTTTAGGGCTCATCGGAGGAGGCTATACTATTTTAGGCGGGTTAAGGGCGATTAGTATATCCGACACATTGCTAAGTGTGGGCTTACTTGTCTTAGCTATCTTACTTCCTATATTTTCTTTGTACTATCTGGGTCAGGGCAACATAGCGAGTGGTCTCAAACAGTTATTAAACACACATACCGACCATTTAAATGCAGTAGGTTCTGCTGATGATGCCATTCCCTTTGGCACTATCTTTACGGGGATGTTGCTGGTTAATCTCTATTACTGGGGTGTTGAACAATATATAATTCAACAGACGCTCGCTGCCAAAAGTTTAAAAGAGGCACAAAAGGGAATGGCCTTGGCCGCTCTCGCCAAATTATTCACACCTCTTCTAATTAACCTGCCGGGCCTTATTGCTGTTCACCTGTATGCCAATATTGACAACACAGCGGCAGTCTTTCCGTTACTTGCTTCGGATGTATTGCCAAATATATTACAGGGTATGACCATAGCATTATTATTTGGCGCAGCCATCACCACTTATAATGCGGGGTTACATAGTAGCAGCACTTTATTCGTAATGAATATATATCTTCCATTATCCCAAAAAAAGGGCGTCAATTTGAGCGATATAAAACTTATTCACGTTAGCAGGAGATTTGAAATACTATTGTCGCTGATTGCAATGTTTACCGCCCCTTTCATTCTCTTTGTAAACAGCGGCTTTTACACCTATTTACAGCGTGTTGCCGGATTATTTAGCTTACCTATTTTCACGATTATCATTGTCGGTTTTTTCACCAAAAAGGTTCCTCCGATTGCAGCTAAAATTGGATTGGTATTTTTTATGCTTATGTATTTTCTTTGCGAATATGTTTTTCAAATAGAACTGCATTATTTACATGTTTTGGCAATATTTTTCATCCTAACAGTATTATTGATGCTACTGATAGGAAAAATATACCCACATAAGCAAGAGCAAAAAAGATTGCAGCTTGCCGGCAAAGCTGATCTCATCGCGTGGCCAAACAGGCATTGGGCAGCTCTTATATTACTTTTAATGATGGTAGGGATTTATTTATTTTTCTCACCATGGGGTATCGCTAAATAATTTGCCCGAAAGGAGAACGTCCGTTTAACAAAGCTCTCCTCTCGAACAGATAAATCGCTTAACCGCATACCTAAGTTAAGTAGCGGCACTTAACACTTCCCTTACCCTTCTGGCTACTATTTTATCTTGTCCCGGTTTCAACATCCAGGCAGTCAAAACAATCTTATTTTCTTCGCTCCCACCAATCTCAATGGAAGGTTGTCCTCCTCTTAGTTTCTCTTGCAGTTCTTTACCGCTGGTTTTAACCAAGTTTTTATCCCATGAAACATGCAACGTTGGGGTGACATTCCCCAATGGTGGAACGATAATTTCAGTCGACACACCTTTAACTGTTTTAGCGGCTGTAGCGATTAACTCTACCTGAGCCCTTTGCATGGCAAATTCTTTATCATGATCAAGGCTCATAAATTTTTCCAATGCTACGTACATTCCCACTATTTCCTCTTTATTAATTTTCATACCTCTACCGATATTAAATCCACGTGGAGGCATATGCACCCGAGCTGCCTGTATATAGGCTTTCTTTCCCATTAATAGTCCGGCACTTTGGGGACCTCGAATGGCTTTTCCCCCGGAAACACATACTAAGTCAAACCCCATCTCATTAAATTTCCACAAATTCGAAACAGGAGGAACGTCTGCGGCGATATCAATAAGGGTTGGAATACCATGCTTTTTAGCGATATCTACCCACTCCTGATGCATTATCTTTCCCTGATCCGACTGAACATTCAGGAAAAACATCAAAGCAGTTTTATCATTAATAGTTTTTTCTAATTCTTCAACTGTTTCAACCATTACAATCTTACATCCGGTATTCCGGAGCGCGTGGCTATACACAATATTATGCCCTTTTTGGCAAATCACTTCTGATTTCAACCCTGTACCTTCCAAATGAGGTAGAAGTGCAGCTTTTTCTTCGCTAGCCCCCGTTAAGATACCGGCTAAGCCTAATGTCATGGCAGAAAAGCACCCGGCTGTTACCACGGCAGATTCAGCATGTACAAGTGTTGCTATCTTTTCTCCCACCTTATCCTGTAGTTCGTCCAGCATACAAAATTCAAGGGAGCTACTATTAATAGCCTCCATTGCTTCAGCACGCATCAATGATCCCGTCATTGCTGTATAAGTTCCCGCAGCATTAATAAAGGTGCGCACACCTAATTCCTCAAATAGATTCCGATTTATCCCGGAGGCTGTTGTAAATATGTTCTTATCTACCTCTACATACCTGCTTAGCACACCACTAGCGGGCATGACTGATAAATATTTAAGTAGTTCTCGTCTTCTCATTTTTTCGTTAATTAATTTTTAACTTCAAAGTTTAATGCTTCTGTTTTTTCTTCGGGCAAAGGTTTTTGCTGCCAGTAAGAAGCCAATAAGGAGCCTGTAATATTCATAAGCGGACCGAAAATCGCCGGTGCTAACCCCACAGTGGCTAATTTTCCCATTTCTTTAGCTATACCGGAAGCTAAACCACCGTTTTGCATACCCACTTCTATTGCCATCGTTCTACAATCTTTTTCGGTCATTTTGAACAATCTACCGCAACCATATCCAAATAAATACCCACATAGGTTGTGAATTAAGACCAATAAAATTAATTGGGGCCCGATACTTAACAAACTATCTCTCCCTGCAGCTGTAATAATGGCAATGATCAGCGCAATGCCTCCCATGGACATTTTCGGCATAAAATGGTCTAACCAGGCCATCTTACCATGTAGTAATTTATTAAAGAGCAGGCCTAAACCAATGGGCAGGATCACCATTTTTAAAATGTCCCACATCATATCTAGCAGATGAATTTCCACAAAAGCTCCCGCCAAGGCGTTCATCAGTAAAGGTGTTACCAAGGGTGATAATAAGGTCGATACAGCTGTAATGGTAATAGATAAAGGCAGGTTAGCTTTTGCCATATAAGACATCACGTTAGAAGCCATGCCGTTTGGAGAGCATCCGATTAAGATAATTCCAGCAGCTATCTCTGGTGGAAATCCACTTAAGTTTGCTAAGGTATACCCTATAAAGGGCATAATAAGAAAGTGGCTGAATACGCCGATAAAGACTCCTTTGGGATGCTTAATGATCCCCACAAAATCTCGTACACTCATAGCCGTTCCCATGCCGAACATAATGAGCTGAATCAAAGGGGTGATCAAATTGGCGAGTGTAAAACCCTTGATCTCCAAAAAATACCGGGGGTAAAAAAGAGCAAGACTCACCATTGCAAAGATTAGCAGTGAATAGGCATAGCCTTTTAATATATTGATCCCTCTAAAAGCCAATGCTGTGGATAAGAAAAATAGGACTATTAAAACACCGATAACATTCCTGATATCAAGTAAGTAACATAGGATGCTTAGACATCCACAGCATAGCGCAAGTACCCAAGCACTCTTATAGAAAAAACTTGTCTTCACGTTGTTCTGATTAAAAGGTTAATTATTACCAAGTTCTCTTTTCCATCAGCTCGTTAAGCTGCTCTTTACTCATTTTCACTTTATCTGGATGTTGTCCAAGCCACGATAAAAAATCGTCTTTTATTCGATCATCCCATTGATTATCAATTTGTCCGACACTGTAAACACCCGTTTTAATTCGTTCATTCCCGAAGGCATCTCTTAACTGGATAAACTCTGCTGTAACAATCACTTTTTCAACTAAATGGGCGGGTATAAATAGGGTTCCTTCTTTATTGGAAAGGACCAAATCGCCTGGTAAGACAACAGCTTTTCCGATTCTTAAAGGAGTATTGATCCCTATCAGCATGGACTCTTCGAGAAATGACGGGTGAAAGCCTCTCACAAAGGCGTTAAAACCCTTTATCTCTTTCAAACCATCAAAATCCCGCACCGCTGCGTCAAAAACAACACCGTTTTCTGTACGGTTAAAAATGGCATTTCCGAGCGTTTGACCTATCAATGTGCCGCCCGCGATCTTGCCAAATCCATCCGCCACATAGACATCCCCCTTCTGTAGGAGATCAATTGGCCAGGAGTTGGTATTACCTTTTCTACCTTGATTGTGTCCGCGCGTTAAAATAGATTTCTCTATATCTGGCCTACTGGGTATATACATGGCCGTAAGTGCCCGTCCAGCAATCTGAACGTCCTCGTGTAACATTTGCCATCCCTGCTCAAACTGATTATTATATCCTTCATTTCTTAGAATAGTCCATGCATCGTCAAAACCAATGGCACGTGCACGGTTAATGAGTTCATCTGATATTTTTGGACGGCCATCATCAAATCGCGCTCCTTTCCATTCAGCCGTTAAGAACAATAGCTCTTCTTTCGGAATTTGTTGCGCATGCACCATGAAGCTTCCGGCAAAAAAACATAAGCAAACGCACCACCACAGTCTGTTAGTTAGATTCATAAAGGGCTTGCTTTTTTAAACATAGGCTATACAATCCATTTCAACCAACGAATCGCCTGGTACACCTCCGTAGGTGGCTACCGTCGTGCGAACAGGTGGTTTATTTCCAAAACGCCCCTTGTAGACTTCGTTCATACTTTTGTAATCACCTAAATCGGCGAGATACACGTTCACTTTCAACACCTTCTCCATAGATGATCCTGCCTTCTTAAGCTCAGCTTCCAGCTCTTTCAGTACATGATCTGTGTGGGCTTTAATGTCTCCGTCGAAATGTGCACCCTTGCCTGCAACGAAAACCAATCCATTGTATTTCGTCGATCCTGAAAATAAGGGCACATCCTGATGTTTAGTGACATTGAACGTCTCTTTTTCAGGCGTAGACGAGTTAACTGCCGCCTTTGCAATGGTACTTGCTCCTGCAATACCGATTAACGATGTAAATAATCGTTTTAGAACGGATCTTCTCTCTGTTTTCATAACAAATTTGTTTAATTGTTTAAAATTGAATTATTGTATTAATGATGGTTTCCCTTTCTTCCGGATACTACGGGATTTGCTATTCCATTCAAATCATACACGATTTCCCCGGCCCTAATGGTCATTTCACAACCTAGCTTCTCCTTGCCTGCAATCTTAAATCCGGTGTAATCAAAAAAGCCAAAATCGCCCTTTTGTAATCCCAAAACTGCAACGTCGGCCTCGGAACCTACACTTAAACTTCCTAATTCTCTGCGTTTAATCATCTGGGCTGGTTGCCAAGTGCTGGCAGCAATGACCTGCGGAAGATCCATACCCATTACTAAACATTTGGACATGACGCTTAGCATATCTTTCATCGCATTATTCATACTACCAGTATGAATATCGGTACTGATAGCATCTGGATAAAAACCTTCGCGAATAGCTGGTATCGCCTGTGAAAATGAAAAACTAATGCCGCCATAGCCTATATCAAAATAGCGTCCTTGTTTCCTGGCTTCCCAAGCAAATGGTTTAACTTTGTTTTTTGCAATATCTACAATAGATTCACGACCGTTTATCTGCGCAAAGCAGTGTGTTAAAATATCACCTTTACGCAAGTGTTTAAGTAATAATTCGTCTAAGGGAAGTGGTGGATTGCTACCCCCGAAATCTACCATTACAGGTATCCCTCCCGCACGTTCGCCTGCCTCTACTGCATTGTCTACGATCGTCCAATCGTGTCCTTCGAAATGCGCAACTTTAAATCCCACCACATAATCACTGTTTTGCTTGGCAACCAGCGCAGCCATCTTTGGATCCGTATCATTCAAATCTTGCTCGTAAGCGCCACCACGCATACCCTCTCCAATGATATTTAAGAAAGCTAGCACCCTCGTCTTAGCATGATCAATGGTTTGGTCTTTATAGGTTTGAAAGCTTTTCCAACCAGGACTGCCTGCATCCACCACAGTCGTTACACCTACCCGAAATGTGAAACCATCGGGAGGTAAAGCTGTAAAGCTATTTCTAAGATAACTATAGGGTTCTGTTCCAAAAAAATGATGCGTATGGATATCTATCAAGCCTGGCGTGACATATAAGCCTTTTGCATCAACAGTTTGTACAGCCGTCCCCTCTATCTGTTTATTTACCTTTACTATCTTGCCGTCCTTAATGGCAACGTCCATCACTTCATTAATGTTATTCTTAGGATCGATTACATGCCCTCCTTTTATCAGAATGGCATATTCTTGTGTATAACCATTAAGGTAACACACACATAGGAAACATATTAGCGTGATATAGGATTTCATCTGTAAATAATTTTTAGTTTTTTTTAAGGCTTTCATGAGCCGCAAAGCGGCTTTTAATCCATCGAGTTACATCAGTTCGCAACATCCCACCATACCCTGCTCGTCAACGCATTGCTGCCACCTTGCCTTTGCATAGCCTCCATATAATTTTCCCGATTGTAACTTTCTTCGGTAAGAGGTACTACAAAACGCCTGGGAATTGTTCCGCCAGTTAAATTGCCTGGGTAATTTGTGGGAGTCAGCCGTGGATAGCCCGTTCTTCTCCAATTCGAAAAAATCTCATATTCATCCTGCAAAAACAGTGAAACCCATAATTGTGTATATATCAACTCTAACTGCTCTTCCATGCTTCCTGTGCTATTGTAAGGGTGTTGTTTTAAATAATAATCCACCCTGTTCCGACTGATTTCGCCATCTTGACCGAATAAGGCCCATTGACTCATTGCCGCACGTACAGCGGCTTCATAGGTCTGCGCCGGATCACCATTATACCAACCTCTTAGCGCAGCTTCGGTTAACAGTAGATACATTTCTGCATTCGTTAATACTAAATGCGGAGCATCAAATCTTAAAATAGTATTAGGGTGAGGTTCCGAATAAGTGGCGAAATCTGCAGGAAATGAATTAAAGGCAGCATTTGGCATACCTTTTTGAAGGGAACTAGTGGTGTCTGCTACATAAGTTCCTGTTGCATTTCTCACCCACACTACTGCAATGGCGTTAAGCCTCGGATCACCTGTGTTTTTTAAATGATCAATAAATGTTTTAGCCAATTTTCCACCTTCAATATTGTCTACTGCCTGCGAGTTTAAGTAATCAGTATTCAACAAAGCAGTCGCAATAAAATTCCTTTGTGCCACCTGTGAACCATCTACATACTGAATCCGTGCCAATTCATTGTCATTCATGATTACGCCTCCGGCAATCGCTTTTTTCACCCATTCCTCCGCCAGATCTGGGGCTACCTTCGTTAAGCGCATACCCAGGCGCAACATAAGCGAATAGGCAAACTTCTTCCATCTCGTAATATTCCCACCATAGATTAAATCGCCATTTCCAAAGGAAGGCAAACCGGCATCCAAAGAAGCAGCGGCTTCATCTAATTCCTTCAAAAGATTATTATAAATGTCTGCCTGCACATCGTAACTTGGGGTGTAACGCTGATCATTGGAGGCCAAACCGGCTGCTGTATAAGGCACGTCTCCGTACAGATCAGTCAATCGATGAAAAATCAACACCTGCCAAATACGTGCAATAGAGAGCTTATTAATATCGTTGGGATTCGAAGAAACTCCTTCGATAACTTTCTTAATCTCTATAACCGCAGTAGAATAGGCATCCCAGCTACCATATGACTGGGTTTCGTTAAAATACTTATCACCTGCTGCGGGCACTTCTTTATAAGTGGCGGTCTGTTGCATTGCGCCGCCTATTGTTAAATAGGCCCCGCCCACATAATTCACACTCACAGCATCTAAAAGCGCCTTTGTAAACATATATTCTGGCACCACTGTGGTGGAAGCGTTCGGGTTTACATTCATCTCTTCAAATCCTTTATCACATGCCGATAGGATTAGAAGTGAAGAGAAAACAAGTGCATGTTTAAAAAATCTTTTCATTTCTTTAAGGTCTTAATGATTAAAATTTTACGATAAGATTTACACCAAAGCTTCTGGTTCGAGGAACACCGAAAGCTTCCAATCCCTGCGCATTGCTATTTGTATAACTTGATTCCGGGTCGAAGTATTTATTGCGTTTATCTTTATAGAGCGTAAGAAGATTTCTCCCTACCAGTGAAATCGTTGCTCCTTGCAATTTTGCCCAACGAAACTTCTCTATAGGAAGGTTATAAGACAAAATCAGCTGCCGTAGCTTAACAAAATCATTGTCAAACATAAACATCGAGGTATAAAATTTGTCATTGTCATAATAGGTGTCAATATCCTTTGGCTCCCATGTTTTACTAAAAGAGGCACCGTTTTGATCCACTCCCGTAACCGTTAAACCTGTTTCTCTACCTGGAAGTGTTTCTGTCGGCAGACCAAATCGATAAGCATACTGGTAAAGATTGGAATACATCATCCCTCCGAACTTTCCATCAATTAGTACGTTCAGCGAAAAATCTTTATACCTAAATGTATTATTAAGTCCCATAATCAAAGGGGGAACACCCTGCCCTATTTCTTCAAGCGGACCGCGAACGGCATAACCGCTCTCACTATTAAATACCGTTTGTCCGTTCTGGTCCGTTAACTTTTTATATCCCCATAAGGCACCGTATGGCCTGCCCACAACATTTCGTATACTGCCTCCGCCAACGCCATCACCCACCACAATTGCGTCTAATCCTTCTGCTAGCTGCTGAATTTCACTTTTGTTATAGGAAACATTATAGCTAACATCCCAATTGAAGTTTTCCTTTTTGATTGGTTTGCCCGTCAATAGTACTTCTATCCCCCGGTTGTTTAATTCGCCAACATTAAGCAGGGCCCTATTATAGCCTGACGCCTGTGAAATATTGGATTCAACAATATCGTCGGTAGTTTTACGGTTATAAAAGGTTACATCCGCACCTAAACGACCATCAAAAAACTGGGCATCCACCCCAAATTCATAAGTAGTGGAAGTCAGCGGTCGTAGGCCTGGATTGTTGACTAAATCTGAAGTAAGTTCCTGAACTGGCCGCCCATTATGGCCGCCTTGCACCATAGAATATGTTTCATTTAAAATATAAGCCGTTGGCGTAGCTCCACCAACCTGCGCCCATGATCCCCGAAGTTTTAACCCGCTGACAGCCTTAGGCATATGTAACGCCTCCGATAACACTACTGTTCCACCAACAGATGGGTAAAATATACTGTTGTTCTGAGAACTTAATGTAGAAAACCAGTCTTGACGCCCCGTGAAGGTTAAATAGGCAAGCCCTTTATAACCGACATCTGCTGAACCAAAAAGGGAGTTGATTCCTGTCTTTTGATAAAGAGGAGTCGTCGTTAAAATATTTAAGTTCGTGTAGCTATAGAAATAGGGAACGGTAAATTCACTCCCAGCAATAGTGGTTAAATCATATTCATTTCTTTGAATATTACCGCCCCCCATAGCAGATAAGCTAAAATCATTGAACGTTGTGTTATAATTCAACGTTAACATATAATTAGTTTCTGATGAGGTTGCCTTAAGACTTTGGTAAGAGCCTAAAGGTCTGAAGGCAGTGCCGGTTGGTTGGATAGCTTCACTCTCCGAACTATAAAAATCACGACTCGCGCTACCTTTAATAAATAGGTTATCTAAAATATCATACTGCAAATTACCTTGCATGATGAAACGATCTTTTTTGTCACTATTCTCGTAACGATTAACCACAAACCATGAGTTTGGAGCTTCGGCGACAGGGTTCCACCTTACTTCATTACCATTTGCATCATAACCGGGCGCTAATGACATAATATCCACGGTATTGGCAAGCATATAAACGGCCCATGCAGCATTGTCATTGGCATAACCCACCTTAGGTCTGTTTTTACCGTGATCGTAATTGTATTGTGATACAGCTTCAAGGTGTAATTTCTTACCTATGTTAGCATTTACAGACATATTGGTGGTCAGCCTTTTATAAGTAGAATTTGGCACAATAGCCTGCGCATCGGTGTTTGATACACTCGCTCGATATCTAACATCTTCATTTCCACCATTTAGCGCTAAAGAGTTAATATAAGTCTGTCCCGTTTCATAAAATTGCTTAGGATTGTTGGTGACGGGTGAATACGGTCTTTCAACGCCATCAAACTGAACATAGGGAGAGCCATCCATTCGTGCCCCGTAAGAAAGTCTTCCTGTAGCAATCGCCTCTTCCTGAGTTGTCGGTTTTCTTCCGTCAACCCCCTGCCCAAACTCATATTGCCACTCTGGATAAGTAGATGGACGTTCAAATGTAGATGAACTATTAAATTCTATACCGATGCCTTTCTGCGCAACACCCTTTTTGGTGGTGATAAGAATTACGCCATTAGCTGCACGAGACCCATATAAGGCTGAGGCCGGACCTCCTTTTAGTACACTTATACTTTCAATATCATCCGGGTTGATCCCTGCAATACCATCGCCGCGGTCAATATTCCATCCCATTCCTGCCGCACTCGTGCTTCCCCCAGGAGTGGAGTTGTCCATCGGCATTCCATTAATTACATATAAAGGTTGGTTATTCCCACTTAATGAGCCATTTCCACGTATGATCACTCTGCTTGACCCACCCGGTCCAGTAGCCATACCTGAGACGTCTACACCAGCCACCTTACCAACTAAGGCGTTTGCCACATTCACCTCTTTAGCTTGAGTAAGCTGTTCTCCACCGACCTCAGCCACTGAATACGCCAACGCTTTCTTCGATCTAGAAATCCCTAAAGCAGTCACCACCACCTCATTAAGTGCCTGATTATCTTCAATTAACTGCACATTGATTGTGCTTCTACCATTGATAGCAATAGATTGGGTGACATAACCCATATAGCTAAATTCAAGCTCTCCATTATTGGCGGCCTTCAGAATATAATTACCTTCTGTATTTGTAACAGTTCCTTTCGTTGAGTTTTTTAGACGTACACTTACCCCAGGTATTCCCTGCCCTTTTCCATCGCTAACCGTTCCTTGTATATCTATGTCCTGAGGAACTAAATTTTCTTTGTTTTGGGCCAGCACAATACGATTTTCAATCACGCTGTAGCTAATATTATGAGCGCTTAGTAATTCATCGAATATTTTCTGTAAAGGCTGCTGGTTCGCCTCTATTGAAACTATCTGATTCAGATCTATCACCTGCTTTGAATAGATAAATTTTATATCGGCTTTACTTTCAATTTGTTTTAAAGCATTTATCAATGTTTCGCTTTTAAGCGAAAGAGATATGCGTTTTGTAAGACTTAGCTTAATTTCGGGTTGCTTGGAATAAGCTATAAAAATACTTCCCAAGAAAATGGATAAACCTAGAGCAACGACTCTTATACGAACAGCTTTTTTCAGGTTGACGCTCATAATTCTTTAATTAGATGGTTAAAATTTGGACAATATATCCCCACTTCAATTGCCTTAAAAGATATTTTATACAGATAAAATATTACAATTGAACTATAATATACTAAATATTAAATATTAGTTAATTAACAACGCGTAGTTTAAGTTTTCATGGACTGCATTTTTTTTCTAGTGAAAATGGATTTTTTATTTCTTCTTAAGCAGTATGCTGTCTCCGGAAACCTCATACTGCAGATTAAGCGATTGACTCATGATTTCCATAATAGAAAGTAAATTAAGCTGCTTAAAGTCGGCAGTTAAAGTATAACTATTTAATTTTTCGTCGCTCAGGCTTATCTGGACTTTAAACGCTTGATTTAATGTATCAACAATACTTTTTAAGGGTGCATCTTCAAAAGAAATATTCTTCCGCCGCCACATGCCTACAGAAGAATTCTCTGTTTCTTTTGCCTTAACTAACTTAGTTTTCTGCCTACTAAAAGATACTTTCTGATCTGCTACCAATAACACTTCCTCTATTGGGTCCTCCTTTTGTGTTAGTGCTTTTTCCAGCAGGCTCTGACTTTGCGACTGACTAACGGAAACCATTCCGGTAACGACAGAAACTTCTTCACCTTTAAGCTTATCTGTTTTGATACGGAAACTAGTACCCAATACTCGAGTTGTTAAGGCCCCACTGTTAATAACAAATGGTCTATTTTTATCTCTGGCTATTTCAAAGAAAATTTCACCTGCCATAGACAATTCTCTGCTATCTTTCTGAAAATTGGCCGAATATTCCACCTTAGATGTAGGGTTTAACCAAATAACACTACCGTCGGGTAAGCTGTGTTTTAGAATGATTTTCGTTTTATTTTCGACAGATACGATATTTCTAGAGATTCCAAACGTATCTATTAGTTCTCTTTTAAAAAACACCAATGCAACTACTAATAAGAATAATGCGGCCACCCCCATAAATAATCGTATCGTATTCGAATTAGGCCACATCTTGTAAATTCCCGTGGCACTCGATTTGGTTGTTGGGGTAGAAATGCCTGATTTATGCTTAATATTCTGCAACATGCGTACGCGTATGTCATCGCGTTTTTTCAAGGCGCTCATTTCCGAAGTCGACCATTTATCACCAATCGATCTATACCAATCTTCAACGATGCTTGCCTCTTCAGGACTGCACGTTTTATCTAAATATCTTTTTAATAACGCTTCGGAAATTTCTTCTTTCATCTTAGGTCTCTTAAAGCCTCCGTTAATATATGTCTTGCAACCTGGGTGTATCCCCTACTCTATTTTAAAAAAAATGTTCTTTCTAAAATAATAGCTCCAATAACTGTTTAAAATCAGT
>DATMSZ010000322.1:0-8458 GCA_035565175.1 Pseudosphingobacterium sp.
TTGCTGAAAAAGCACAAGACAGATCAATTAATTATTTTTAATATGCGAAAGGATCTAGTCATCGGACTTATTCATAAATATAAGACTTTTATATATAGCGATTTAGATGTTTCAGACAAATCCATCCAATATTCAGTGATCCCAGCATTAGAGGCAAGTACAGGCATTAGCAAAATAAAAGCGATAAAAACCAATAAAAATTTCAGTTATAGGGACATTACTATCGATGAAAAGACTATCGTGTTTAAGAAAAATAAGTTATTAATAGCAGATGGAAAAAAAGAAAATATGCGTCAATTGAATGCCCCACAATGGCTTTTAATAAGAAATAATCCGAGAGAAAGGATAATTGAAATGATAGAAAATATTGAGAAAGAGATGTTATTGATTCTAGACGGTTCTAATCATGAAAAAACCATAGCAAGGTTTTGTGAGGAAGCCAAGCGAATAGGGATTGAAGTTTACATCCTAAAAGATAATTTTGCTTATGTTTGGAATGCTTATTAAGGTTTAATCTAATGTCTATTCACAAAATACTCCAACAATATTGGCGTTATCCACATTTCCGACCTTTACAAGAAGATGTAATCAACCATGTTCTTGAAGGAAATGATACATTAGCCTTGATGCCAACAGGGGGAGGAAAATCCATTTGTTTTCAGGTACCTGCATTGGCTAAAGAAGGTATCTGTATTGTGGTTACGCCGCTGATAGCATTAATGAAGGATCAAGTAGAAAATTTGCGTTCAAAGGGCATTGAGGCTGTTGCGATATTTGCCGGGATGAGCAAACGAGAGGTTGATATATGTTTAGATAATTGTATTTATGGCAAAATAAAGTTTCTATATCTTTCGCCGGAAAGATTAATGAGCGAATTGGTACGAGAGCGTATTCGCTATATGAAGGTTAACCTCTTCGCCATCGACGAGGCCCATTGTATTTCCCAATGGGGATATGATTTTAGACCTCCATACTTACATTTGGCCGAACTCCGCGATCTTCACCCTGAAGTGCCCTTTTTAGCACTTACCGCTACAGCCACTGAGAAAGTTATTTTAGATATTCAGGAAAAGTTACATTTTAAAATCAAGCAGGACGGAAGCACTGCCGTTTTTACAAAAAGTTTTGTACGGGATAACCTGGCTTATATGGCCTTGAAGGAAGAACACAAGACGAGGCGTTTGGTAAACATCATTCGCAATACAGGAGGTAGTGGTATTGTGTATGTGCGGAATAGGAAGGAGACACAGGAGATAGCAAGGTTTTTAATAGCAGAAGGAATCAGTGCAAGCTTTTACCATGCGGGACTTTCAACACCTGAAAGGGCTAAAAAGCAAGAAGCCTGGAAAAAGAATGAACTGCAGGTAATGGTAGCCACCAATGCGTTTGGTATGGGAATAGATAAGCCGGATGTGCGATTTGTGGTTCATGTGGATATACCCGATACATTGGAAGCTTATTATCAGGAAGCGGGTAGGGCAGGACGTGATGAAAAGAAATCTTACGCTGTTTTACTTTATAATGAGGCAGATAAACTTCGCATACAGAAGAACTTTGAGTTGAGTTTTCCAACGGTAAAAGAGATTGTGCAGATCTATTATCATCTAGGAAACTATTTTCAGTTAGCTTATGGTGCGGGCCAATACCTCAGTTTTGAGTTTGATATAGGTGATTTTTGTAATCGTTATCAATTAGAACCGTTGAAAACTATTAGCGCCTTAAAATTTTTGGAAAGGGATGAGTGGCTTGTTGTTAGCGAGAATGTTTATATCCCTTCCAGACTCAGATTTGATGTTAGCTCTCATGATCTATACAGTTTTCAAGTAGCGCATGCCAATCTTGACGGGTTTATAAAGACTATTTTAAGAGCCTACGGCGGCGCATTTGACTATTTTGTGCCCTTCAGAGAATCTGATCTAGCAAAAAAGGCCAATTTATCTACTAATGAAGTGGCTAAGCGTTTACAAGACTTACAGCAATATCAGATCATTACTTATTTACCCCAAACAGATAAACCACAATTACAATTTTTACAACCCCGGAGCGATTCCCAGCACCTTAACATAAATAGAAAACATATAGAAAGTAGGAAAGCAATTGGTGAAGAACAATTAAGAGCTGTTTTGAACTATTTAAAAGAAGATGGTTGTAGGTCACAAAAATTGCTTTACTACTTTGGAGAAAAAAATAGTAAGGCATGTGAAATATGTGATTATTGTTTGCGAAATAATAAAAAGACAAAACAAGAAGAGCTAGAGAATAAATTAATTATAGAGATCAATAATCTTTTGGTTATTGAACCACTCGGACTGGATGAATTGGTAGAGGGATTGCAGAATGGTAATGAAAAAGAGCGGATAACACTTATCAGAAATCTTGTGGATACCGGGAAATTGAAGTTTATTAATGGGAAGTATTCTGTTTAATAATTTTTTTGTTACAAATAAAGCGTGAAAAACGTGTAAAAAGCTACAATATATAGTGCACTATTTGCTTAATTGAATGTAGTGTTTATATTTGCTGTAACCACGTATAAACACTATGGCCTATTGCGACTTTACTGATGCTGAATTATTGTTTAAAATAAAAGAAAATAACCACGAAGCTTTCAAAGAGATTTATAAACGATATTGGAAAGTGTGTTATTTACAATTATTCCGTAAATCAGGAAGTAAAGAATTAGCAGAAGAATTAACGCAGCGTGTATTTGTGTCGTTGTGGGAAAGAAGGGCGGTTGCGCAAATTACTAATTTATCTTCTTATTTGCTTTCAGCTGTTCGCTATTCTTTTATTAACCACCTGAAAACCTTACTGCAATTTGATCATTATACCGACTACCAACAACAGCGTATTGATATCGGGTGTAATAATTTAGAAGAACAACTAGCGGTTCGAGACTTGTCAATATCCATAGAAAAGGGAATTGAAATGCTGCCACGTAAAACCAGGGAAGTATTTGTTTTAAGTCGGATGGAATACCGTTCTGTAAAAGAAATCTCACAAGCACTTAAAATATCAGAAAAAGCGGTGGAATACCACATTACACAATCGCTAAAGGCAATGCGCATTGCTTTAAAAGATTATATGATTGTAGTTGTGATGTTACTGTCGATTGGGTATTAGTTGCTAGTTATTCGTTGTTAGTTATTCGTTTCAGCAAAGCTTGGGATCTCTCCATTTCATTGAGGCCGATGACAATCAGAATGAAGGTTTCTACTTCGCTTTGCGCTAAAATTCATCACTCATAGATCATCGCTCATTACTAAACAGAGCTTTCCCTTTAATTACTTTCAAAAAAAATAAAAAAATCTTAGGGATTGGGGCTAGTTGTTTTACTATTAATATGAAAGGCATTCTAAAAGCCTTTAACTAATTGTAAAACCATTTTTTATGAGTCGCAAGGCGTTTCACAATCTATTAGAGCGATATTTAAAAGGTAAATGTTCTGAAGAAGAACAGGAAATAGTTCGTCGATGGTATGATTTGCTTGATAGCGAACAAGATCTTGCATTAAAGGATGCTGATTTTGAAGAGCTAGAGGTTCGTTTGTGGGATAAAATTAATGAGGAAACCAATTGTGAGGATGGCAAAAAAAAAGGTCTTCCAAAAAGAACTAAAATACAGAAAAGGGAGTATATATCCATTGCTGCGGCTATCATTTTTCTGTTGATTGGCACGGTATGGGCTAAATGGCGATTAGATGCATACCTCACTGATCCCGACTTTGTGAAAACTCACACCGAGAAAATAACGATTGTTAGCAATTCTTCCGATGAACCATTAGAAATTATGCTGCCAGATTCATCTAGCGTGAGACTTTTTAAAGGCGCTGAAATAAAATATGCCACGAAGTTTGATCAACGTGAAGTTGCTTTGAATGGGGATGCCTTGTTTAACGTAACCGCAAATCCGAAAAATCCGTTTATGGTATTCCATGAAGAGATGATCACGAAAGTGTTGGGCACCTGTTTTAAGATCACCGCTGGGAACAGTTTAGGTAAAGACCAAGTAACCGTATACTCGGGGAAAGTGCAGGTAATCCGTTCAGGTAAAAAGAAGAATTTTGTGGAACGCATTGTAGAAAAACCAGCGATAGTAAACCTTACCATCAATCAACGTGTGGTGTTAGACGAACGACAAAATAAGTTTGAAGAAACGCTTGCAGAACAGCCTATTCCTATTGAAACGAAACGAACGCTACTAAATGAAATCAGCTTTAATGAAATCAGTTTGCCTCAACTTGCGGAAAAATTAAGTGAAATTTATAATATACCTATTAAAGTTGATCCGAAAGTTAAGCACACCACCTTCACGGGTGATCTGAGCAATCTGGAGCTTTTTAGTCAGCTAGGAATGATTTGTAATGTAACGGATACGAAGTATAAAATACAAGGAAAAACCATTCTTATCCAATAAAATTTAACCATTATTTAACTAAATTTAATTTACTTGCTTATGAATACAACTTAAACTCACCAACAAAAAGACCGACAATATGGGGGTATTGCCGGTCGGAGATTAAATCATGATTAGAGGTCAGCAGATTAGCTGACCTTTCACCAACCAAAATTTTTCTAATTTATGAAAAAAGAACGAATTATTGCTCTAACAAAAACAGCGATGAGAATAACTTTTATTCATGCTTTACTCATCTCAGTAGGTACCTTAACTACCTACGCACATACTGCAGAGGCGCAGGGAGCATTGAAAAAGACGATAAGCATCACAAAGAAGAAAATGACTTTGAGAAACTTTCTTGAGAGTCTAGAGACACAAGCTCAAGCGAAGTTTGTTTATAGTCCTTCTTTATTAAAAACCCATAGAATGGTAGAAGTAGGGGTTTTAGAAACTAATCTAGAAAACGTTTTAGATGAAGTGTTAGCTCCTATTGATATTAGCTATAAGGTTGAGAATGATAAGATTTTACTTATTCAGAACCGCCAGGAATTGAAGATAGTCGGTAAAATTACAGATGCTACCGATAATTCACCTTTGCCAGGGGTAAGCGTATTAGTGAAGGGAAGTAGCAATGGTATTTTAACAGATAACCAAGGTCAGTTTGCGCTAAATGTAAAAGCAAATGATATATTGGTGATTTCCTATATAGGCTATACAACCCAGGAAGTTCGGGTGTCGAGCGGACAAACTACCTATAATGTAAGTTTGCAGACAACCACAAGTGATTTGGAAGAGGTCGTAGTAACGGGCTATTCGTCGCAGCGGAAAAAAGACTTAACAGGCGCTGTGGCAGTGGTTGACATTGGACAGTTAAAAAGCCAGCCTGCTGCAAGCGCCGTTGAAGCCCTACAGGGAAAGGCAACGGGTGTGCAGATCATTAGCGATGGTGCCCCTGCCTCAACTCCTCAGATCCGTATCAGAGGTTATAGTACGATCAATAATAATGACCCGCTATACGTGATTGACGGTGTACCTTACGAAGGTAAATTAAGCTGGTTAAATCAAGCTGACATTGAGAGCATGCAAGTGCTGAAAGATGCATCCGCTGCATCCATATATGGATCACGCGCAAACAATGGCGTTGTTATTGTGACGACTAAAAAAGGAAGCATTGGAAAACCAAATATAACATTAGATGCCTATTATGGTACGCAACGTCCGCGAAATGGATCTTTTCCAGAAATGATGAATCCGGCACAATATGCGGAAAATTTATTGCGGTCTTTTCAAAATGCGGGTGCTGATCCGGGATCTTCCTTTACCAGGTTATATGGAAGTGGCGCAACACCTGTTTTGCCTGAATATTTATTGGCAGGATCAAAAGTTGGATTGGATGTGACCGCTGCGGATGCAGATCCTAGCCTTTATAATTATACACGCGATAATAGTACCTTTTATCAAATTACAAAGGCCAACCAAGCAGGAACAAACTGGTTCGATGAAATTACGGAAAGCGCTCCCTTGCAATCGTATCAGTTGGGTGCCACAGGTGGAAGTGAAAATGCTACCTATGCAATGTCCGCAGCTTATTTCGGTCAAAAAGGTACCATTAAGCACACTGGTTTTGACCGTTTTAATTTCCGATCAAATACTCAAATTTCTGCTTTTAATAACCGGTTTCGTTTCGGTGAGAATGCACAATATAGTTATTCCGAAAACTATGGTTTTGGAAGTAACGTAAATACGCCCGGAACCTATCAAGACGAGGGTAGCGCCTTGGGATTTGCTTATCGTATACCCACTATCATTCCGGTATATGATATCATGGGCAATTTTGCAGGCTCAAAAGGAGGGGCTCTAGGAAACGCCCAGAATCCATTGGCGATGCTTTATCGTGCGAAAGACAATAAAAATAAAAGTAATTTCTTTTTTGGTAATGTATTTGGAGAAGTGGATGTGGTTGAAGGTTTAACTGCACGTACCAACTTCGGTATACGTTATGAAAATTATAATGGTATTGAAATTATCTATCCCAATCTAGAATTCTCAGAGGGAAGTAATGCGAATGGAATAAGGGAAAATCAGGGATATAGAACTGAGTGGACATGGACTAATACCTTGAATTATAAGAAGAACTTTAATGAAGAGCATAATTTGAATGTGTTAGTGGGAACGGAAGCCATTCGCAGTAGGGAAAGACAATTAGATGGTGGAAGAAACGGTTATTTTATCCTTGGTAATCTAGATTATTATTACTTGAATTCAGGAACTAGTAACATCACAAATGCTAGTACGGGGGTTGTAGGATCCTTATTTTCTATATTTGGAAAAGCTGATTATTCCTTCAAAGATCGTTATTTGTTAAGTGCAACCGTTCGCCGAGATGGTTCTTCCAATTTTGGTTCGGAAAATCAATACGGTGTTTTTCCCGCTGGAAGTGCTGCTTGGCGGTTGTCTGAGGAGGAGTTTATGCAAGGTGCCGAGTGGTTAACCGACTTAAAAATCAGGGCTGGATATGGTATTACAGGTAACCAGCGAATTCCGGCTTTTCAATACCTAGATCGTTTACAGTCATCTATAGCATCGTCATCTTATCCAATAGTTGACGGAAGCGGGTTAGTAACAGGTGTTCGACAGAATGCTTTCAAAAACGAAGCTGTAAAATGGGAAGAGGTGAATTCGCTAAACATTGGTCTGGATTTCACCTTACTAAACGGTAAATTCGATGGTACCTTCGATTGGTATAATAAGAAAACAAGTGACATGCTTTATCCCGTACCTTTGCCATCGGTTTCGGTAGGAAGAGGATCTTCACCTTATGTGAATATTGGTGATATGCAAAATAAAGGCGTCGAGTTAACACTTGGTTATCATTACGGGAGAGAAGACAACCGTCCATTCAAGTTTGACGTCGGTGTGAATATTTCGCGAAATGTCAATGAAGTCGTTCGCCTAGCTCCGGGAGTTGCCCAACAGATTTATGGTAATTTCAGAAGTATAAGTACTACGGTACTGAAAGCCGGTGAACCATTTGGTTCGTTCTATGGTTATCAGGTAGCAGGAATTTATCAAAGCGATGAAGATCTAGCCAATTCGCCAACTTATACCAATGCACGTGTAGGTGGACTTAAGTATGCTGATATAGACGGCAACGGATCAATTGGTCCAGAAGACAGAACAGTTATTGGAAATCCTCATCCCGACTTTATCTATTCGCTTAGTTTAAATGCTTCTTATAAGAATTTTGATATAGCGATGTTCTTTAATGGCTCTCAAGGAAACGATCTATATGAAGCCACCCGTTATTTTACCGATTTTACCACTTTTGATGGCGCATTAAGCACTAGATTGTTAGATGCTTGGAGCCCTACTAATACGGGTAGTATGATTCCTTCCCTCTACCGAGGCGCCTCTGATTTTGAATATGCTTCTTCCAGCTATTATGTACAGGACGGTAGTTTCTTCAGAATGAAAAATCTTCAAATTGGTTATAGCTTCCCTACCGAGCGGTTGTTCGGCAAAGCAATATCCAAGATGCGTGTTTACTTGGGCGCTACCAATCTATTTACGATAACCGACTACACAGGTTTGGATCCTGAAATAAGTCAAGAGGATAGTACTTTTCCTGTGCTTGGGGTGGATCGAGGAATTTATCCGGTATCAAGACAATTCATAATTGGTTTAAATGTTGGCTTTTAATTTTATGATCATGAAGAAAAGAAGATTAATATATATGGTGTATGGAGCGCTCGTGTTTTCAGTGGTCTCCTGTAGTAAGAGCTTTTTGGAGCGGAACCCACAGGCCGAGCTTACTTATCCGCAAATTGAGAGTAAGGAAGGTGTTGAGGGGTTACTAGTGGGTGCTTATGCCCTGCTCAACGGAAATGTAGACGGTACTTGGGGTAATTACGCCTCTGCCCCTAGCCAATGGTTGCTGGGAGAGGTGGCGGCTGATAATGCGCACAAAGGTAGTAATAATGGTGATCAGCCGAATATGAACTTAATTGAACAGCATAAGCCAACCAGTACGAACGATAATTTGCAAGTGCTATGGGACCGC
>DATMSZ010000323.1:0-11170 GCA_035565175.1 Pseudosphingobacterium sp.
TTTTAGAAAGCATTGTTTCGCTCTGCTAGAGCCGGATAATATTTCAAACCGAAATTAATAAGGGCACTAATTCCTATATAAAACAAAAATCCCAACAGTAAGAATCTCTAATCTCCTGAAATTTTATGAAGTTGTTTCGGACTAAAACCGTAGTGCTTTTTAAAACGGGAGGAAAAATGTGATACATGGCTATAGCCAAGAAAGCGCGCTATTTCGGCAATCGGTTTTTCGGTATCCCTTAACAGCGTGATTGCTCTATCCATCCGCGTTTTGTTTATATGGTTATATACCGTTGTGCCGAAAACCTGTTTGAAATGTTTTTTTAGATAACATTCATTGGTACCTAATGATAAAGCTAATTCATGAAGGGAAGGTGGATTGTCTAATCTCTTTTCGATCATCTGCTTGGCATCGAGCATCCGTTCGATTTCTTTTTGTTGGAGATGAAGGGAACTCAATTTATCAGTTGTTTTCAGGTTACTTTCATGCTGGCTCAATTGAAGCGCTATGAGCTCCATTATTTTTGCTTTAATATATAGGGGCTGAAATGAAGTCGCTACATCCTGGTGCAGGATATCCTGTAAGATCTTTTCCATCGATGGGGTAATAGGGAGCGGTCTTGCAAAAAGGGTAGTGGACTCTTTTTTAGCTGGCTCATAATTAGTCAAAGCATTATCAACGACCGTCTCGGGTAATAAGGCGTTGAAGAAATTGTAGGTCATGCTTATCTCAAAGAATTCCTGCTTACTACAAGCATCCCAAACAGCTGTAATAGTTTCTTGTTCAAATAAAAAGATCTGATGTTCTCCAGGTTTAAGCTCCCCTAATAGTTTTTCGGCAGTATAATAACTTCTATTATTATTCAGGGTGAAAAAAAGATGCACATAGGGTTTTTCTACAGCAAGATTAAAAAAGCCGTCTTCCTCGGAGGAGAGATGAGCACGCATGATATGGAAGCCTTCTGGTGAAACGATTTCCCGAATTTGCATCTTAGCACCATACTTCTTTATTACCGCTTCGTTCTTGCAGAAACCTTTGGTACTTATTTTTTCTATGTTAAAAGAATACTGAGGCGGTTCCATCTGCATTTCTTGCAAGGTTTCTACTGAAATATTCCATACTCGTTTTACTGTTGTGGGTAACATTCAATTGGGTTGATATTCCTTTTCGCGTTGTTTTTTCTCCGCTAAATATAAGTTTTAACAGATACTTTTGCCACAAAAATAACATTATTAAGATTAAATATAAATAAAATGAGTAAGTATTTAGTAGGTATTCTGCTTATGTTACAGGTATTTGCAAATAAAGTAGTGGCCCAGCCATCCGCAAGTTACGTTCAAGGCACTGTTCAGGATGCCAATGGCAATCCTTTAGAAAAAGCGAGTATTCGGATTTTGCTTACTAATTTTGCCGTTTTATCTGACCAGCAAGGCAAATTTAAGGCAGGTCCATTGAAAGAGGGAACCTATGAATTGCAGATTACCCTCGTGGGGTATAAATCGGTTTACCACACCATATCTGTGAGGGCTGGTGAAGATAAAGAAGAGTCTATAACCATGGTACTCGCCAATGAGCAGCTTCAAACCGTAGAGATTACGGGAAGAAAGGAAAAGTCTTATACCAACTCTTCCACTTTTATTGGAAGCAAAACGGAAACACCGGTGAGAGATTTGCCACAATCGGTGTCTTATGCAACGAAAGAATTAATAGCTGATCAGGGATTGATGCGTGTTGGAGAGATTGTTAAGAATTTCAGCGGCGTTAATCAGTTCTCCTTTTATGATGATATAACCATTAGGGGATTCCGTATAAATGGTGGAAGCAATACGCAATTATTAAATGGCTTGCGTACTACTACAGGCTTTTGGAAGCAGCCGTTAGCAAATTATTTAGAGCGTGTGGAAGTGTTAAAAGGGCCTTCATCTGCCTTGTTCGGTAATGCGAGTCCGGGAGGTGTGATCAATCGGGTTACCAAAAAACCTTTAGACGAGAACCGTAAATCGCTCAGTTTTTCTGTTGGGAGCTTTAATAATATACGTGCATTGGCAGATTTTACCGGTCCGGTTACAAAGGATAAAACACTGCTTTACCGTTTGAACCTTGGATATGAGGACGCGCAATCTTTCAGGGATTTACAGTTTGACAAAAATATTGTGATTGCGCCATCGTTTTCATTTCTCCCATCCGATAGAACACGGATTAATTTTGATATGGTATATAACGATTCGAAGGGGCGTTTAGACAGGGGGCAGTCGGTTTTTGGTAATGGTGATTTATATTCTACTCCGATAAGTCAATCGATGAGCACTGGCAACGATTATTTGAACGAACAGACATATAGTGTTACTGCTTCCCTTAATCATCGTTTTACAGATCGCCTAAGTTTTAATGTTGCCTACATGAAGACGGGATACAGCGAAGATCTTTCCGAACATCGCTCGGCAAATGGGTATGCGGTAGATAGTGCTGGGGCGGTTATTGAAAGCCTGGTAGCTCGGCAAGTATTTATTCGTAAGCGTAAAAGGTTCGTAGATAATCTATCAGCATTTTTTAATTTTAATGCAACAACAGGTAAGATAGATCATAAAATGGTGCTGGGATACGATTATGCCCAGGAAGTGCTACCGGTTGGAGGCTCACAGCTAACCGCAAGCGGATATCGTAATGCCGCCAATACGGGATCAATCGCTAGATTTGATCCTTCGAAAAAGGCCAATTACTTACTTGATAAAAGTGGAAACCCTGTTCCGAATGTTTCAAGTTTTGACCTAGCCAATATTTTGGCTAGCCAACAAATACAAGATATGAGTAAATATTTTTACGCTTCTACAATTGTGACACCTACTTATTATCATCTCAATGCATTCTATCTTCAAGATCAGCTGAGGCTGGGCAAATTACAATTGTTGTTAGGTCTTCGATACGAACAATATAAAGATATTGTGGGCTATAAAACAGAAAAAGAAGAAAATACTTATCAAGATGTATTGCTGCCACGTGTTGGCTTGGTGTTCAGTGCAACTTCACAGGTTAATTTTTACGGAACATATGTGCAGGGTTATACTCCTCAGACGGCTTCAGCGCTTGCAAATCCAAATGCGGGTGGGCCATTTGATCCGTTGGAGAATGATATGACAGAATTTGGTGTTAAAAGTGTTTGGCTGGATGGACATTTAAATATTACCGCGGCTGCTTATCAGATTAACCAACGTAATACACTGTACAATGCCAACGATGAAAGTAATCCGGATCTAATGCGGCAGATAGGAAAAGAACGTTCGAGAGGTGTAGAGTTGGATGTTTTAGGTACCTTGTTGCCCAATTGGAGCATCATTGCCTCTTATGCATACAACAATGCCGTCATTACTGAAAGTTTAACAGCCGCTGAAATTGGCGTTCAAAAGCCAAATGCGCCAAGGAATTCCGCAAATATTTGGACAAGGTATTCGTTAAATAGCGGACTGCTAAATGGGTTGGGTTTTGGAATCGGTGCTAACTATGTAGATCGAAGAAATGTGTCATTAAACATGGAACAAACACTTCCTTCCTATACACTTCTGAACGCTGCTTTATATTATAATGTCGGAAAAGTACAGCTACAGGGTAATTTCAATAACCTTACCAACAAGACACACTGGGTTGGCGGATACGATTATATTCGTCTCTTCCCCGGAGCACCTCGTAATTTTCTGTTAACTTTAGGATACACATTCTAAGCTTAATAATTCAAGGCAAATTTAGGCAGTTAAAATTCCATCGGTATATCAATTAGGACTTCAAAGCCATGGCCGCTAGCGGTCCTAATTGATATCTGCCCTTGCAGGAGATGGACTCTACTTATAATATTTGTCAGACCGAATCCTTTTTTTAAATGATCAGCGTTCGGATGCTCACTTCCCACTCCGTTATCTTTTACACTTATCGCTAAGCCTCCGTTTATAATTTCGACCCGTATGGTAACTTCTGTGGCCGATGAATGTTTGACTATATTATTTAACAATTCTTGTACGATGCGGTAAATGGCTATGTTTAATTCTTGTGAAAGATTGCCATTTACATCATGAATGATTAGCTCATAGGCTATTTCTTTGGATTCGATGGTTTCTCGAGCGAGATCGTGTAAGGCATTCCGAAGCCCAAAATCTTGAAGGACAGATGGAACTAATTCAAAGGAAATAGAACGAACTTTTTTGATGGCTTTTTTCAGGTAAAGCCGGCTGTTCTTTTTGTCCTCATGGTCTACATGTAGATTGGCAGAAAAGAGTAACTGACCAACTTCATTGTGTAAGGTTTCGGCAATTCGCTTCCTTTCTTCTTCTTGTGTGTGCAAAATTGCTTTCAGAACCTGTGTATGTTGTTCTTTTTCCCAAACAAGCTTCTCTTTTTCCAATTTAAGTAGTTCTTCAGAAGCAACTTTACTTTCGGTAATATCACTTAAGGAAAGTACAACACCGGTATTTAACTTAACAGCATCGGCTCTATACCATTTATAATCGTGTTCGGCATCCAGCTGTAACTCCAAGTTAATTTTATTGCCGGATTTTACCACTTCTTTAAGCTTATCAAATAGTTCTGTTCTTTTGAAGCTCGAAAATATTGCCGAATAGCGTTCTGCTGAAGGCTTATTAGCGGCGCTTGTTTCTTTAAAATTGTCTGATGTATGATTAGCCAGTACAATTTGAAAGTCTATTACTTCGCCGTTTTTATCTTTTATGGCCTCGAGAACGCTGATGGTGCTATGAGAAGCTTCAAATACCGAGTTTAAAAGCTCTCTACTTTTTATGATTTCCTCTTCCATCTCCTTGCGATCGTGGATATCAATGGCCGTCACAATCCATAGTACAATATTTCCCGATGAATCTTTTAAAGGTAAGGCCTTATTTAGGTGCCATAAGTACCTTTCGTCTTTCCGTTTAAGGCGTATTTCATATTCCAGTAGCTCTGTATTGGGCGCTGTTTGAGTCCATTGATCAATTAATCCATGGAAATCTTCCGGATGAATGATTTTTCTCCAGCCCCGATTGATCAGATCGTCACAGCTCACACCGGTGAAAGTGTATGAATAGTCGTTGCAATATTCGATCTTTCCACTTGGCAATACGATGTAAACAATAAATGGTAAAACATTTAACGTTTTATAAAGATCCTCGCTGTTCAACTGTAATCGTTTCATTCGTTCTCCCTTAATTTAGTTGTTATACAGTTACTCCATTTGCAATAAATTTTTAGAAAATGATCGATAAGGGAAAAATGGATGCCTTCTAGTATACGAGATTGGCAAAAGTGTTTATTCCCATTAAGTACTATTCTAACAACTATTGTACATGAAGGTTTTACTTCTTTATATCGCAGCTGTTATCTAATTGGAAAGTGACAATATCGGTGGAGATAATAGATGCAAGTAAAAGATAACTTAATCGTGAGCTAACGTTTACCTAATATGAAAAGCGAAGCTTTGCAGCAAATTCACAAGGCGGTTCAACCCCGCTTTAATTAACTTCTTAATGATGCATGCTAATTTTTACACACAATGTTCCCTTATGAGTAAAAATGGAAGAAAAAGCAAACTATCTCGGGCTATTTTATTATTAGCATTGGGGATAAGTGGCGTAATTCCGTTTTCTGCTGAGGCTAAAACGCTTACAACTAACATTAAAGTAGACACTCCGTCGAAAGTAAAAAACAAGATAGCGGTTTTACAGCAGACTGTAAAAGGAACCGTTACAGATGGCCAGCAAGTGCCTATTCCAGGGGTAAGTATAAGGGAGAAAAATAAATCTGCGAATGGTACAACAACCGATGGCAGTGGTAATTTCTCTTTAAATGCCCCTGTTGGAGCAACCTTGGTTTTTACCTATATTGGTTACGAAACCAAAGAAGTTATTGTAGAAGAGGGAAATACCCCGCTAATTGTACGCTTGAACGCCAGTGCCAATGAATTGGAAGAAGTAACTGTTTCCATTGGTTATCAACGGGTCAGGAAATCGGATGTAACGGGCGCCATTTCGAGCGTGAAGAGCGACGAGTTGAACTTAACAGCTCCAAAGCTAGGGCAAGCGTTAGTGGGTAAACTGGCTGGTGTACAAGTTTCTCAAACGAGTGGCGCGCCCTATAACAGTACTAGAATCAGAGTAAGGGGTATTGGCTCCATCAATGCGAGCTCTGACCCCTTGTATGTCATTGATGGTTATCCTGCGGGGAATAATATAAATATTAACCCGAATGACATTGAATCCATCGATGTATTGAAGGATGCTGCGTCTGCAGCCATTTATGGGTCCCGCGGTGCAGGTGGAGTTATATTGATCACAACCAAAAGAGGGAAAGAAGGTACAAGCCATGTCGATTACGATGTGCAAGCGGGCTTTGGTCAACTTTCAAAGAAAGTCGACCTTCTCAATGCCTCGCAGTTTATTGACTTATTCATTGATGGGCGGAACAATGCATACAAAGACTTGGTAGTTAATTCAGGAAAACCTTGGTCGGACAATATGTTCATGGACGACAATGCTACACGTGTTAAGCTTGTTGGAAATGCTGGGTCAGTTCAGCTTCCGACAGATATTTACGATTTTTCAACCGGACGAGCGAAAGCTCCTCAGTATGAAACCGATTGGCAGGATGAATTGTATCGTAACGCACCTTTCCAAAGACATAACTTGTCATTTTATGGTGGTAGCGAAAAAGTCCATTATTATATCAGTGGATCTTATCAAAATCAAGATGGGATTATGCTTGGTACCGACCAAACGCTCTTTAACTTTCGCAGTAATATCGATGCACAAATCAGCAAAAGATTACAAGTAGGGGCGAATATTGCCTTTACTTATAATGATAACAATGAAGTGGGAACAGGCCGTTATAACGGAAGCCCATCGATGGCAGCCCTGCTTTACCTACCTTATCTTCCGGCGCGCGATCAAAGTGGCAACCCAATTCAATACCAGATGGCAGAACTTTCTGCGCAAAATTATGGTATTCAAAATCCTGAAAATCCACTTGCTTATGTTTCCATGGTGAAAGACAATCGCAAGGAGCGCCGTTCGCTGTATAATGCTTTCGCTAATTTTGATATTATTGAGGGTCTCCGGTTAAGGGTAAATGGTGGCGTAACAACGTATAACGAAAAATACGATTATTATAAACCGACCAGCCTAAGCGATGGTAACTACGCTCCGTATTCGCCACAGGCCATTAATGCTGCCTATGCACAGGCAGATAACCAAGGCGATCTGGATATATTGGGAGAGGCAACCTTAAATTATAAAAAATCCTTCGGCGATCATAACCTCGACGCCTTGATAGGTTATTCTGCGCAGCAAACGGATGTAGATTTCACTTCTGTAAGGGCCAATGGTTTTCAAAGCGATGCGATTGGTGAAATCACGGATAAAGGAGCTGCCCCGACAAACTTTTGGTTAGAAAAGGCCTATAAACAGCGTACTACGCTAGAATCCTATTTCAGCCGTGTGAGTTACAATTATAAGTCGAAATACTTTTTACAGGCAACTTTCCGTGCAGATGGTTCTTCCCGTTTCGGTCCTAATAATAAATGGGGCTATTTTCCCTCTGTATCAGGAGGCTGGACACTCTCGAACGAAGACTTTTATAATGACTGGTTAGGATCCGGTTCTTCGGTAAAAGTTAGAGCAAGCTGGGGCTTGAGTGGAAATAATAATATTGGCGACTACGAAGCTTTACCAACTTATAATGCGCCAGGGGGCACAATTATAGGCGGTCAAGTGGCAACAGCTTATTGGCCCGACGATTTAAAGGACCCTAATTTGAGTTGGGAGTCTACTTCTCAATACAATGCGGGTTTGGATGTGGGTATCCTGAATGGCCGTGTAAACTTTTTGGCAAACTTTTACCTGAGCCGCTCCTATAACCTATTATTTAATCAACCGATTTCAGCAGTATCAGGAACCTCTTCTATCTTAACCAATTTGGAAGACAGCAAGGTGCAAAACAAGGGCTTTGATTTTCAGGTTGACGCTGCGCTCATTCAAAAGCAGGATTTTAATCTCTCATTCAGTGGAAATATTAACGTCAATCGGAATAAGGTGTTAGATTTAGGAGGTGCTTCTACCATCTATATGAACGGTGCCGAACGTTCTTATATCACCCATGTTACCCAAGAGGGTCAGCCCGTTGGGATGTTCTGGGGATTTAAAGTGCTCGGTGTAGCAACCGAGGAAAATTACCAACAGGTAGCTCCTTCTGCGGCACAATCGAATCCGATGCATCCGGGCGATCTTTACTTTGAAGACATCAATGGCGATGGCATCGTCAACGATAGCGATAAACAGATTATCGGTAATCCTTATCCTGACTTTACCTACGGTTTCGCGATTAGCGCCCGCTATAAAAAATTTGATTTAAGGGCTTCCTTTAATGGTTCTCAAGGAAATAAAATTCTTGATGGCTACGATTATTACCTCTATAATATGGAAGGCTCCGGCAATCAATATGCCGATGTTGATCAACGCTGGCGTTCAGCAGCAAGCCCTGGCAATGGTAAAGTATACAGAGCATCCAGAGCAGGTACCCAGAGTAACAGCACGCGTTTATCTGATTTCTATCTGCAAGATGGATCGTATTTGAGAATGACCAATATCATGGTGGGCTTTACCTTTCCTGAGAAATGGATTTCTTCTTTAAAAATATCCGGTGCTCGCTTTTTTGCCAGTGTAGATAATCCATTTACGATCACGGATTACAAGGGGTATAATCCGGAGCCTGATTATAATAACGGTAAAAATGCCACCAACCTGACACCTGGCGTGGATTACGGCCTATATCCGTTGGTTCGGTCGTATAATTTGGGTTTAAAAGTAACTTTCTAAAACAGCACATCATATGAAGTTGAAATATATTTTGCCTATTGCGATCATGACTTTAGGTTCTTGCAGTAAAGATTTTCTGGATCAAAAAGATCCGAATGCAACATTAATAGAGGACTATTTTAAAACAGAGAACGACGTATTATTGGCTGTTAATGGTTTATACCAGGCGCTCCGCAGTGGAAATACCATTGGTGAAACCAGCAGTCTCTATAGCGAACAACGTTCGGATAATACCGGAACTAACGATAATCAATCCAACTCGGGCGAACCTTTTCAGTTTAATGATTTTTCCTTACTCCCGAGTAATTCTTATCTAAAAACGCATTGGGTAAATATGTATGATGGAATTGCTCGGTGCAACACCTTACTGGCCCATATTGATGAGGTGTCTTTTTCAAATGAAGACACCAAAAAACGTTACATGGCCGAAGCTAAATTTATCCGTGCATTCCTGTATTTTCACATGGTGCGGAAATGGGGTGCTGTTCCTTTAACAACAGTTCCTCCTACAACAAGGGATGAAGTATCGGCAATTGCCTATCGGCAAGAGGAGCGTGTCGTATATACTCAGATTGTGCAAGACTTAACCGAGGCTTTGGACAGCAACTTACCTAATGAGCAATGGGATTACGCCGTTGGAAGGGTTTCCAAAGCAGCTATCAATGCGCTGCTTGGCCAAGTCTACTTAACAATGGGATCTACCTTGAGTGAAAATACGCAAGCAAATCTTCAACAGGCAGAAACGTATCTTTCGGCAGCCTATAACATGCGTAGTTTTGGTGAATTGAAGGAGATTCCCTACACCGACGTATTTGATGTAAATAAGAAAAATGCCTGTAAAGAGTTGGTTTTCCAGATTCAATACTTGCAAGGTGATCAGAATTATTCCTCCGCTATTGCGCGTAATAATCAAGCAAAGGGAGAAACGATCAATTCCCTAAAACCATCCACAGGATCAGGAGGTATGGCCAAACGCGATTTAGTGAACGATTATGAGCAAGGTGATCTGCGAAAAGACTTCTCTGTGAAGTTTGCTGCGGATCCGCAAGTAAGCGATTGGTTTATTACTAAATTTAGAGACACCAGTCCGGCAGCCGGTGCACAAGGTTGGGGTGGAAATGACTGGATTGTGATTCGTTATGCAGACATCATGTTGTTATTAGCAGAGACCAAGATGAAATTAGGTAAAGATGGGGAAGCCATCGCTTTATTGGATCAAGTAAGGGCCCGTGCAGGCATGCCTTCTTATCAGGAAGCTATGCAAAATACCGCATATGCCACAAAGTATTTCACATTGAAGGAAGCCATTCTTCACGAACGACGTGTAGAGCTGGCATTTGAAAACCATCGCTGGTTCGACTTGATCCGAAATTATACCGCTACAGAATTGGTTGCTTATTTTAAGGCAAAGAGCCAAAGCGACTACGGTTTAGCTAATTTGAATAACATCAGTACGAAAGACAGGTATTTCCCGATTCCTTATGATGAATATCAGTTAGATCCAGAGAAAATGTATCAAAACCCAGGATATTAAAAGAGGACGCCTAAAAAGTCTAAAGTCGTCATTTCCTTTGGTTAACTAAAGGAAATGACGACTTTTTAGAATTCTTTTTACAGATTGTTATTTTTCCATTTCGGCTAGAATAGAACGAAGCGTTTTAATATCTGCTGACGTTTGGCTGGCACTTTTGAAAAGATAAGAGGTACTTACATCGCTGCCATAAAAGTTTGCGATAGCTGTTTTATCAAAGGCTAAATTGGATCCGTTTATACTTACGCCTGCGAATAAACCCTTACTGCGTGAATAGGAATAAACTTCTGCTTCCAATTTATAATCGGTATTTGCGCTAGTGTTCCTACCTACAGGCCCAGCTGCCACCGATAAATCCCCTCCGATAGTAAACTCACTTTTCTTAGCGTCAGAAAGGGATTCTTTATGTTTGAAAAGCAATACTAAGTCAACCGCCTGGACACCGGCTTGAAAGCCAATACTACCACCGGTAATTGTCATAAAAACCGGATTACTCCATTCGCCCGATGATAATTTCACCATCGCAATTCCTTTTCCTCTTTTTCCACCTATGCCTAGGCCAGCATTGATCATCTTAGGGATTATTACAATGCCCTGGGCCTGCTCTAATAACTTAGATGGTATGCTTTCTTTCATCTCGCTAAAATCTTTCACCACTGTGATGGATTTCTTAATCCTCTCCGTTTCTTTTTTGTCTTGAGCGGTGGCCGTAAAGACAAAAAAAGCCCCTAATAGAATTGGTACAAATAATAATTTCCCTACTAATTTCATGTTCTTTGTTTTTTATATGTAA
>DATMSZ010000324.1:0-2308 GCA_035565175.1 Pseudosphingobacterium sp.
ATCTCATCCAAAATAATATCTGAAATCACCAGGTTCTTTAATGATTCCTATGTAGATCCTAAAATTTTTAGACTTCTTAGGGAAAAATGGAGAAGTCATGTATCCCAAAAGATTCCTGGCGGCGTTTGTGATATGACACAATTAAAGCTATTTTTTGATCTGAATGGAAAAAATTATTCAATCTATAATGCTTATGCACTTACTAATCAAAGTATCCCAGACGGAAATATTAATTCTGATTTGAATTATACAGAAAATAATCAGAAATTTAAAATGCTTAATGGGAAAAAACATGTTTTCATCGAGAATTACAAAGCGTATGGATATTTAGCGACTGGTGAAAAAGTACAGTTTAATTCTTCCCATTTTCAAGGCGCTGCAAAATACAAAATGCATTACTATACTAAAGAACATTACAATCCTGATACTTTTATAAATTATTTAACTTACAAATTAAGTGTCCTTCTGGCTCCCTTTTTGAAGCCTATAAAAATAATGGTTAAATCCTTTTTAAATAATAGCTAGATAAAGCCTTAATAGTTTATCAAGCATATAGTATGCTCTGGTCTGGCTCAAAACTGAGTTGGCAACCTTCACAGGATAAAACGGCAGAACAAACGGCTTCATCGTTTATTTTGATGCTTCTGCACACCTCTTCCTCGATGGAGCAAACTGTTATCCTAGCTTACTTAGACCTAGAGAATGCTAACAAAATATTCTGCAAAACCTCAATCCTCAAAAATCCAAAAAACATGTCGTGCAACACTCACTCAAACCAAAAGTGGAAGAGGGGGGTAAGAGAAAATAGTATTATTTTTTTAACAATTTTTTTTAAAATATTTTGAACTAGCTCAATGTAAGCCAGTGAGTGTCTATTCTTAAATCTCGGGAAATCAGCATATGATGGATTGCAGTTCTGAGATATCCCATAGCTTAAAGCGGCCGTATACGAGACGGTTTTGTGCTCGTTCGATTCGAGGGCCGTTCCCATTTACAAACAAGGTGCCTTATGCAGTAGCGTCTTTTACTATTCTCCTTTAACTCTTTTGATCTTCTAGTCGTTCTAATAATTCTTCTTTGATTTCTTTAGATACAACCTTTTTAACAGGCATTGTTTTCAAAGAAATATCATTCGATTCTTCTATGGGCAATAAAACATCTTTCGCCTTATTGGTGGCTATTAGATTCCGTTTAGCGTCATATAACCAGAACATCGCACTTATAAATTGCGCTGTGAGAATAACAACCAACATTAATTGAGTAGTACCTATCCTGTCGAGTCCCAAGGCCAACGCTATAAATCCAAGATTTGTACCAATCAAAATGACACTGGCATGTGAATGAGTAAAGCCTATGTTTAACAAACGATGGTGTATATGGTTTCTGTCAGCAAAGAAAGGCGACTTGCCATTTATGATTCTTTTTGTGAAGACGCGTAGGGTGTCGAAGGTAGGGATAATAAGTATAGCCAATACAATTGCAGGGGCCGACTTAATAAAGTGAAAGCTATCTGTTTCCAGTGTGACATTTTTGTTTAGCTCAATAAATTTTATAGAAAATAAAGCAATAATAAAACCAATTGAGTAGGCCCCGGCATCGCCCATAAAGATTCGTGCTCTTCTTCCCACATTGTATTTTAAAAAGCCTAATACCGCTCCTGCTAAGCTAAAGGCTAGAACAGAGAGACCTTGCTCATTCATGAAATAAAACAAGGTACCATAAGTCAATGATATAAGAAGGGTGAGGCCACCCAATAAGCCGTTAATCCCATCAATAAGATTAAAAGCATTTATAATAAATACCATGGCAACACTTGTGAAGAGATAGCTTAAGAAAGGCGAAATCTCTTGAATATCCAAGATGCCGTAAAAACTGGTAAATCTAATGTCCGCTAAATACACAGTAATAAAAGCAGTGATAAATTGTGCTAAGAATTTTTTATAGGGATCTAACGATACCAGATCATCCTTTAAGCCTATCGAAAAAATGATAATACCCGCTGCAAAGATGAAATTGCCTTGTTGGAGAGAACTCGGAGAAGTAAATAAGCAACTAATTAAGGCGAAAATACTAAAAACAGCTACACCACCCAGATTCGGTACGCTATAGCGATGTATTTTTCTGTCTTCCAACCTCGGGTCGTCTACCAATTGTTTATGATAGGCCACCTTAATAATAGCAGGAACAACAATTAAAGAGGCTGCAAGGGCTAAAGAAAAGGGTAGTAAAGTTGTTAACATTTCATCTATTTTAAATAACGCAATATTGCAAGCTTATAATAAGCGGTATAATTGTGTGTGGTTTATTT
>DATMSZ010000325.1:0-14598 GCA_035565175.1 Pseudosphingobacterium sp.
CGGATTTCTTTGTGTTTCAGAACAAACGAATATGCAAAAAACAATCTATATCGTATTATTTCTATTGACATCTTGCCGTTGTATGGCTCAGGTATCTGGCGGCTTCGTGACTGTCGATAGTATTCCGATTACAGGAGCAACGGTGTTATTGCTTAATAGCAAAGATCATTCTGTAGTTGCCACAACTTTAACAGATGAACAAGGAAAATTTAAAACAGGAACGAACAAGAATGGAAGCTATTATATTCGACTTTCTACCATCAATTTCCAACCATGGAACTCTTCTCCATTTGAACTGAGTGATATAAAATCTAGTAGGGACATTGGCATACAGGTGGTAAAAAATGAAATAAAATCACTGAGTGAGGTTACAATACAATTCAGAAAACCTTTGCTGGAACAGATCGATGCAGGAATTATAGTAAACGTAGATGCAGGGATGCTCAATAAAGGCAGCTCGGCACTTGAAGTATTAGAACGATCGCCGGGAGTTGTTGTCAATCAGCGGAACAACTCCATTTCCTTAAATGGAAAAACTGGTGTGGCCGTTATGATTGATGGCAAACTGCTGCGTATGTCTATGGATCAGTTAACCGCTTTTTTAAGCGGAATAAACGCAAATGATTTAGATAATATTGAGCTGTTCAGTACACCACCTTCAAAATACGATGCTGAGGGAAATGCCGGTATTATCAATATAAGAATGAAAAAAAACAAGAAAGCTGGCACAACAATCAATGCATCCATTTCGGGAGGATATGGACAAGGCGAAAAAGCTGTAGCCAGTCTACAGCTGGGTCAGCGGACGGCGAAGGTGAATATAAGTGGTTCTTATACATTTTCCCGCAACCGAAGCTATCATTGGCTGAGCGGTGATAGTCACCAGGATTTCCCTCCTTTAGGCGGACCTCTAACGGTTCAATTCCAGAACTTCAGTAAGCCAACAAGAAATATTCATGACGCATCAGTGGGCATAGATCTATATTTGCATCCTAAAACAACAATCGGCGCCAGCCTTGATTATAACACCCTGAGCTTGATGGCCCATAATGATAATCAACGATGGTTTACTATTTTACCAGATTCGCTCCTGTTGTTCAACGGAGTGATACATTCCAAAAACCGATCACAGAATATGAGGAGTTCTGTTTACATAGAAAGGCAAATAAACGAGGACGAAACATTCAACACCGAATTTGATTACCTGTACTTTAAAAACGATAATCCTAGCAATATTCAAAGTTCTTTTACTGACAGAAATGGAAATCAGACAGAACTTAAGAACGACACACTTTTCGCTCCTGTTCAGAGAGGTTTTGCTGAAACCCTCGTCCAGGTTGGAATTGGGAAGATAGATTATTCAAAGAAATGGAACAATCGCTTGAAATTGGAAACAGGATTTAAGGGTAGTTTTACCCGAAGCACAGGGTTTTCCCGCATTGAGAGTCTAATAAGCGGAAATTGGATAAGCAGAGGCGAAACTAGCAATAACACAGTGATGAAAGAAAACATTGGGGCAGTTTATGCAACACTCAATGTAAGCGCTGATACAGCTAATACGTTTGATATCGGACTTAGATATGAGTATTCTCGCACCCATGCAGACGATAGGGATGCAGGAAAAACAACAATTGATCGCAGGCTTAGCGTTTTGTTTCCAAGTATTTCCTTCTCTCATAAGGTATCTGACGATGAAGCTTGGCAATTATCCTATACTAAAAGGATCGGCAGACCATCTTACAACGATCTTTCTTCTTTTGTAACCTATAACGATCCAATCACCGTATTTACGGGCAATCCTTTGCTTAAACCTACAATAACACAAGTGGTTCGAGCAGGGTATCAATATAGGAAGTATTCGTTTTCGCTCTCTTTAAGTAGAGATAATAACCCTATCGCCCAATACCAATTAACGGAAAGCCCCCAGAAAAACTTAATGTATATATCTCCTCAAAATGTCCGTTATCAGAACAATATCGTTTTTCAGTCAGATCTTTCCTTCCAACTTACAAGCTGGTGGACTATTAACAGCAATTTTGTGGTTGGATGGAGGCAGTTCCAAGAAAATTATACTCTTTATCCTGTAAAAAAAACATTTGTAGATTATTCGGTAAACTGGAACCAGTTGTTTTTACTGCCCGGCCAGTTATCTTTGGAATTATCGGGATTTTACAGCTCATCTTCATATACTGGAACAGTAAAAACAGAGAAATTTGGCGCCATTAATACTGGTATAAAAAAAGATTTAAAGAATAAAGGAGCTCTTCAACTTTCAGTATATGACATATTAGGTACCATTAAATATAAAAGCTACTATGGAATGCTAACCCGGGAAGCTTTTGATGGTGAAAGTTATGCAACCTTTAATCCTGAATCACGTAAATTCCCTATAATCATGCTTACTTACTCAATGTCTCTTGGCAGCAAGGGTAAAGCAAAACAAAAAAACAAGGAGGAGATTGAGAGTAAAAGAATAAGAATTAATTAACGCTAACTGTGGTTTAATTGGCGCGCACACCCTGTTGTTTATTTAAAAATCGTCATAAAGTCGATGAGCGTCATAAAAGGTCGTGGAAATTTCATAAATAATCATGCGAATACTCTAGCTATAGATAGGCTTAACAACAGGCAATTTTTCCTACCTTTGATGTACTAAAATTGGTTACATCATTGAAAACAATTAAGTTCCATAAAGGGGAATGTGGCGTAGAGTTCCTGCTCAATGTATTAGCTAATCATGAGGTCGATTATCTTGATACCGAAACCTATAATGCCGACTTTTTTGAAATTGTGTTTTTTAAGAAAGCAAAAGGTACATTGATATTGAATCAACAGAAAATTGACGTTAGGGACAACTCCATCATTTTCATATCTACCTTTCAAAAAAGACAATGGAAACTCAACCCTAACCATCTGGAGTTTACCACCCTGATTTTTCAAGAGGATTTTCTGAATGATTTTTTTTCTGACAAGCTATTTACCTACAAGCTACTGTATTTCTACCAGTTGGAATACCCTCTGTTTATGCCTGTCAGCGCGGAAGAAATGGCCAAATCGTGCGGTATACTAACAGAAATCAAAACCGAGTTAGTAGCAACCAAGCCGGATAGTGTACACATTATCCGCTCCTTGTTATATTATCTACTGCAAACACTCAATCGAACATATGCCAATCAGAACAACTTATCATTAGAAAAAACGGAAAACAATTATGCCTTCCAATTCAAGAAATTGTTGGAAAGCCATGTTTGTGAAAAACAACGCATAAATGATTATCTGGAGCTATTAAATGTCAGTAGAATTACGTTGAACAAAGCAGTCAAGGCACAGTTTAATATTACGGCCGTGCATCTGCTCAAACAACGTTTACTTTTCGAAATCCAAAATTTTCTGATCCACTCCGATAAAACAATTAGTGAAATTGCTTATGAACTCAATTTTTCTGAGCCTGGTCACTTAATGCGTTTCTTTAAATCGCAAACCGGGCAAACTACTTCGGAGTTTATAAACAGTGTGGAATAACACTGCACTTAGCTAATGGAGATATAGGTATTTTAATATTTCACCTCTTATATCAATTTAAAAAACGAAACAGCGAAGTCTTGAGACCTACTGTTTCGTTCTACGTCGATAATCTATCGACTTATCCGGAGATGTATTCTTCTGTGCTTGTTATTGTCGCATAGAAAAATGCTAACGCTGCTAAGAAAGCATTATGAACGTCATTAGCTTTTACTACATTTCCGCCTATTTCCATATCCCTCGACGCACAGGCATCCCCAATAACCGTGCAGTTCAATCCGAAATCCTTGGCTGCCCTTGTCGTTGCATCTATACACATGTGTGTCATCATTCCGGTAATAACAACATCCGTAACATCATTTGCTTTTAAGTATTCCAACAGATCAGTTTCCCTGAAACTATTTGGATAATGTTTCTGGATTAATTTTTCCTCTTTGAGTGGCTTTACATTTTCATGGATTTCAGCACCTAGAGTCCCCGGAATAAAAATGGAATGATTATGATCCACAGAGAGGTGTTGGATATGTGCTATCGGTAATTTGTTCTTTCTAAAATAATCGATCATTTTACCTGCGTTTAGACTCGCTTCTATGGGATTAACAAGTTCTATAGCGCCATTTTCAAAATAGTCATTTTGAATGTCTATTACAATTAATGCCTTATTCATTGCTTCTATAATTTGTAGATTATTATTGGCAAAGGTATGTGTTAGTACAAAGCCCATGCTACCAAAACAGTCTTAAAATATACCATTTTGATAACACGGACAAATGAGATATCCCTTTACCAACTACCTTGGGATCTGGTTTAATGCTAACCGAATAGCTTCTTCTACGGGGGTATAACCAACATCCGCATCTGCAATAACTAATTCGTTCCGCAGTAATAATGGAGGTTGAGCCATAAATTTAGGTGTATCGCCTCGGTGTGCCTGAGCCGCATGTACCAGAAATGGATGACACAGATAAATGGTGCCCGCTTTGCCCGTTGCAAATACTTCTTCACACTTTGGCAAATCTTCCAGCTTAGCCGCAAGATCCATAAAAGAAAGCCCCCAATCCCCCGCTTGATATAAAAGTTTTGCAACATCTAAGTGCGATTTCTTGTAAATGATTGTTGGAGCATCCACTTCGCTTACATCCGAATATAAAACCAACATCAATAAGGCCCGGCCCTTGGATTTCACGTTAACACGCCATTCAAAATAATTCGAGGGGTCATCGCCAGGGAAACTAGCGTCTACATGCTTACCTGTATCATTCGGTTTCTTGTCTGAAGGAAACCTCACAGGAAATGTTCCTACGCTACGACATGGAATCCATTTATCAACGCCAATCAATTGATTAAAAACTGAATGCAACTTCGGGCTGTTAAGCGATTCTATAAAGGGTTGTTGAGAATACATCCCTAGGCGGACTACAGGTTCTGTCCAGGTATTTGGGGCCGACCGTTCAAATGGAATATCCCTCCATAAAATATCCAAAGCTGCATTTGCTATATCTGAAGAAAACGCATTATCAATCCGAACAAACCCATCTGTAGTAAATTGTTTGATTTCTTGTTCACTCAATATATCTAGCATAAAATTCATTTTTTTATTAAATCCATAGCACAACATTCCTTACTGTTGTTCAAGGACACGTGAAAAAAGGAAAAAAATAGATAATAAAATACTTGCACCATTAACAAGTACGGTGCATTGCTTAGAGTTAAGCCAAGAAAAAGTTTATAACATTACAGTCATTCTCATCGCTCAAAAATAAAAAAAATCACGACACAAACATAGTAAGAAAAAACATTTGCATAAGCTTCGTTATAGTAACTCTATCCTTATGTTTTTAAGCAATAATCACTTTCATAAGACCTCCCTCAAAACAGTATTCAAATTTTGGGGGAGGTTCAGATAAAAAGATCTCTGTATTGTCTCTAAAATGTAGGCGGCGTTGTCTTGAGATCGGAATCTAGGAAATCGTTGATCATAGGGATCAACCAATCCGTTCGCTGCATCATGCCTATATGCGTGGTACCTGGTATAATGGCAAGGCGAGAGGTAGGCAACCCGTGTATATCTCCCATTTTCCCACCACCTTTGGCACGAAACAGCTCAAGAGCATGTTCATATCGTATACCGTCGGCATCGCCAATGGCCATGAATATCGGGGCTTGTATATTCTTGACCTCCTTGGACCAGTCATAAGGCTTCAAATCTATGCTCATAACCTTTTTAACAAATTCCGGAAAATGGGCCGGATCGTTTCCAAGTCTGCCGTATTCTTTTTCTATAGATGAGCCTTTAAACATATCTGCGGTGATAGTGGCAAAGCTGTCTTCTACGTCAGGCCACCATCCATCGTGCGTATAGCTGCCTGACAATACTATGAGTCTGCGTACCTGCTCTGGATGCCGCACCGCTAACTGGAAGGCTACTCCTCCTCCCATGCTATATCCAAGTATGTCAGCACTATCTACTTTGAGATGCTTGAGTAGTCCCGACACATCATCTGCCATACCTTCGTAACTGAGTGCGCGAGTGATATCTCTTGTACGGCCGTGGCCTTGCATTTCAGCTACTATTACTTTACGGTCTTTTGCAAATAGCGGTATAATTTGCAACCAATTCAAGGGTATACTCATAAAAGAGCCATGTAGCAGGACGATGGGTTTACCTTTTCCATATACCTCATAGTACATTTTTAATCCGTTTACGTCCGCATAGCCACTATCAGCAGGTGTTATAATTTGATTGACAACCGTATCTTTTGATTCTGTTGAAGCGCTTTGGTCATCCGTCTTAGATTGGCAAGATATCGCTACCGCCGCAGCAATAGCAATCGAGAGACTGATTATAATATGCTTATTCATATCGTGCGTTTTTGTTTTTGTTACGATACAAATCTCGGCAACAATAGTATGCCGCTCGCTGTGTGTATGCGACAATTATAGCGCTAAAAACGACAGTATGTGGAATGAGCTAGGTAACAATTCCATGAGCGCTCACCTGCCTTTTTAAAAGTAAAACAATAAGCGAAACCTCGAAAGTTTATAAACAATCATTGATTCGGTTACAACAACCATTGATTTGACTGCATCTATCATTTGCACTATGCCCAACTTTGTAATGTAAATAATTATTAATCTAAAATTCAAAAAAATGGACACAAATAAAGTATGGTTTGTAACCGGAGCATCTAAGGGATTGGGCTTATCCTTGGTAAAAAGATTGTTAAATGAAGGCTACAAAGTAGCTGCTACTTCCAGAACTGTTGAAAGTTTGGAAAAAGAAGTGGAGGCATCTGCGAATTTTCTTCCTCTGGAAGTAGATGTGGTAGATGAAAAAAGTGTGAGCAATGCTATTGCAAAAACCTTAAAAACTTTTGGTGGCATTGACGTAGTAGTAAATAATGCAGGCTATGGTCAATTAGGCACATTGGAAGAATTGAGCGATAAAGAAGCCAGCCAGAATTTTGGCACCAACGTATTCGGTTTGCTGAATGTCATCAGAAATGTAATGCCACATTTCCGTGATAAAAAATCGGGGTATATTATTAACATTTCTTCGATCGCGGGATTTTTGGGATCATTTCCAGGTTGGGGAATTTACAATGCCACCAAATTTGCCGTTGCAGGATTAACTGAAGCACTTTCGGCAGAAACGAAATCCTTGGGTATAAATGCTACTATCGTTTATCCGGGCTATTTCAGAACTAATTTTCTATTGAAGGGTTCATTACGAGTGGCTGAAAATCCGATTGAAGATTACAAAGAAGCCAGAGAACTTGAAAGAGTACATTTGGAAGATATTCCAGGTAATCAAGTAGGTGATCCTGAGAAAGCAGCTCTTGCATTCGTCCAGTTAGCAGAACGTGAAAATCCGCCCCTTCATTTCTTTATGGGTAGTGATTCTTTCAATTTAGCTAACAATAAAATTCAGATTTTACAGAAAGAACTGGTTGCGAATGAAGCATTAAGCAAATCAACAGACTTTTAAGAACAAAAAAGATAGGGCCATCAAAAGATTGCTCTATCTTTATTATTTTAGTATATTATTATGAGAAACAAGAATATTCATACATTCAACACCATTAGTGAGTTTCATAAAATGAGTGGTTTACCAAAACCCGAACATCCCTTGGTGAGTTTAGTAGATTATGGCTTGGTGGAATACCAAACCGATGAAAAAGAAATCACCTGGGTTCAGAATTTTTATTCCATTGGATTGAAACGGAATATTCAGGGTAAATTTCGTTATGGGCAGCAGCAATACGATTTTGATGAAGGCTTGATGTCATTTGTTGCACCAGGCCAGTTAGTACACCTTATAGCTGAAAAACCAACAATAAAACCAACAGGTTTGCTTTTGTTTATCCACCCTGATTTTTTGTGGAACACCTCTTTGGCAAAAAAAATCAAACAATACGAGTTTTTTGGTTACGCTGTTAATGAAGCCTTGTTTATGTCTGATAAAGAAGAAAATATCATTACAGACATGATGCAAAATATTCAGCGAGAATATCATTCAAATATTGACAAATTCAGTGAAAATATCATCATCGCACAAATAGAGTTATTATTGAATTACTGCGAACGTTTTTATCAACGGCAATTCATTACCCGAAAAAAAAGCAGCCATCAAGTGTTGGAAAGATTGGAAACAATTCTTGATGATTTTTTTGACAACAACAGTTTAATAAATAAAGGCCTTCCTACCGCTCAACATATTGCAGGTTTACTAAATGTATCACCCAACTACTTGGGTAGCCTACTAAAGGTGCTGACGGGACAAACAACTCAACAGCATATCCACAACAAACTCATTGAAAAAGCGAAAGAAAGATTATCAACGACCAACCTATCCGTAAGCGAAATTGCCTATGAATTAGGTTTTGAGCATCCACAGTCGTTCAGCAAGTTGTTCAAAACAAAAACAAAAGTATCACCTATGGAATTTAGGCAATCATTTAATTGAATTATTAAAAAAGCAGCAGCTTCCGTAGTCAAAAATAAAAACCAAAATAAAATTCAGAATTTGTGTGCTCCAATGCTGCAGTTTGATCCGTTTAGTTAAAAACTTTTTTACCCGCCTTAAGATCAGACACCAATGTTTCAAAGCGGGTTTTCCATTGTGGATCACGGCTTTGTTGCATACCTTCTTCCGCCACAATTATTGCCTCATTCTTTTTGTCGAGAAAATAAAGGCCTCTTACCATACCCAAACGGGCATAATCCTCTTCTGGATGCCTATCCAAATTGCTTTTAAAGATTTTGAATGCTTCCTGATGTTCTTTCATTTTGTTCAATCCACTTCCATAAACCAGCAATTGCAACGAAGTACCCATGGAAATGGCCTTACTCATGAGGGAATCTGCTTCAGTGTTACGATTAAATTTCCTTAACAATCCCGCGTATGTCGAGAGCGTCAGGAAGTTGGTTTCCCCAAAGTAGGTATGAATGGAGCGTTCTGCCCAGCTTAGCGCCTCGGCAAGATTGATGTTATTGATCAAACAATAGTTTGCCGCCATTTGCATATTTTGCCAATAACGGTAGAATATCCCAGAGTTGAATTCCCTTCTAAAAGATTCTACCTGAATTTTGTGCAGATCGACAGAGATTTTGAAGGGAATTTTTACTTTTTCCCACTGTAAGGCAAGGATAGCTGCATCTTCTGTCTGTCGCTCAAATTCATATTTCAGTCGTTCTACCGATTGCGTTAACTTCTCGACAGGTACCTCGACTCTTAAGGCATCATCTTTAGGATCATAATAAAAGCTTCCCCATGCTGAATTTACCTTGGAAAAAACCAAAGTCGCTTGATCCTGCCCCATCGCAATGAAAAACCCATATTTGCCAGCTGGGATTGCCCTACCTTCGACGAATACTTCTGTACTAAAATCAATTGTTGTATTTTCATTTGCTCCTGCCCTCCATGGCGCTGCTTTGCTGGTTCCATAGTGCAAATCTGTAAAGCCATAATGGACCAAATTTCCCCATATTTTACCTTCTCGCCCATTAACAGCGGGTCTGGAATATTCTACTTTTACAGTGGTGATTCCTATATTTTCACTCACAGAGGCTTTTTTGTTACCATCAGGCGGTAAGGTGATCTGTGCCTGACAAATAGCATTAATACATGTAATTAAAATAAAACAGAGATTTTTCATATTGTTCTAATTAAGTTATTGGTGGCTAACCTTATATCGGATTATTGATCGGGCTTAATAACGAGGTCAAGACGATCAAATCAAATATCAGAAATACTAACAACAGGTTGTTGTTTAATACCCGTCCATTTTTGTTCAATCCCGTTCATACACATACCAAACTGAAAACAAACAAATTAACACTAAAACAAAAACAAGAGGAATTAGGAAATAGATCTTTTAATGGTCGTGTAAACCTTAAAAATGGTCATGGCTTATCAGATGCCTATTAGTTCCCCATACAACTCAACTCTACTTTATTACCGGTTTATTACCGGATCACCTTATCTCGCGAGTTCCACAGAAACCAGGGACTGCCTATACAAGAATACTTCTGAACTTACTTGAACAGAAATGAAATCATCCCGAACTGCGAAAAGGCCTCGAACACTATACTTTTGATGAACAGATAAATTGTTTATAATTATGTACGATATCTTCATCAAAAAGCCTAAGAGTCGGTCGGCTCTACCGTTGATCTTTCTTATCACTTTTTCCTACATAGAGGTAAAGGCGCAGGAAATATTTGTTGACCCTTCAAAAGGAAAAGACTATGCCAGCGGACGTCAGCAAGATCCTTTAGCAAGCCTTGAAAAGGCAGTCTTATTAGCTAACAATTTTACTGGCGACCTACCGATTACCATAAAACTTGGTCCCGGATTATATTTATTAAAAGATCAATTGCTTCTAAAAACTTCTAAAGCGAAGGCGCGGTTTTCGATAGAAGCCGCCCTTATGCCAGACGATAGTTCATGGCTGCCGTCCAAAATGCCGGTGATACAATCTGTCTCCCTAAACAACAAGAACTGGGGGAGTTTCGATCATTGCACCGGTTTTCAAGTGGAACGGAACAACACTTCTTTTAAAGGATTGAAATTTGTTGGAAATTCAAATCCAGCCGTGGTTTATTACTACGCAATCGAACGGCATTTCGCCGAATTAAAAGGCATGGAAATTTCTCAATGCATATTTGTAGGGAATAAGAATGCCGCTCCTATACAAGGAGCGATCTTTGCGCAGGGTAGCGATATAAAAGTAGATCATTGCATATTCTATGAATGCAAAAACGCACTTTTGTTGTTTTTATCTGTAACGGGCTTTACATTAACCAACTCAATCATATATGGCTCTTACGAGGGCGCTATCTGGTTCGGAAAATATTCGGATTTCTTCTTCAGCAATAATGTCATTGCCAATAATAATTGCTTCTGGATAAGCATGATGGATTTCACTCCTAGATACACCTTCTTAAATTCACTAATTACAAACAATAGCATATTTATGGGATTAAACGTTAATGGTATCATTGAAAAAGATGACAAAAACGTACCATTAACGAAGGATGTACAAAGATCGGGAAAAGTCATTTTGAATATGGCGAATACTGATACAATTGCCAGAGACTATCTTCATTTAGCACCAAATTCATCTGGTAAACATCTACAGGCAGGTATATTCATGATAAAAAAAAACGATAAATAGCTAAGAAGACGATCTCCACGGTTCATTTGACCTCTATTACAGAAGCTCTAACAACTAACTATTAACCACTTACAACAAAATAAGACGACTTGATATAAACGACGCCTATTTGGCACTGTTGCAAAAATAAAATTTGGAATAATCGAATTCGCTATTTAACTTTGAAATACAAAGTACTTTTAACAACTAAAAACATTAAAAAACTAAATTGTTATGACTCAGAAAAACAACTTCATAATACGGCCAATTCATCCCGGCTTATTAGCTACGTCTATATTGGTAGGCGCTGCAATTGCCCTGCTACTTATCACTGCTTTTGTGTTTCCAGTTGAGGGCAACCCTGCCTGGGGAAAGCTATGGAAAATTAGACCGATGGTAATAGTCCCTATAGCAGGTGCAGTTGGTGGTGGAATCTTTTACCTCTTACGGCATCTGGCGTATCAGGGTGGCTGGAAAAAGGTGTTAGTTACCGCATTGGGAGCCCTTGTTTATATTATTGGACTCTGGCTGGGTACTGTTTTAGGACTAGACGGCACCTTGTGGGACTAAGAAGCCAAGTTTGCTAAATCGTTTTTGATACATATTATCGAAACTTTGCAACATATTGACTTCTTTAATAGAATCGCTTTGGCTTATTTTGTACAGACCCATTATAAATGAAGCAAATGTTTATCCGTTCGATTATCCTCCTCTTTTTTGTTTGTTATACAAATGTTATTTTGGCTCAAACACTTGCCATAAACAGCCAAAAATTTGATAAAAAAGCCGGCGCCAGCTTAGTATACGACAAGAAGATCTTAAAAATAAATTGGCCAGCTGGTAATAACGATTACGGGCAGGTTGAGCTTGATATGGAAAATGGTAAACCTTTGTTTAGTCGTATCTTGCTAGGAAAGGCTGCATCTCCCAAACTGATCTCTTCCAATTTAGACCCCTCTTTCCTGTTAACCATTGGCAAACGAGATTTGATTTCACAAAATGGTTGGAACATTTTTTTTGACAAGGTGCCCGAAAAACCTTTTAACACTCACAATATTGCATTGGAAAAATCTGCTGCAGCGGTAGAAACCGTTGGAAGCCGTACTGTGGTAAAAATTTCTTCGCTTAAGGCCGATCACTTTAGTGGAGATCTTGAAATCACCTTTTATAATGGGAGTCCGCTTTTTAACGTTGCAGCCGTAATGGCCACAAATGTTGACTCCTCAGCCATTGTTTATGATGCGGGCTTAGTAAGCCGGTCGCCGGAATGGGAAAGTGTATCTTGGATCAACACGGGCGATAGCTTACAAAGCACAACTATGATTTCGACCGATACTTCCAAAAATATAGCCGTAAAATATCGCACTATTGCAGCAAAAGGAAAACAAGGCATCTTAGCCCTATTTCCGGCACCACATCAATACTTTTACCCGCTTGATGAAGCTTTTAACCTCAAATTCACTTGGTATGGAAATAACTATCGGAAAATGGTGGACGGATATGGAATAGGCATCCGGCAAGACTTACAGGGCGACAAAAGGTACGTTCCATGGTTCAATGCTCCCCCAGAGACCAAACAACGCCTGAATTTCTTTTGCTTGCTGAGCACTAAAGATGAAAATAGCACCTTCGCTACTATCAAAAAATTCACTCACAATGACGCATATGTGAAACTTCCCGGTTACAAGACAATGTCAAGCCACTTCCACAATGAATTCATTATGAATGTTGTGCTGGCAAATAAACCCATTCCGAAAGTCCCTGATTTTGTTACGGTATTTAAAAGAATGGGAGTTGATATTGTGCATTTAGCCGAATTCCACTATACAGCGCACCCTAAAGGGCCAGACGAACAGCGATTAAAAGAACTACATGCGCTTTTTGAGCAGTGCAAGCGGTTATCTGATGATAAGTTTCTTCTTCTTCCCGGCGAAGAGCCTAATGAATTCTTTGGAGGCCATTGGCTTGATCTTTTTCCTAAACCTGTTTATTGGATTATGTCACGTGAAAAGGGGGCTCCCTTTTCAGAAAACCATCCATCTTATGGAAAGATATACCATATTGGAGATAAAAAAGACATGCTTAAGCTCCTAAAGGAAGAGAATGGCCTCGCATGGACGGCTCATGCCCGCACAAAAGGCTCAGTAAAAACGCCCGATCTCTATAAGAATGAGGATTTCTTTTTATCAGATCACTTTATGGGAGCTGCATGGAAGCCTATGCCAGCCGACTTATCTCAACCAAGACTTGGCAAACGGGTACTTGATTTAATGGACGACATGAACAACTGGAACCTAAAAAAGACTGTCATCTCCGAAGCCGATCTTTTTACAATAACGCCAGAAAATGAAATGTATGCTCATATGAACGTAAATTATCTGATGCTAGACACCTTGCCTAAGTTTACGGATAGTTGGCAGCCGGTGCTCAATAGTATGCAAAAAGGTCAGTTTTTTACCAGTACCGGAGAAGTATTAATGCCGCAATTAACGATCAATGGCAAACGTTCTGGAGAAACCATACAGCTCGGCGATTCTGAACTTGCCACGATCAAATTAGCGCTAAACTGGACTTTTCCTATGAACTTTGTGGAGGTGATTTCTGGTGATGGAAATAAGGTTTATAGAGAAAAAATCGATCTCACTAAAACGGAAGCCTTTGGCTCGCAATTATTGCAGTTTAAAACGAAACTCAGTAACAGAACATGGGTGCGAGTTGAAGCTTGGGATATCGCTGCGAATGGTGCTTTTAGTCAGTCTTTCTATATAACGAAATAGCCTCTTAAAGCCATACCTTACGGATCACATCCTTCGGATTATAAGAACACCCCATTCTCCTTCTTCAATAATCTGCACTGGAATACAGTGTATTGCCGGTGCAGCAGCAAATTCATTGCGAAACATTTAATTAACCCGTATTTTTCCACGGACTGCCTCATTAGGCATTTTCAGCCTTGTTGAATAATGTCACACGACATATATTCTTTAACCCTCTTTTTATACTCTCGTTCTTAAGATTTTACTTTTACTCGCTTACTATTGTGCTTTGACCTGCTCTTCCAGGTAACAAGCAATTGCTTCTAAAAGTCCTGGGTTTAAATCCGTAGTGGCCACTGCCAAAGGATCTACCAGCACAGCCCGATAATTGCGTTCTTCATCTGGCTCAAAGTACACCATTGTATTGAACACATTTACTTCGATTTTATGTAAATAGCCTAGCCATAAAATTCGGGTTTCGAATGTATGTTCAGCATTCTCGTAGGTTATTGTTATTAAAAAGGATTCGTCCATGTAAATGATGTGCATAGTTTATGCTGTGCCGTCCCTATCAGAACTTCAATTTTTAAAAAGTACGCTCCTATATTTTGGGAAAGCCTCGGCACGCCTGCAAATGTATGCTAAACTTTTTTGTTTCAAGT
>DATMSZ010000326.1:0-3602 GCA_035565175.1 Pseudosphingobacterium sp.
CTAGCTGTTTTTACTAACAACCGCTTGTAAACAGCGGCTCATTTCGCTAGAAGAGTTACTATTTTTTTCGAATGCCTAAATTTTTTTCCCGTTCTTTAATGATTCTCCTATTCGTTTAATAAAAAAATAATTAGCTGATCCACCAATCACTGCTCCAACTACAGGGACCAGTCGCCTGGCGGCCTTCGCTCCCATATTGACCATTAATTTCTGAGCTACTTCATCCATAGCTGTTTTTGTAACCGTTATACCAACATCTCCTTTCATTGAAGTGGTTAAAAGCTTAAAAAACTCATCGAAACTGACTTGATAATTTCCAGTTTTATAATAGGTAACTGCGAGGGTGACCCGAAATTGTTGCGTGATTAGGTTAATGATGTCTAAGGGTACGCCTATCGCCATCGTAGCTGGCCCGCCTGCCCCGGTAATAATACCTGAACCTGCAGCAAGCAATGCACATTGGTTTATGAACTTATCCAAACCTAATTGATCAACCCCTTGCTTTATCCCCAGCTGATTGATTCGGCCAAAAATCTGTCTAAAACTTCCTTCCGAGGCATCATTAAATCCCTCTTTAAATTTTAGTCTGACCTTTTTCAGATTGATATCTGACAATTTAATTTTTCGCATCTTATGAACGTAACCTGATAACAACATACACAAAACAAAGTTTGCGCCAATTTTTATATACTGATATCGCTATGTAATATCGAAATCGCTTATAAGTCGACATTCACTTAGTACGGTTTAATAGATATTCTTAATGGCTAATGCCTGAATTGACTATCTTCATAATTCAAAGTGGGATAAACCTCTATGCAGGTCTTATTCCATAAACTTTTATGTATGTTTGGGTGTTGAATCTAAGTAGCCATCTATATAAACCAGATAATAAATGAACAATACAGTACATAGCTTGATAATAGCCTTTTTATTGTGGACAATCTCTACTTCCTGTAATCAACAAAAATCAAATTTGAAAACACCGTCGGGGTTGACTAGGCAGAATTTCCAAACGGTTGTTAATGGTGATTCCACTGATCTATTTACGATCGTTAACACAAAGGGGATGGAAGTTAGCATTACGAATTATGGCGCCCGCATTGTGTCATTAGTGGTGCCAGATAAAGAAGGTCGCCCACTAGATGTAGTATTGGGATTCGACCATATTGATGATTATCTTGCCAAACCTTCATCCTTCGGTGCTACGATGGGACGTGTGACAAACCGCATCGGCTATGGCAAGTTTGTTTTGGACGGCGACACCATACAGTTAGACAAGAACAACGGCCTACATACCATTCATGGTGGAAGCACTGGTTGGAGACAACAAGTTTTCGATGCAGAACAACCCAACGATAGCACCCTAGTACTCTCCTACCTATCTCCAGATGGCGAAGCGGGCTTCCCTGGAAATGTAAGGGTGACCGTTAAATTTACTGTTACCACAGCAAATGCTTTAACCATTGATTATGCTGCTCAAACAGATAAAAAGACTGTGATCAACATGACCAACCATAGTTTTTTTAACCTCTCTGGCAATCCTGAAAACTCGATAATGGATAATAAGTTATATATTAACGCCAACCATTTCACGCCCTTGGATACTTCCTTGATTACGACTGGAGAAATTCTCCCGGTAGCCGGTACTCCTTTTGACTTCAATCAACCGCTTAGTATTAAGCAAGGTCTTGCACGCGACAGCGCAAATAAACAGTTACAGATTGTTGGTGGATTAGACCATAATTGGGTATTAAATACGGACGGTAATCCAGCAATCTTGGCTGCAAAACTATATTCTCCAGCGAGCGGTATCGCCCTTGAAGTATATACCAATGAACCAGGCATTCAAGTTTATACCGGCAATATGTTAGATGGATCTCAAAGTGGTAAAGATGGTCATCCCTTTTCTAAACAAACTGCAGTTTGTTTAGAAACGCAACATTTTCCAGACGCTCCCAATAAACCGGAATGGCCATCAATAGTGCTGATGCCTAAAAACACCTATCATAGTATATGTACTTATCAATTTACCGTAGGGCAGAAATAAAAAAGATGAGTAAGGTCGTATGGTAAAAGGGCTTAGTTACTTGAAGGGTAGCGAAAATTGATTAAATATTTTATAAAGTGGTCTTGCTCCAGCGTTTTTACCTTATCTTTGATGCCTGATCCAGTTCATGCACATGATAAAACAAGCACTTCAAAATTTAAAAATCAATGCCCTTAATGAAATGCAGCAAGCAGCCATTAGTGCTGCTGAAGAAAACGATATTATATTGCTTTCGCCGACAGGTTCGGGCAAAACATTAGGCTTTTTACTACCTTTATTGCGTTTACTGAATACAAATATATCAACTGTTCAAGCGATGATCATCGTTCCCTCACGGGAGCTGGCTTTACAAATCGAGCAAGTATTTAAAAATATAGGCAGCGGCTTTAAGGTAAACTGTTGCTACGGTGGTCATTCCGTGAAGATTGAAATCAATAACCTGTCGCAACCACCGGCTGTTTTAATTGGAACTCCCGGCCGTATTGCACATCATTTGCGCCGCAAAACCTTTAACACAGAAACGATTAACACCCTGATACTTGACGAGTTTGATAAGGCTTTGGAATTTGGCTTTCAAGAAGATATGGCTTACATTATCAAGCAATTAACCTCTATCAAAAAACGTGTACTTACTTCTGCTACTCAGATGGATGAAATACCTGCTTTCACAGGTATAGTTATGCCAACCATTTTGAATTATTTGACGAACGCTGCATCGGTGCCCAATCTCAAGCAAAAGGTTGTAATAGCAGAAGCAGCTGATAAGTTGGACGCTTTGTTTACGCTCGTTTGTAAAATGGGCAATAAACCGACCTTAATTTTTTGTAATCATCGAGAAGCTGTTGAACGCATAAGTGAACTTTTGTGGGAGAAAGGCTTAGCCCACGGAATTTTTCATGGTGGTATGGAACAAGACGACCGTGAACATGCGCTGTTAAAGTTCAGAAATGGTAGCTACCGAATCTTAATTACCACCGATTTAGCCTCTCGTGGCTTAGACATCCCGGAAATTGAGTATGTTGTACATTACCAACTTCCACATAATGAGGAAGCTTTTTTGCACCGCAACGGGCGCACAGCCAGAATGCATGCTAAAGGTACCTCGTACTTATTTTTGACTCCTAATGAAAGGCCTGACTATATAAATGAGCTACCTGAAAAGGAAGACTTATCAGAAAAAACCCTCATACCTCCCCCCTCCCCTTGGGCTACACTTTACATTGCCGCTGGAAAAAAAGAAAAAGTAAACAAGGTGGACATTGTAGGGTTATTACTTAAAAAGGGGGAACTTGAAAAAGAAGACCTCGGATTAATAGAAGTATTAGACCATCAGTCCTTCGCAGCTATTAAACGTAGTCAGATTGAACGTGTAGTGGCATTAGTTAAAAACGAAAAAATAAAAGGTAAAAAAATCAAAATTGAAATTTCCCGATAATAAAAATATAATACCATGAGCAACAATGACATAATGAAAAAGCTTCGGGTAGCTTTAAAATTTACAGATGACGATATTATCAAGGTGTTAGATCTGGTAGACTTCAGGATAACCAAA
>DATMSZ010000327.1:0-17742 GCA_035565175.1 Pseudosphingobacterium sp.
TAAAAGGTCGATTCTCACATCTGAAACCATAAAGATTAGCTTTTAGAGAAATTTATTATTAAAAATAATAGAGCAGTTATCCATCCATTGTTTGGACACCAATAGGTTGGTTTTCGAGTCGATTGCCTGATGTAGTTCAAATTAACGTTTGGGCTGCGGGATCAAGTTATATTAAAAAATCAAAATATAAAAATGAAATCCTCATTTTCGCTTTCATGATTTTTTTGATAGACGATTAGTAGAAATAGATTATGAAAGGTTAGTAGCACAAAAGGCTACTTGATACTAAATATTTATTTCTCATTTATTATTAAATGCGCTAATTCTGGATTTTCTCTAATCCTATCGACTTCTGTTTCCACCAAATCCAATACTTCCTGCTTAATTTCGGAATAATTCCGTTGAACCATTTCAATCGTTACCTGGCGTATTACAGGTATTGGTTTATATGCCTTCTCTTCTCGATTTACCGCATCAAAATCATTCTGTATCTCACAATGAAAAGCCTTTAACTCAATTCGCTGATCAGGAATATCAGCAACCATACCAACGAATTCACCCGCGCTTAATGAAGCCACGCGTGAGGCCGGCACGGCATACTCCAGCTGTTTATTCTTACTTATCGAAGTATCATCGCTGTTAATGGATAGGCTCTGCCGGTCCTGCATCGTCTTGCCGATCCGCTCGCTGATCTGCTTTGCGCTGTCGCCGGTAACCTGCCCGCTGATCACATTGCCCACCGTATTTAAGATAACATCAGCCTGCTCCCGGCCATAATCTTTGCGGATCTGGCTTGCATCCTGAATACCCATTACAACGCTTATCAAATTGCTCCTCCCAGTTGAAATCGTGGGAATCAGGTCCACGGTTAAAGTAGGCGCTTCATCGAAGATCAATACAGAATGTTGTTTATTCTTCTGGTTGAGGATCTTTAATAACCGGTTCACATAAAGGGAAAGCACTGCTCCGTAGGTCTGGATCTTCTGCGGATTGTTACCCATGCAGAGCAGCTTAGGAGCTTCCGGATTATTGATATCCAAACTGAAATCATTCCCGCTGAGCACGTAGTATAATTGTGGGCTGGCAAGTCGTGCCAGCGCGATCTTGGCGCTAGCAATCTGTCCTTCCAACTGCTCAACTGCTCCGTTACGATAGGCGTTGACAAAAGGATTTACCAGCACATCTATCTCCTGCTCCAGTTGCAGGATGGTAAACAACTTGTCGTAATCCTGTTGGATCAGCTCAATGCAATGAGGCAGTGTGCAATACTCTCCACCCTTATATTTACGGAGAAACCAGATTATCGCCGTGACGAAATTGATTGCAGACTCGACGAAAAAATCCCCTTGCTTTTTTTTCCACTCAGAATTTAATCCCAAAAGAATCGTACGGGCGGATTCAGAAGCATCGGTGATATCTGTCATGCCCAAGGGGTCAAATACATTGCCCCTGTGGCTTCTGGTCAGGTCATCAAAATTGACGAAGTAGCAGCCTGGCTTACCTTTATACCGGTGCTTATTCTTTAGCCAATGATTGTAGGCGATCAAGGATAGATCGGGAAACTTGAAGTCATATACCAGCATGGTATAGGGCTCCTCCCTCCTCTCAAGCCCTACACCAGGAGAACCCAAAGCCTGACTGATCAGGTAGCGGATGCAGTAGGCTGTTTTACCGGAACCTTGGCTGCCCTGCACAATAATGGCGCGAAATGGCGCCACAATATTGATCCATGAATCGCGCAGCTTACCTTTATACCGGTACCTGGCGGGCAGATTAAAAGAGTATTTATTCTGTAATAAGCGCTCTTCCTGCGGGAAGCTCTCGCCTTCCTTATTAAAGATATCATCGGCCAGTTTGCTTTTAATGATCCTGCTGATCAAGGTGCCACCGGTAAGGATCAATATAAAGCCAATCCCCGTCAGGCCCATATATAAGGTAGCCAAAGGAATAACCTCGAGCTTTGCCAGCAACAACAATTTGCTGATAAAATAAACCAGCAGACCACTGATCAGGTAAGCGAAAGCAGTCCGGTAATTAAGCTGTTCACTCTTTTTCCCTTTGGCCCCGATCAGTGAAACCGCCAGTAATCCCAGTGCAATCAGCTTGGACCGGTGGAAGCTGTCAAACAACCCGGTGCGCTGAATATTCAATAAAATGCGGTCTGAAAAATTTCCGGATAGCTGCCATAATTCAAATGCCCGGTGGCAGTAATAATAAAAATGTAACCCTAAAATGATGATCGCCATCATGCGGATCAAATCCAAAATCCGTCTTAGCTCCTGTGCATTTTCTCCTGTATCCCTTCCCATCTCTCACTCCTCTTTAATGCGTTAAAGTTTTTTTCTCCTTTTCTTTTTTCTCTTTTTCCATTCATAGGGCACCGCCTGCGCCGCGTATTCCGGGCGCAGCAATTGCTCGACTGCATTGGCCAGTTCCTTATTTAAATTTGTATTTCCTGATCCGGTAAGCTTCTGATCAGGTATGCTGGCGGACGAATCGGCAGGACGTGAAGCCACACCTCCAGCTTGTTTCAGTGCGGGTGATAGGCCCTGTTGTTCACCTTGCAACAGCCGCTCCTGAACGGCCTTTGCAGCACACTCCTTCCCCAAAGCGCTGCCATTGAAAACACAGCGCGTCTTATGATCGACATAGGTAATCCCGTAGAGAAAGCCCTCTTGGTTTACGCGCATGGCCGCATGTATCCCTTCCTTGCGGAGCCTTTCGACAAAGGCTTCGGGACTGAGTGGCGCCTTCCCTCCCAGCGCATACAGGATTTTAGATTTAAGTTTAGGTTTATGTTCTTGCCGGGCAAGATCATGTTGCAGGAACTTGCTTTCCAGCGTAGCTAGAGTTGGTTTATTATGAAAAAGGCTTGCTTTTATAGGTACGCCTACCGGCCTGCCATCACTATCCAGGATACGGTAAACAAGACCTTTGTTTTTAAAGGTGCGGCTTCCGTCATCACCTCTACTGGCCTCAATGTTATAGAGCCGGAGCACGGCATTAAGCTCTGGTATGGAAGTATACCGGTAGCTATCTATTACCTTTCCCAGGACATTTGCTATAGCCCTGCGGGTATCAAGTTTACCGTACTGCACCCGCTGTACATCGACCGGTTTGAGGGAAAACAGTTGCCGTTTGTGGTCTTCTGCCCTAATAAGTCCATACTTCTTTTCCAGCTCCCTACGTGCCGGATCGGACAGCTCCTTGCCGATATTCTGCGTCTCAATCCGGGTGCCATCGACCCGCACTTTCACGGTGGCGATATGCACATGTGGGTGCCCGGCATCGTCATGCCGGTACAGTAGATAAGGCTGGTCGCCAAAGCCGATCTGCTCCAGATACTCCGCTGATATTTGCTTTAAGACGGTATCGTCAAGCTGTTCACCAGGCGCAAAATTCAGGCTGATATGCACGCTGTTGAGCCGGACGTTCGAATTCGTTTCGGCGGTTTTCAACAGCATATTCAGTCTGTGCTGCGCAGTCAATTGCTCTGCTGTAATAGGATAATTTTCCACTGCCAGCAGCTGCGCCTTGCCCTCGACAACTTTGTTTTCGTTGTAGTGAAATGTCCTGCGGATCGAGCTGCCGAACTTGATTATAGCAACCATTTTTCAGCGCTTTGACTGATATAATCCCGCATGACAGCGATGCTTTCAAACAGCTTTAGACGTTCCTTTTCATAGGTGGCTACCCATACGACAAACTCCGGAACTTTGTTGAGGGTATGGAGCTTATGGACCATCTGGTTGTAATTATTGGTGAGCCCGTTCAGGTCTTTTTGAAGCCGGGTAAGGGTAACAATGATCTCCTGCAGGGACTCATTGCGTACCGCTTTTATCATGGGCTTTCCAAGCAAGATATTGCGTGCATACTTGCTTAAATGCGGTTCAGTGGTACGCCTAAATTGCTTTAACAAGGCTGCATGCTCCTTTTCATCCAGGCGGATATGGAGCCATTTATCTTTTAAAATTTTCTTTTCTTCCATCACAGATTCCTTTTCACGTTATCGAATTTTAATACAGATCATAAAAGCTGCCCACGAGTTCCGAGTGCAGGGCAGCAACATAGCCGTGATACCGGCTGACATCTTGCAGTTTCCGGTGCCAACAGGGAAACCCCTAAGGAGGGGGTAATTCTCCGGCAATGCAGCAAGGAATAAAATTTAGGGAGGACGGAATTTATCAGCAGATCCGAACTGGCAGAGAAAATCATTTAGATCCTCATAGTATTTATAGAAACTCCTTCCATCTGCGTAACAGGAGTTCAGTGACAACCCATAAAGCGTAAAGCGATCACCGGCACGATTATTATCCAGCAATAACGTTGTCTTCTGATAAGATTCCATTACTGGCCTGGCCCGCTCAAAAAAGGAGAGTGAATTCAGGATCAGAAAGTCACTATCCCCTTTCTCTTCGGATTGCCCCATCAATACCAGGTAGGAAAGAAAATCAAAGAAGCCCTCGAACACAGTCAGGTAATCAGAACCGTTTATCCAGGTGGTCACGTCCTTTGGAGCGCTGCTTCCCTTGAAGTATTTATTGCGAAGCTCAAATCCGCCGCTATCATTTTTAAAACCGATCGCATAATAGATTTTGCCGTAAAGAGTAAAGCGTACTTCCCGGCATAGGAGATCCGCCACCGCAACCGAAATCCGGCGCTTATGGAGATAATTCAATAAAGGAGGTGAAAACAATTTCCTGTCCTCGAATACGGTGATCGGAGAAGGCGTTTCTTTCAGGGGAATTTTACCGGTGGCTGTGCCGGCACTTTCAAGTGGACGAGTGCCCACAAGGGAAGCAAGGAACTCCCCTATGGTACACTGGTGGAAGCGGATCGCAAAATCAATGATACTGCCCCCGATGCCCTCTCCGAAGTCATACCAACGGTTCAGGTTTCTATTAACCTTGAAGGAAGGGGTGTGCTCCTGCCGGAACGGAGAATGATACCAAAAGTTAATTCCTTTGATTTTTGCCGGTTCAAATCCTAAACCGGACAGGTAGGCAACAAGGTCTATATCCCGCGCCTGGGCGCAGGTTGGCATACTACTGAAATCCATCATCACATAATCTTTACATCAACAATCAGTGTGATGCAAAATTAGCTTGACTGTTCCGGTATCACCCCATTAGAATTCGAAGGGGTTGGTTTCCTGTACTTGTTTGAAATAAAATGAGCAGCAGGGTTATGTCCTGGCGGATGCGCCATAGAAAGGTACCCCAATTAACATTGCAACCAGTGAAGAGAGCGGAGATGGTACTCCGCACGCTAAATACTGGTAAGTCTTGATGTTTGTTGGAATTATGACCGTTATTAAATACAGTTCATAATATGTCAAATTAATATTGTATTTCGCTGAGAGGTCTTACAGAAAACTTATTTGCCTCAGTCGGTTTTAAAGACAAATCGAATCTCGTCCTCGCTGTGCGAAATTCCATACCAACCAGAATACTATCGCCGTCTATTTTGAATTCAACAACTTCCATGAACGGTTTTGGTTTCTCCCAGTTGTTCAATATAGAATCTGTTAACGCCTCTGGATTTACAAAGCTAATTTCCTTCCCGTTTACAATGAACGGTTTGTTGAGGATTATTTTTTCTGATCGTATGACCATCATGGGAGTATCAGCAAACGATTTGGGAAATTTATTATTGTCAAATAAATACTGGGTTGAATATGCAATAACCTGGTTAGTGTCAATCTTGTCACTTTCTTCTGGTTGCTTCGTATCCGTTGCACTATTATTGCAAGCTAGACATCCTAAACCAAGGATTACAAAAAACAATCTGAATAATAATAATATAGGAACTAATTTCATTTGTTGCTAAGTTAAAATAATAACTATCTATTTTTGGTACATTCTATAAGAATATTTACCGGCGTTGTTTCTATTTATTACAACGCCAAAAGCTATGTTTTCAAAGCCTAAGCCATACTCATAGGTATGTTGGTCAAGGTTATTTGCAGCTCGTGCCTGATGGACAAACTCGTGGAGTAAGGTAACGCCAAGTAGAAATGCCGTGGCTTCTTGTGTACTTGTAAGATTAGCTATTTCAAGTCCATTTACCCAGCTTGAGTTTATGTTTACTACATTTGGGTTTTCAACAGCATCAAAATAACCATACTTAGAACTACTTCCTAAATCTTTAATGACAATCTCAGGACCTTTTCCGAACTCGATTTTACTTAAGATTTCTGCTTCTGTGAATCCAGACCACTTGACAAGTGCCTCCATTACTTTTTTGTCATTTTGCACAAAAGATTTTAGTCCTTTTACCATAGTTGTAAATCTAGGATATTTTGATTGGTCAATGTCCTTCATTACAAATCTGTTCGCTCCCAGTTCTGTCTTTGTCGGTGGAGCGCTTCCACCTGGGGTACCAGGTTGAACCGGTATTGGCGTTCCTGGATTCGTTACAGGGGAAGGAATCCCCGGACCATGGGGATCAGGACTACCAGGAAAGGGTTCCGTAATGGTGACCTCATCCAACCAGTTGGTTCCTCCTCCTCCTGGGTCTGATCCATCATCGTTACAAGGACCTGGATTACCCCCTGAGCCTGAATTACCTGTTGTGCCTCCATCGGGATTGACGCTACAACTTGTATTCGCGCGATTTGAGGACAGTTTCTGAAGCTGGGTATCACGTTTATTATATTCTCCTGAGACTATAAAATCACCATTTCCAGTATAAAGATTCATTTTTGCATCTGCTTCATAAGGGTTGGTTAGAAATTCCTTTATTAGGCCCACGCTTTGACCGGATTGATCGACCGCCACGCTTAATTCCATAAAACGTGAATCATCATAATATTCATCCTGATTCACAAGTTTCACATTCACAATAGGAACTCCTTTTGAGTTTTTACTGATTACTGCTGTTGACCAATCTGGTTTATAGTCAGTTAAAGAGAAATCTTTGGTACTTCCTTCTTTAGTATGCTGACTTTGCTTGCTGTACCATTCAATAGCACGTTCAACCAAAGGGTCTGATGATGTTTCATCTGTGGCTTCTGGCGTAATGGTTTCCTGTTTTTGACAGGAAGTGATACTGAATACAAGCAATACAAACAGGGTCAGTAGTTGCCGTAATCTCAAAGTAATTTCGTGTTTCATACAATTCTAATTTATACTCAATCTGTTTTCCATATAACGGCACTAAAATATAATTTTACCCCACTCATAAAAGTTAATTACACAGACACCCTTTTTCGCTACACGAACTATAAGTCTATCCTTGACGAAAAAGGTCAAGTTCGAAACCAACCCCTACCAAGACACTGGTAGTTTGCGACCGATGAGGACGTAAAAACAATAGCTGAAAGCCTTGTTCTACCAGTGTTTCCGTTAGTAGGAGTTCCAAAGATGTCTGTTTTCAATATGCCGTTCATTTTGACTAAAGCAAAAGTCGATTTGGCTACTTCTTTAATTTTTAGTGAGTGCAATTTTGCATCATTAAAAAATTATCAAATGAAAATCGTCATCACAGGTTCATTAGGAAACATAGGAAAGCCACTGGCAGAAAGCCTGGTTTCAAAAGGCCATTCGGTAACAATCATCAGCAGTAACCTGCAAAAACAACAAGATATTGAGCATCTGGGGGCAACAGCAGTGATAGGCTCCATCTCGGATATCGGTTTTTTGACGCAGGCATTTGGAGGTGCAGATTCAGTGTTCTGCATGACACCACCCAATTATTCACATCCTGACCAGCTTGGATATTATAAAGATGTTGCCAGTGCATACCAAAAAGCGATCACTAATTCGGAGGTCAACAGGGCTGTTTACCTAAGCAGTTACGGTGCACATCTACCTTCGGGAACCGGATTCATTAAAGGTTCCTATTTCTCCGAGCAGATCTTGAATACGACTCCTGATCTGACCTTAACCCATCTCAGACCAACATTCTTCTATTATAACCTGCTTGGATTTATCAATATGATCAAGTCGGCAGGCTTCATGGGTTCTGTTTATGGAGGCGATGACCGGCTGACCATGGTTTCCCCTACGGACATTGCGGAGGCAGCTTCAGACGAGCTGGTTAAAACCGACTCCATTGAAAAAGTACGCTATGTAGCGAGTGATGACAGGAGCTGCAAGGAAATAGCAGCCGTCCTGGGAAATGCAATCGGAATACCTTCACTGAAATGGTTGGTATTGCCCAAAGACCAGGTTATCGCCGCAATGAAAAAAAATGGGATGAATGATGAAGCAGCAGAAAACTATGTGGAATTGGGCGAATCGATACACACAGGGAAACTAAGGGAAGATTTTGATCTGAAAGGAAGGATCAATGGTAAAATGCAGCTGGAAGAATATGCCAAGGAGTTTGCCGCTGCCTTCAATAGGAAATGATTAAATTTGAATGATGAAAAGTCAGGTTCCAAGAATAATTAAAACCATCAGCGAGTTTCACCGGTTCAGGAACCTGCCGGAACCGGAACATCCCTTGATCAGCGTCATTGATTACAAACTGATCAAACGCGCCACGAATGAGGAGCAGGAATCTTTCATCCAGGAGTTTTATTCTATCTCCCTGAAGCGGACTACCAATGCCAAAATACTTTACGGACAGCAGCAGTATGATTTTGATTCCGGCGTTTTATTCTTTTTGGCCCCTAAACAGGTTTTCAGTATCCGGCATTCCAAAGAGCAGGCGGAGCCATTGCATACCGGATGGCTTTTACTGATCCACCCTGATTTTCTCTGGAACACTTCTTTGGCAAAGACCATCGGAAAACACGATTTTTTTGATTACGCCGTTAACGAAGCCCTGTTCCTCTCAGAAAGGGAGGAAACAACCATTAATGGCATTATTGATCATATCCGGCAGGAATATCATGCCAATATTGATAGGTTCAGTAAACAGATCATCGTTACCCATCTTGAAAATCTACTGAGTTACTCCGAAAGGTTTTATAACCGGCAGTTCATTACAAGGGAAAAGGCCAACCATCAGATCTTAGAACGTCTGGAAAAATTGCTTAGCGATTATTTTAACAGCGAAGACCTGGTTTCTAAAGGGTTGCCAAGTGTCCAGTACGTAGCGGAGAGCTTAAATGTTTCACCAAGCTATTTAGGTAATCTGCTCAGGGTATTGACAGGGCAAAATACACAGCAGCATATCCATGACAAGCTGGTGGAAAAAGCCAAGGAAAAGCTTTCCACCACCAACCTGTCCGTCAGTGAAATTGCTTATGAGCTTGGATTTGAGCATCCGCAGTCTTTCAATAAATTATTTAAAGCCAAAACTCACCTATCGCCTTTGGCATTCAGGGCTTCTTTCCAGTAAAGCATTACGCTGTACCGGAAATTATTACCCCATCAGAATTCGAAGGGGTGAAGCTGCAGCCTTCTGTTTATTTTTGCAGGGAGAAAAAGAAAGGTGAATATGGAAAGTAAAAATTTGAAGAAAGTCATGGAGGCGCTGCTATCCAGTCCGGGTATGGAGCAGGAAGTAAAAATAGATATCCGCATTCCCCGTAAGTTGGTATTATTTCTTTGCTACAGTATCGAGCATGGTATCAAGGCAAAAGACAGCGGGGCGATCACGAACCTCATGAGCACGGAGATGGTCGCAGAACTAAACATGTTAAGTGAAGGATTCCAGGAGAAAGCGGGACTAACAACCCTACAGACGCACCTGAGCCAGTTATTGGAACTTTAGGATACCTTGTGAGCAAAAGCATAACAAAGAAAAAGCAGCAGCCTGCTGCCAGCCTTTCCCGGCCATCGGTAAAGACAAGGCTGGCAGGGGGCTGCACCATTTCACCGCCGCGCAAGGGTTTATACCCTATGGATAAACGGTTGCGTGGCGCATTTTAAGCCTTTTTAAGGCCGGGAATATCAGTTGTTGATATTGGAGGCAATAAAACCATAAAGGGCGACAGGCGCCCTTTATTTTCATTTATTCAAAACCTTTAAATGCCATAGAATAAATTCCGTTTCCTATCCAGCAAAATTTCAAGGATTTCTTCCTGGCACTCCCAAAACTCTCCCTCAAAATAATAACGATCGCTGCCTTTATCAAACGGGTATTGGTTAAGGTCTGCATTATCCAAACGAATCTCGGTAAGGGTACCATAACGATAAATACCAATCCCAAAAATCAAATTATCCAATTCCTCGAATTCGCATTCAAATTCAAGTTGAAAGTGGTCGGCGACCTGCCTTAATATATCCAAGATCGGCTCCCAACGGCTTTCAAAATAAAGCAGGTCTTCTTCCCAACGTATATGAAAGAACCAAGCTTCGCCAGCTGATACAAAACTGGGTCGCTGTCCACAATTATCCTGTTGCTCTTTAGCAGCCAATTCAGTAAAAAGCTTTTCAACTGCCTGTATCTTTTCGGGGGTGCCATAAAAAGACACTGTATTATAACACATATTTGCCATCATTCTACATTTAAAATTCAACATATAGATTCATTAAAGAGCAGGTTGACCGCAACCTTAAACATGGGGTCAACCTGCTGCCCTTTTACATATTCCCGGATACAGGGAATTATAAACAGCGGATACTGATCATAAAAAAGCTGATCACTGAATATGGTACCGTTATTTCGCAGGGTAAAACCAAAGCGCGCAATAATTTTGGTAATGTCAGCAGCTAACCTTATCCATTGATCAAAGTTCAGGGTGGGGTGCTGCCACCTGCTACGCTCGGTCGCTTCATGATCGATCACATATTGACAGGCGCCTAATATTGCGTTTAGGAGTGCTGTCTTTTCTTCGGGGAATAATGCTACCAGCAGTCTTCCGCGCTCGGTATAGGTAAGTTCGTTTAAGCTATTCATGGTTAAAAATATTTCAGGTAAACTTTCCTCGAATTCCCCGCCCTCGGCAATAAAGCAATCAAAACATGCTTTTTCGGCAGCATCGTAATGATCAAAGTGGCGGTCTTCGGGAAAATAGAATAAGATAAATACACGGTTTCCTTCGGGCGCAATAGCCTCGCTGAAATAAAAACTGCCATCGTAATAATAGACAAAGCATAGCTCATAACCTTTATCCTTATAGGTTTCCCACTGCTCTCCCCACCCATCTACGTAATCCACATAGTCAGGGTAAAGTTTCAGTTGGGTTTGCCTAAACCTGTCAAACGTTTCGGCATTGTTTATATATTTATTTTCCATTGATTAAAATTTTAAAATAGGGCAGTCTTTCAACTGCCCTTTGTTTGGTTAAGCCTTATCAGTTAATTTTTTAATGCGCCTTTCCATGTCGGCAACACGGAGTTCCACTTTGTCTTTCCGGCCTGCTGCTAATTCATCCTGCGCCTGCACAATGGCGGGAACATCAATGTCCGCGTCGCTTGCAAGTTGCTGCAAACACAGGCCAATGATCTGCCGGGGGCTTTTACTTTCCGGTTTACTCGCTACGGCCATCCGTATCAGGTAACTGTACTGCTGATCGGTCATGGAGGCAAGGGCTTGTAATTTTTCTTCATAGGTTTCCGGTTCCTGCTCTCCGAAAAGTGATTCCTCCACCTGACGGTAAACCGTATAGTTCAGCGATTGAAAAATTAGCAATCGGGCTGCCATTTGATCGGCAGCAGTCAGCGAAACAACATTGCCGATTTCCGAAAATCTTTCCATAAACTGGCTATGAACAGTTTCCTGAATTTTTTCACTGTCTTTTTCCATTGACCTGGCTTCCCTTACATTCAGGCGTTTGATCTCCCCTTCTAATAATTCGGTGGTCACTGTTCCCGCCTTGATTGCCTCCTGTACTTCTTTAGCTGTTACTTCTTTACCTCGTCCGTTAGATTTCGGCTTGTCGGGGTCAAATGCTACAATTGAAAAACTGCCGTCCCACTGCACCCAAAGTCCCTTGCGGGTGGTTCCAACTTCCTTCAATAGTTCAAATGCATCCATGTCGGCCTTAAATTCCTCCAATGCTTCATTATAGCCGACCCCATCAAATTCTTCTCCCTCTTCTCCTTCATCCTCATAGTCGGCACGATCAGGTAAGGTCGGCGGGCGCTGGATGCTCACATCATAAAAGTCGTACTGCGGTAAATCCCTAGTTATTTCCATGCTTTCCAAAAGCCCTTTTAGGTTTTCAGGAATACGGGCAGAAACAATGATTGCCTCCGGCTGGTCGGCGGTGAGCAGTTCCATGAGCTTAAGCCGGACAGCGACCATCGATTTATTGTTGTAACAGGTATGATTCGAGCAGATGGCCTTTTCTGCCATTTCGGGAAACAGCGTTGCCAATGATGCCGAATTAAAGGAACAGCCCGTACAGGCACCCATATCAGGGGATAGGGATTTGTCAGCCAAATCAAACGGGGCCTTGAACAGGTTATATTGGTATTTCCGGATGGTATAACGCAGATCATCCAACTGAAACTCTTCTTCCTCCCATCCGGGGCATTCTTCCTCTAATATTTCCTGTTGGGCAGTATGGTCGAGCGCAGCTAGTTGCGAAGCCTGTGTAAGCGTCATTTTATTGCTTAAAAAGATCTCCTGAAAAGGGGCGATCAGTTCAACCAGTTTGAGGCGGTTAAAGACAAAGGCTTTTGATTTTCCCAAACGGGCTGCGATCTCTTCGATATTATGTCCTTCGCTGCGCATATCGGATACGGCAAAGGCTTCGTGCATCGGGTGAGGGTTCTCCCTTTGCAGGTTCTCAGTAAGCTGTATCTCTTTTACCTGTGCATCGGTGAAAACTCTGACCATTGCAGGCAAATGTGTCAGCCCTGCAAGCAGTGCAGCCCGGTACCTGCGCTCACCGACTACCAATTCATAACGGCCTGTCTCCATCTTGCGGAGCGTTACGGGCGCAGTGATTCCCTGCACTGCTAACACTTCTGAAAACCGCACCAGATCAGCTTGGTTATAAAAACGCCTGTAATTTAAAGGGCTGATATCTACAAGGTCGATGGCTACGCGCTCAAAACCGCCTTCATCCGTAGCAATTTCTGATTTTAATGGAACCGCTGCCTTTGCCGTTGGCTGTACCTTCCTTCTGCTTGTCCTTGTTTTCTTAGCGGTATTTTTTTCTATTGCTGTTTTCATTTCTAAAAAATTAACGTGAAACAATGTATTTAAAGGGGCAGCCGTATAAACGGCTGCCTGTAGGACATCACTCTTCCTCCCCTCCTATCAATTCTAAAAAGCCCTGCGCTTCGATATTGCGCAGCCACATTTCAGCAAAATCACAATGTTCTTTCTGCTGCTCCGCATCTTCTAAAGCTGCTTTATCATCGGTAAATGAAATACTTGCTTGGTAGATGGCAAGTGAGGCCAGTTGGTACATATAGGGAATGACCGCCACCAGATCAAATGCATCATTGCGCCCGTACCGTTTATCCACTACGACAAAGCACATTTCGGGGTCAACCATGACATCATGGTTCTGAATGTAGAAGTGGCAAAGGCTGTACTGATCGCCTACGCCGTAGGGTGTCTCTACTCCCTGCCATATCCGCTCAATGATCAGGGGCAGAAAAGGCTCATTTATAATTTTACGGTGGCCGTTCATGCTAAGGCTATCGACCAGTTTGCAAAATATTTCCGTGGTTTTATTATCCAGTATTTTCATAAGATCACCAATAATTTTTGACTGTTTTAAAACAGGTTTTTTCCTTGTCCTTTGCGAAACTTCCACTGCTGTCTCAACACTTTCAGGTCGCATCGGACAAGGGTTTAAGGGTTAGTTAATGGTTTCGGCTTCTTGCGTTTCGGCAGCATCGGCCATTTGATCTTCTTCCGTCTCGGCCTCACGGTAATGCAGTATTTCAATACCTGAAACGTTCATCACAAGGGCAGGTTTCCATTCCTTTTTCTTGTTCTTGTAAACCCTTGCGCTGATAATGCCGGTAAGCTCTACCATCGTGCCTTTAATAAGGAATGGGGCTACTGCGTCTTCCTTCCAGTAGGCGCACTGATAATATTCCGTCTGCACTCTCGGCTCCCCCATGCTTGTCAGATAGAAGCCATTGAAGGCCACATCGAAATTCACGACCTTACGGCCATCCTCAAGGGTATTTACTTTTGCATCCCTTGTCAGTCTTGCTGTTAGTTGCTGTTGCATAACATTGTTGTTTAATGGATTTTTGGATAATGAAAATTTGTGGTCAGTCCTGGAACCTTTATCCGGCAATGAGAGGAGGTGCTGTTTCGTTTCCATCTTTCGAGCCGTGGGCGATATGTATTTCAGTCCTGACATTTTTTTTATCCGTGTAAAGAGCCGGAGTATGCTGGTTTCGTTCAAGGGCAAGTCGAGTGGAGGTGGACTAGGGAGCAAGGTTTTTGGAAAAAAAATACTAGCCGACCTTAAGGGAGGTATGGAGATTTTTTTTCCAAAACCTGCATGACCTTGCTCCCTAAAAGGACGCCTACACTACTTTCGCCCTTCGCAACGGAAACAGTACTACGGCAGATTACGAGCAGAAAAAGTGGAAGGGGTGAAACACAGCCCACGGAGAGCCAGGAGCAAATGATTAATGCAAGAGGAGGAATTTATTCCGTTGAGTAATCCATATATTTGGGGTATGATGATACGCTACAGGTCAGATTACCCAAACCAGGTTCAGCAGCTTAATGTCTCTTTATCTAAGCACTACCATCTATTGAAAGATGGAACAATAAAATGGCAAGAGAAGACAATGGATATAAACTGGAAGAATTACCAAAAGACAGGAAAAAGACACCTGGTCAATTATGTGATTAGGGATCATTACAGCAGTTGTTTTTATGCAGAAATGCATCCCGTTGATACTATGCCGGACATAGAGGAGTTTTTGTACCGTGCCTGGAGTAATAAAGAAGACTACGAGTTCCATGGTATTGGCAAAACCGTTATGGTTCCCCAGGTTACACTGAAGCAATTCCCGCAATTACATACATTCTTTAAATTGGCGGAGGATATAACATCCTTACAGGTGCCTGAAAGTGGGTTCTCATCAGGGATTGTGGCGATTAAGGAATGGGAATCAAATCTCCGTTTTGCAATTGACATGATAGAAGGAATTGAAAATATACAGGGTTTCCAAAAAGACATTGCTTATATCAACCGCTTTATAAATTTTCGATTTGAAAGGGAAGGCACACCGCTGGATAGATGGCTGAAAGGATATGATGGTACTATTGGAACCAATAGGAAAGAAGTATTTTTTAAGTATTTCCAACAACAGAAAAATAGTGGCACAGCCTAGTAGAATTACTTATAGAGAGTAATTGATGAATAAGCAGAAACGAACATTAAACCATGGAAAATAAAAAAGAGCATGACTGCCAGATCCCGGGCAAATTAGAAAAAGATATTTCTGAACACGGTTGGCAGGTCGTCATGATTCCGGCCACCTCCTATTTGCCGCCCTTCGCCTATACGGTAGGACTCTGGGAAAATTACGGTCATCCGGAGTTGATCGGGTTCGGTCTTCCAATCGGACTGTTTCATCTTATCCTTAATAAGGCCGGTGAACTCGTTAAATCAGGAAGCACTATACAGATTAATAAGGAATACGAGGATTTTCTGGAAACCTATCTGACAACTTTTATACCTGTTGATCCACGAAATCTCAAGGATTACTTTGGTGCAGCCATCGAACATTACCAGACCATGGATTTTGCGGCACTGCAATTAATCTGGCCGGACAAAAATCAAAGGTTCCCCTGGCAAGACGGGTTTGAAGAAAAATATAAGAGATTGCAGCCGCTCCTTGACCGGAACGCTACATTTAAATTCATTGAAGAACGGAATACGGCTATCTTCACAACTAAACAATGGCTTGAAGAAGCTGCCCCTATCATGGAAGTGGTACACGACCACGAAGGTGACTGGCAATTTATCACAGAAGAATGGGAAGAAGAAGATATTATCACTGTTTCCCTGGAAGAAATGATACAGAAGGATGATTCATTAAATGAGCTTTTCAATCTCGATTTTGGCGAAGGGGCGGTAAGGGAAAGTATAACCAGTAAATGGGAACGATATAAGACTGACGGCGAATAGTAGATCGGTATCCTACAAGCGGAATAAAAATAAAGAAGCGGCATGTATTGCATACCGCTTCCTTATTGACACCTATTGGTCTACCGTGTAAACAAAATTCCTTACATCATCCATCGTTCCCTCTTTTTCATTGTAACGAAATTTTGTAATGGTCCGATGGTCCTGCCCATTTGAGAATTCTGCCAGGATTTCATCTTCCCTCCCATCTTCCCAACGCACATAAGTTGTACCCTGAGTTTGTTCCCCTTCAGTTGGAGGATTATATAATACCAAGCGCAATTGGTATAAGCCTTCGCCATTTTCAGGTTTCACTAACGTAATACCATATGGTGCATCCAGATTTGACTTTTGATACAGAACCTTTTTGTCATTTTCCAGATAGTATAAGCGAAATTTCGAGATAGTTTCCTCTCCCAGAGATTTCAATAAGTCATTCCCATCCGGATCTATATAGGAAACCCATATCTGGGATTCAACGTTAAACGATTCATTGTTTTCATCCTTGTCGCAAGAAAGAAATGTAAGTGCCAGCAGTATAAGGGAAATGTATTTCATTGAAATTTAGTTTATGCAGTATTAACGTAACAGATCAGGCCAATGCTACAAGCTATGGTCTAATGTTATAAATTAAACCTGTTTTATAATTAAACGATCCATTTGCATTATTGAAATTCCCGATTTGGTAAAATCCATTTTCAGAACCGTCCCATCCCCAATTCATGTGCCCCCAATAATATAAATAGATAGAGGTAACCTCCCCTGTTTCATAATCCCAGTTACAAACGGAAAAACGCTGTGCACCGTCAGCTACCCAGGCGTGCCCGTTTGTGTAGTTTCCGTTTACATTCGTCCCGCCACGGATTATAACCGGACGGCCTGCCTGGATTTCAGAAAAGAATAAGGTCGTGTTGAAGTCCTGATAAGATGCCGAAGAATAACCAAAGTCATTCTTGAAAGCGTTCGCTACTTCCCCCTGTGTATCTGCCCCTGAACTTCCACAGGCATAATTCATATCCACTGCAGAACCAATATCCCTCATTAATCTAGCCGTTTCAGCGGAGGCATAAGTATTAGGCATCAATGCCCAGTTGTAGGTATTGGGATAATTATAGTATTTCATTATTTGCGCCATAGAGGTTGCAACGCATCCAACCGGCGGTTTTCCATTGCCTGGGCACCCCATATTTGCCAATGCATCATTGTAACCATACCCTTGCCCCCATCTGGTAACAAGCTTTTCCGGAATCGTTATGTCAGCTGGCGCATCGCAAGGATCGAGTTCACAGACAGTCATGGTCGAAATCATATCGGGATCAATTCCTTTCAAGAGGCCGTCAGGGCAAGGTTCGTCCCATAACGCTTTGATACCGCCACCTGTTTTTTCATCTTCCTTGTAAGGGGTATTTTTGATTTCGGTCATCTGTTCGACTGCACTCTCCATCCAGCCTACCAGGTTGATATTGTGATCTGTCATGTTTAGAGAAAAGTGACCTTCGGCGGAGGATGCCAATACCGGTATGGCCCTTTTATCAGCAGAGAGCAAAATCCAGCCCTGATTATCTTTATAATTAATGATGTAAAAGGCAGGGTCATCAGCAGATGGATACGGTGTTACACTTTCGACTTCTCTTTTAATGCTTAAACTTTTTACACCGCTTTTTTTTGAAAGGTCCCCATTTTGATCCGGGACAAGCGTTAAAAGGTTTGCTACTTCTTTGACTTTTTCCTGTGTTACGGTAAAGTCTGTCTGTACCGCTTGCATCGAATCCCCTTTCTTGCAG
>DATMSZ010000328.1:0-6267 GCA_035565175.1 Pseudosphingobacterium sp.
AATCAACTCATGATCCCAAGCCAAAAGATTTTGATGGGGATACGCTTCTTGAATGTTTCTTTGACGATGTGCTGGACATACCGATGTCTGGCAAAGATATAAGCCCCAAAATTTTTTACGATAACTACAATTATCTATCAAACATTATCTCCATAAGTATCAAAGTGTTGGATAGTTTGATCATGACTATCAAGCCGGTGGTTAATTCATTGGTTAGTAGTGAAAGCTATTTCATTTCTAAAATAACCCCCCTTTTAGGCTATTATACCTTCTTGTTCAGGTTAAAACCTTTTTAGACTGATTGTCTACATCAATACTAAAACTACTTAACAGTTTATACTTGTTCTCCTTGAGAGCTCGGAATTGTAGCACCTTCAGATAGCGTGTTTGTCGCTCATGGGCTACGTGGCAATCAAAAAAATATTTTACTTTCTAGCAATTTTTAATGAATACGACTTTTTATACAAGGTTATGCCTTATCGTTTTGTCTGCTTTTGCGGCATGTACATCCAGCAAAGTGAACAGTGATCAGGAAGATGAAAAACGGACAGTTCCTTATATCACAATAGAAGCTATTGATACCATATTATATACTGACTATGTTGCCGATATACAGGCGATAAGAAACGTGGAGGTCCGCTCAAAAGTACAAGGTTTTTTGGATAAGATTTATGTGGACGAGGGGGCTTTGGTGCAGGCAGGACAACTAATGTTTAAAATTAATGACGATGAGCAAAGGGCGGACGTATCAAAAGCCCAGGCGCTCCTAAATAATGCAACCGCTGATGCCAAAACAGTTGCTCTGGAATTAGAGCGAGTGAAAACGCTGGTGAAAAAAAATATTATTACCAAAACAGATCTTGACGTGGCAGAGGCACAATTGAATGCTGCTAATGCGCGGGTAGCAGAGGCGAAATCAGATTTACAACGCGCCGGCACACAGTTGGCATATACGTATATTAAAGCGCCTTTTACTGGAAGAATTGATAGAATACCTTTAAAGGTTGGAAGCTTGCTAAACGAAGGAGCTCTTTTAACGAGTGTTTCTGATCTGAATGAAGTCTATGCTTATTTCACTATTTCCGAAACAGAGTATTTACAGAATATTGCTAGAAAATCTCCGGAAAACAGTATCCTATCTAAAGAAGTGAAATTAACGTTGGCAGATGGCCAGCATTATCCGCACATGGGAAAGATAGAGCTTGCTGAATCAGAATTTCAGGAAGAAACAGGGACCATATCGCTCCGCGCACGCTTTCCTAATCCAGATCGTATTCTTAAGCATGGAGCAACCGGTAAAATACAATTACCTACCAATATCACGGGGTCTATCATTGTTCCTCAAAAATCTGTTTTTGAAATTCAGGACAGAGCGTATGTGTATGTGCTGGATACAGCGAATCATGTGAAAATGACCAATATTGAGTTGGGAACACGATTTGGACATTTTTATTTAATACGTTCGGGACTTAAGCCAGGGCAAAAAATTGTCTATGAGGGCACACAAAGTTTAACAGACGGCACGGCAATAGAGCCCAAGCCAGTATTGTTAGACAGCTTGTTGCATAACCCAAATCAAGGGTTAAAATAATTTTAGGTTACCTTCATTAAGATATTAAGCATGTTCGAAATTTTTATAAAGAGACCAGTGCTCTCACTGGTTATCTCACTATTCATAACGCTATTAGGACTTTTATCTCTTTTTACTTTACCGGTAACACAGTTTCCTGATATTGTACCTCCCTCTGTAGTTGTTAATGCTAACTATACCGGCGCCAATGCTGAAGTTAGTACGAATGCGGTTGCTATTCCGCTGGAAAAGGCCATCAACGGTGTACCCGGTATGACTTATATGTCATCCGTTTCAACTAATAATGGCAATACGCTTATCCAAGTATATTTCGAAGTAGGTACTGATCCGGATATTGCGGCTGTTAATGTGCAGAACCGGGTTACAACGGTGCTCGATGAATTGCCGGAAGAGGTTATTAAAGCAGGAGTTACAACGGAGAAGGAAGTAAACAGTATGTTGATGTATCTCAACATATATAGCGACGATGAAACAGCAGATGAGCGTTTCATTTATAACTTCACCGACATAAATGTTCTAAAAGAACTTAAACGGATTCAAGGAGTTGGACGGGCCGAAATCATGGGTTTTAAAGATTACGCCATGCGGGTATGGCTGAAACCTGATAGATTAACAGCTTATAATGTGTCCAGTGAAGACGTAATTAAAGCTATTCGGGCGCAAAATGTGGAAGCTGCTCCCGGACAGACGGGTATAGGTTCCGATAAAAGCGTTAATATGCAACAATACGTTTTACGTTATCCTGGAAAGTTTGATCGCCCAGAACAGTATGAAAATATACCCTTGCGTGCTAATGCCGACGGATCTATTTTACGGTTAAGAGATGTAGCCGATGTAGAGTTTGGCTCACTTGAGTATGAGATGGCTTCTAAAGCAGACGGTAGACCTTCTGCTTCCATCATGATTAAACAGTTGCCAGGTTCCAATGCCAGTGAGGTGATTGATCTAATTAAAGGAAAAATGGAGGAGCTAAAAGGAACCTCTTTTCCTCCAGGGATGAAATATGCTATGGGCTATGATGTTTCACGTTTTCTTGATGCCTCCATCAGTGAGGTTCTACATACGCTTGTTGAAGCCTTTATTCTAGTATTCTTAGTGGTCTTTATTTTTTTACAGGATTTTAGATCTACACTTGTTCCCGCGTTGGCGGTACCTGTCTGTTTGATCGGGGCGTTGTTTTGCATGCAAATGATGGGATTCTCGATAAATTTATTGACACTATTTGCGCTGGTGCTTGCCATTGGTATTGTGGTAGACAATGCCATTGTGGTAGTGGAGGCCGTTTACGTTAAAATGGAAGAAGAACACATGGAACCTATGGAAGCTACCCTAGCTGCCATGAAGGAAATTAGTGGGGCGATCATTGCCATTACATTGGTTATGTCGGCCGTTTTCGTTCCAGTGGCATTTTTGTCGGGCCCAGTAGGGGTGTTTTACCGGCAGTTTTCGTTAACCTTGGCAGGATCGATCATTATATCTGGAATTAATGCCTTAACACTTACACCTGCACTTTGTGCTATCATTTTAAGATCTCCTCACAATAAACCCGAACCGAAAGGGATGCTTGCCACCTTTTTTAGGAAGTTCAATCATATATATAATAGTATTTCAGGAAAATATGCGGGACTTATAGGGAAAATTGCCGGAAGGCGTGCGATAACATTGGCGCTTTTGATAATATCTTTTATCGCTACTTGGGGCGTTTCAGCTATTTTACCTTCTGGATTTATTCCTACAGAAGACCAGGGAATGATATATGTGAATGTTACTACACCTGCGGGAGCAACGGTTCAACGAACGGAGGCGGTGCTGGATGAAATCGACGCTATAAGTAGGCAACAAGATGCGGTAGAAAGTGTTTCCACGTTAGCTGGCTATAGTATAGTAAATGAGGTAACTGGGGCATCGTATGGTATGGGGATGATCAATTTGAAGCGATGGGAAGAACGAAGCGAGTCTGTGACGGATATGATAGCCAAATTGAAAAAAGAAACCGCAGGCATTACAGATGCAGAAATAGAATTCTTCCCTCCTCCAACAGTGCCCGGATTTGGAAATTCAAGTGGGTTTGAGGTGCGTTTATTAGATAGAAGTGGCAGTGACGATCTCGGCAAGCTGTCGGAAGCATTAAATGTTTTTATGGAAAACCTTAAAAAGGCACCCGAAATTGGTAGCGCTTTTACGAGCTTTGACCCTAACTTTCCGCAATATCTAATTAACGTTGACTATGACATCGCTGCAAAAAAAGGGGTGAGTGTTGACAATGCCATGTCTACATTACAAACACTGATGGGAAGTTTTTATACTTCCAATTTTATCAAATTCGGACAAATGTATAAAGTAATGGTGCAAGCCGGACCTGGGTATCGTGAGAAGCCGGAAGATGTGCTGCGGCTATTCGTTAAAAATGATGCAGGCGAGATGGTTCCCTTTTCAAGCTTCATCAAGATGGAAAGAATTTATGGGCCAGAACAGCTAACGCGCTATAATATGTTTACTTCGGCGATGATTAACGGTGACGCGCAGGCAGGATATAGTAGCGGTGATGTTATTACGGCTGTTGAGCGAGTGGCAGCAGAAAGCCTTCCGAAAGGTTTTGAAATCGAATGGTCTGGTATGACGCGTGAACAGATTCTATCTGGAAATCAGGCAATATATGTATTTGCACTCTGTTTGCTATTTGTGTACTTATTGCTGGCAGCTCAATACGAAAGTTTTCTATTGCCCTTACCGGTAATATTAAGCTTACCGGCAGGGGTGTTTGGTGCTTTTTTATTATTAAAGGTAACTGGCCTGGAAAATAATATATACGCCCAGGTGGCATTAATTATGCTGATAGGATTATTAGGTAAAAATGCGATTCTTATTATTGAATACGCTATTTTGAAACATAAACAGGGCGCTTCTGTTTTGAATGCAGCTATCGAAGGGTCGGTTGCCCGTTTGCGGCCAATTTTAATGACTTCATTTGCCTTCATTGCTGGGTTGATACCATTGGCTATGGCTTCTGGCGCGGGTGCTTTAGGAAATAAATCAATAGGTACTACAGCCATTGGCGGGATGATTGTAGGAACCATCGTTGGTGTTGTGGTGATACCGGGACTCTTTGTGTTATTCGCGTCGATAAAAAAAGCCAAGAAAGCAAAAAAAATCAAAGTAGGGACGGTTAGTGCTATTATTTTGGCTATTTCGTTATTGTCATCTTGTGCTGTTCAAAAGGATGTTGATTTGACTCATCGCCCTTTGCCTGAACACTTTGTAGGTAGCGATAAAGCGGATACCCTTACAAAAGATACGACCTCTATTGCTAATATCTCGTGGCGGGAGTTTTTTCAAGATGAATATTTAGTGCGTCTAATAGACACAGCATTAAAAAATAATCCAGATATGCAACAGGCACTATATCGTGTCGAAATGGCGCGCGCTAATATGCGGCTTCGAAAAAATGCATTATTCCCTTCTGTTGATGCGGTAGCTGAAGCTGGGCTAAGAAAGTATGGCTTTTACACTATCGATGGTATAGGTAATTATGATACTAATTTTTCAGGAAATCTAAAAGATGATGAAAAGCTACCCGATCCTGTACCTGATTATTTCTTAGGGTTAAGAGCTTCTTGGGAGATAGATGTTTGGGGAAAGTTAAAGAATAGAAAAAAAGCGGCGTTCGCCCGTTTTTTATCTTCTTATGAAGGTAGGAAACTCGTCCAAACGCAACTGGTAGCGGAAGTTGCCACAGCTTATTTCGACCTATTGGCGCTTGATAATGAATTAGACATTCTCGAAAAGAATATTGTATTGCAGCAAGAGTCATACGAATTGGTTCAAGTGCAAAAAGCTGGCGGTAGAGCCACTGAACTCGGCGTCCAGCAAATGCGTGCCATCTTAGCAAATTCTAAAAGCCGTAAAGAAGTTGTATTGCAGCAAATTAACGCTAAGGAGAACTATCTAAATTTTCTTTGTGGAGGATTTTCTAATAAAATTGAACGTGGAGAAAATACACTGGAGAATTACCCGCTTGCCAGTGCAGCAAAAGTTGGGCTCCCCATCAGAATGCTTAGTTTAAGGCCCGATATTAGGGCTGCAGAACTTAATCTGTTAGCTGCGAAAGGAGATGTTAAGGCGGCTAGGGCTGCCTTTATGCCATCGCTGCAGTTTTCTCCTTACGTAGGGTTCCAGGCATTTGACATGTCTAAATTATTCGTGACACCAAGTTCTGTTGCGTATGGATTGATTGGCGGACTTACTGCGCCCTTATTTAACCAACGGTTGATCCGTTCGACTTATGAGCAGGAACTTGCAAATAAAGGGATTGAATATCAGGAATATGAAAAGACTGTTTTAAAGGCATGGCAGGAAGTTGAAACTGGCTTGAATGCTCAAAAGCATATCATGCGGAGGAGGCAACTAAATAATGAAGAGGTTGAAGCGTTACGTTTGGCAGTAGATGCGTCTACCGAATTATTTAAAGCGGGACGAGCAAATTACCTAGATGTTATTACTTCTCAACGTAATGTATTGGATGCAGAGATCTCACTCAATAGTACCTATCTTGAGTACTTACAATCTGTTATTAATCTTTACAGATCGTTAGGTGGTGGTTGGGAATAATTTTTAATTAGCTAATGGGATAATTAGCTAATTAGCCAATTAAGCAAATAAAGCAAAAAGCTCCTTGG
>DATMSZ010000329.1:0-11258 GCA_035565175.1 Pseudosphingobacterium sp.
GTATAACTGCCTTAGCGCTTACTAAGGAATAATAATACAGCTGACGGCCCTTATTTTCTTGAACAAAGCTTTTTGAAATAGCATTAATCGCTGCAAAAAGCATTATAATCCAAAAGAGTGCATTCCATATTACCGGATGAACAGACTTAAAAGCTTGGTAACATACAAATACGGTGGAAACTACGTAAAGCAGGATGCCATTCAACGCATATTTAGAACGCCATTCTAACGTAATTTCCTTTCGTATTAATATAGATACCTGCCTTAATAAGTTCATTTTCGACAAAGGTACAAACTTATCTCTTATTCCCTTCTAAAAGCAGGTCAATACATCCAAATGGAATTAATGTTTAATCCAAATTATATTAGATAGGAAACTATACTTCGTCGATCTTGTTTTTTGATCCCTTGGCAACATCTTCCGCGTACTTTAATCCCTTTTTAGTAAGTTTTTTTGCCTCTTCTTTATACTGCTTAGCTTTATCCATAGCATCATGACTAGCATCATCTGCTAAATTTATCACTCTGTGATACTCTTCTTTCGCACGGTTTGCAAGATGCGAAGCTCTCTGTAATCCATCTTCCGCCTGTGCTTTCAGCGTTTTACTGAGGCCATTAACGCCATCTACTGCCTTGTTAAGTGTTTTGCGACCTTCTTTCGTGCCAAGCAAATAATATGCAGCGGCGCCTATCGCTAAACCTGCTAGAGCAAAAGCAACAAACTTTGTTGTTTTGCTGTCTGTGTTGTTTACGTTCTTTTCTTCTTTTGTGTTCATATTTCGATAACAACTAGACAAAAAAAAAGTTTGTTTTGACTAAAGGGAGTCTATTGTTTTAATTGGGATATCTTGTTTTAGCTCGGGTTGAGAAAGTGCCCGTTCTTTTTTGTACCTATACCCATCTTCTCCCAAATCCCACAACATCGGGCTTAAAAATAAAATAGCCGCTTCGTATCCTTGTAAAGTTGCTCCTAAATTGCCTGTATCCTTTGAATTTTTTGCCTCGTTTTCTATTTCGAAAGGCCCCTTAAACCCTTTCTCTCTTAATTTATCAACAAAAGCGCGCCAATCCATATGATCTGTTCCGCCAAAACCCGGCAGCATAGCCTCATAATGGTGCCTGTCCCAATCATTTACTGGCTGACTAACAACTGCTTTTTGGGCTAACGATTCTTCCACCTTTTGCATAGGATACATTCCTCCCCACTCTATTCGCCCTTTTGTTTTCAAATTCCTCGTAGTCTTTACATGAATTCTATGAATACGTTTAATGTCACTGGCCGCTATTACCTCTACAGGATCAGTATTTTGCCAGATGTCATGAGAGGGGTCATAGATTTCCCCATGCGCATTACTAGGTATTAACGTATACATGAGCTTTCTAGCTGCCAAAACGGCAGGTAAATTATTAAAAGTAGAGGTATAGGAAGCCGGTCGCCAACCTTCCATAGGACAGTTTTCATAAAGAATAGTCACGCCTAAACTCTCTGCATAACGAATAATAGGCTCAAACACTTTTTTATATTCATCCAAATTCTTTTGAAAACCGTATTCGGTTGACCCAAGTTCATGGTTATAGCCAACGAATGTTCCCACTTTCACGTTATTTGCATCTCCGCCTAGTAGATGAGCGATGCGTATCAATTTTAACAAATGATTTTGGTTTTTAATTCGTTGTTCAGGATCACCGCCTATCATATTTTCAAACGCACCCAATGAGAGTTGAAGATCTGCCTCATTGAACTGTTCAATCAATTTTTTCGCATCGTCAAGGGAAAAATTATCATATTCTAAATGTGTTGCCGTGTGGTCTTGCCTCGTTCCATCTCTCCGAAAGACACAAAGGTCAATCCCTTGTGCACCAACCGTTTTCGCTTTTTCTATCAATTCCGGTAGCGTGAGCTTATCAAAAGCCGAGCTCATCATCCAAATAGGATTATTCAAGTTATTCATTCTTATCTTTTTTAGATTAACGGATTAAGTACATGCTCTCTATTTATCCATTAGAAACGACCAATTTATTCAGTTTTCTTTTAGGCATTATCCTTCATCCAATAGATATCATTTTTTTTGCCTAGATCTACTAAGTCTGCCTTTTCTTTAAAAATACCATAAACGGTAGATCCAGATCCGCTCATCGAAGCATAAATGGCCCCACTATCATACAAAGCTGATTTAATACCTCGAATTTCAGGATAACGCTTAAAAATACCTACTTCAAAATCATTAAAGATATGGTCTTTCCAGATTTCGACTGGTAAGTTAATTTTTTCTAGAAGATTTTTGGTATCGCGTGATGATTGGATACTACCATAAGCTTCTCCAGTTGACACATGAATGGGAGGTTTTACCAGTACTAAATGGTAAGTTGTCAAATCAACTTTAACCGGCGAGAACACATCGCCTATGCCTGAAGCAAAAACAGGTTTATTCTTAATAAAAAAACTACAATCTGCTCCCAAAGCACGAGCATAATTTTCTTTCGTTTCATCATCCAATTCTAATTGAAAAAACTGCGACAAAAGATTAATAAGAAAAGCTGCGTCTGCAGATCCTCCGCCTAAACCGGCTCCTATTGGAATCTGCTTATGAAGATAAATATGAACTGGCGATAAATCATAATCTTTAGCCAATGCTTTATAAGCTCGAATGCAAAGATTATCCTGATTGTCGTTAGGTATACCGATACCAGATACCTCTAACTTTAAACTATCCGACGCGATAACCTCCAATATATCATAAATTTTAACTGGGTAAAAAACGGTTTCTATATTATGATAACCGTCGGGTCTCCTATTTAATACTTGTAGTCCGATATTGATTTTGGCATTGGCAAAACTAATCATGCCACAGAATTAACAATAAATTTAATGTTATGCAAATCTGTTTGATAACTAATTCACCCTATCACTTCTTTTAAGCGTTATATATCCCTTAAAACTACGCCAGTCACCATTTTCCATTTTTATTCGCAATACATAATAATAGGTTGCCTCATTAAGACTTTGTCCGTTCCAGTCGTTACGATAGTTTTTCTGACGGTATAATTCGGCACCCCACCTATTGAAAATATAAAGTTCGTTCTCCGGAAAAAGTTCTAGTCCAACAATTTCAAAAAAATCATTCATACCATCACCATTAGGTGTAAAAATATTGGGAATGCGCAAAGCTACGACATCTGTGACGGCAGTTGCCGCATTATTACTTAAGTTTGGATCAATAAGTGCAGTCTCAACCTCTGCATAGTTCTCTATTTTACCTCGTTCAATGGCGTTCGCTCGTATACTTAGTTCTTCACTTTTCCCGGCCGGTAGATCGCCCGGCAACCACATCACTGTATGACTTGAAGGCAGATAAGACGCTGTTCCTATATATGGTCCTAAAATTTCTTTAAACTCAAGCGACGCAGGTAAAATATCACGTACAGTTATTCCTGTAGCAACATTCTCACTATTATTTACAATAACTAATTGATAATCAATAGAAGAACCCAAAAAAGCCATTGATCTAGAGGCTGACTTTGTAATTTTCATATCCACCTTTTTGTCTGTCTCGTTTGGAACAATGACAATTTCCACCGGATCCGAAATCTCTGATTCACAACCACCATTTAAAGCCATAACAGTATAAATACCAGCTTCTCCAGCAACAATTTTCTCATTATGACTTCCGTTAATTGGTTCTCCATTTTTAAACCAAAGAAAGCTTAGTGCACCTTCCGCATGCGCATGGAGCGTTACCGACCCACCTTGCACAATGTGCTTGGTAGGTCGATGTTGCCCCGAGCTGTTAAAGGCAAGGCCAATTAGAAAACATAGTGTGAGAAGTGCCTTTTTCATTAGAACATTTACAAGGCTTCTCCTGTCACGCCAGAGATAGTAATAGTTGGTTTAGCTGGTTTAACAGTAACGGAAATAGCTTTATCAACAATAGCGGAACAGTATCTTAAACCGTCTACCAAATAACCTGCTTTAAGGCGATAGGTGGTTTCAGTTCCTGGAGTCACGGTTTCTGATGGTTTATAAGTTATAGAGGTTGCTCCGCTAATAGCCGTTTCCACTCCAGCATTCACAGTATACCACTGATAAGCAAGAGAAGTATAAGAATCTGTTGAAGTAGCACTACCAGTAAATTCCTGACTTGCTACATCTTCAATACAATAACTTGTTGGGGCTGTAAAATCCACCGCTAAGGCAGCAAATTTATAGACAGGCACCTCTTGCATTTCAGACTCACAGGCACCAGCACCTGTTCCTTTACTTATAATGTAATAATATCCCGAGTTAAGGTCTGCTGCCGAAATAATATTGCCACTTAGAACAATACCCTCTGTTGGGGTATCGGTTGGTGTTGTGCTGTAACGTACTATCCAGTCGCTACCAACAGGTGGTGTCCCCAAATCTAGCGTTGAGCCATCGCAAAACAGCTTCACATCGGGAGTTGTCGGCGTTACCTGAGCAAGAACAGGTAGGCTATACATGGTCATTAGCATTAAACTCACATAGAGACGTTTCATTGTAGTTTTCATAACATATTGTTTTTAGTGTAAATAATATTTGATTTAATATTGAGAGTTGGTTATTATCTCTAAATTCGGCACATTAGGTTTAGGGTGAACAATTATGGAAAAAGCGATCCCTTCGCTTTCACAACTTGTCGTTATGTTTTTGACTCTTAAAATTCCAGTGTAGGTTCCGGCAGACGCACTTGCTGGAATCGTTAAGGTGATATTATTTAAGGGTAACGGAGCGTCATTTACGTCAACGAAACCAACAGGTGAACCACTCCACGCAATACTATAGCGCGTTGGATCGTTAGCAATATTTGTATAAGATAATAAAGAGTTTACGTCTCCCTGGCACATATCTAAAGAACTAGATAATGTAATGGTGGGTAAAGGGTTTGCTACTACCGTTATTTTAACACGTTGTGATTCGGCAGGACACCCGCTCGCCCATGCCGTAGCAACATAATAAAAGGCAGTATCTCCCACAGCAATAGTAACCGGTGGCGTTGTATACTCGTTCCCTTCTAAAAGAATAGTGCCATCATTAAGCTGATTATACCAGCGCAACACGCTTCCTTCGCTCGCGGTGGTAGCTCTTAATGTGGCAATACTGCCATAACATACGGTTTCAACTGAAGGATGTGCTATCGGAACAATAGGCTTGGCTGGTGTCCGTTGAATTTCATGAATCCTCAAATCGGTTAATAAAGCCACGCCGGTAGCTATGCTCACTTCTATCCGATCAAAGACAACATTTTCGGGAGTATAGGACACTGTATAACGCTGGCCAGAGCGTAAAAGTCCAAGCAAATCTAATGACAGCAGTCCGCCGATGGTTCCTGAATTCACTAGCGCGCTGCCATTATATAAGTTTATATTAATATTATTGAACAAGCTTAATTGTAATAATGACGGAGGTAACGAAAAGGTGATGGTTGCGGCATCTCCAATATTAGAAAGATTTGAGAAATAAGCAGTCTGGCTGATAGTATACCCCAAGCCTAATATGCCGCCATTTAGGGAGGAATACGTATTTAAATTATTATCGACAGCATTTAATGGATTCGCAACTCCCCCTCCCAATGAAATACCTGTTCCCCCAACCGATGTTCCTAATACTTCCGCGCAAGCTTTGTTTGTTGGCTCGTAAAAGGCATAGTAAATATCGGCCGTACTCACTCCTAGTAGAGCAGGAGGCGCTAAAGTAATTCTTATCGCGTTAAAGTTACTATTACCGGTAACCGCCAAATAAGTTGCACCATCTATTGATGTAAAATACGTTGATTGGGATGTTACGATTGACCCGACAGAACTGGCATTGCTTCCAACGTAAGTTTGTGCTGTTATCCCGCCGCCTAATAAAGAACTTGCTACATTTACCTTTATAAAGACCGTAGAATTTGCTAAAAACGTTCTAGAGGAAAAAGTTAATTGCTGCCATGCGCCGCCAGATACCAGCACTGTAGAACTGGCAGATAACCTGGTATAATTTGTAAGATTACTTACGTCTACAGAAAAATTTGGATCAGTTATCGTCCCCCCAGTTCCAGTGGTACCACTACGCTGCACATCCGCATAGATTTTCTGTCCATAACCGTCCAAATTTGCTGCTGCCAAAAGAAGCAAACACAAAGCAAGTGCTCTGAATATAGATAAAATACGAACGGTTAAGTACATGTTTGCTATAGGCGGTTAGGTTTAAAATCCAATAAAAAAAACGAGATCAAATAAGATTAGGTAACGGAATATAGATTTTTGCCTTTAATATCTGGCAAATGACATGTAACAAATGACGGAAAAAGACTTATGATTGACCCTGTTCAGTTTGTGCAGAATTTATCGAACAGCAAAATAGATTTCCGACTTCAACCCCACCTTTAATCCACATCAGGCCCACGTACCCTTCTATTTCCATCTACCTATCCTTATGTATTTCGCCTTTTTGCTATAGCGTATAAGGATTTAATGGATTACAAGAAAATAGGCATCGACGAGCGAATAACTAAGCGTGCACCTCTTGATACCATAACCAAAAAATACCTATCTTTACAGTCTAAAAATATTCAAGAATAGATAATATGCAGCAATACCTTGATTTGATGCGTCATGTATATGAAAACGGTGTGGAGAAACATGACCGTACCGGAACTGGAACAAAAAGTGTGTTTGGCTATCAGATGCGTTTTAATTTACAAGATGGGTTCCCATTAGTCACAACAAAAAAACTGCATCTACGCTCTATTATTCATGAACTTATTTGGTTCTTAAAAGGCGAAACCAATATCGCATACCTTAAAGAAAATAAAGTGAGCATCTGGGATGAGTGGGCAGACGAAAATGGCAACTTAGGCCCTGTTTATGGTTCACAATGGAGATCATGGCCAACTCCTGATGGCGGATATATTGATCAGATTACACAAGTAATTCATCAACTAAAAAACAACCCTGATTCTCGAAGAATTATCGTATCTGCCTGGAATGTCGCGGAAATCAATAACATGGCCTTACCGCCTTGCCATGCTTTTTTTCAGTTTTATGTTGCTCCTCCTGATGTAAAAAAAGGTCAAACAAAGCCTCAGCTATCTTGTCAATTATATCAACGGAGTGCAGATATATTTTTGGGTGTACCGTTTAATATAGCGTCCTATGCATTGTTGACCATGATGGTGGCGCAAGTTTGCGACATGCAAGCGGCAGATTTTATTCATACACTTGGCGATGCACATTTATATAACAATCACTTAGAACAAACAGCTCTCCAATTAACTAGACAGCCGAAAGCATTGCCAACATTAAAGATCAATCCAGAGGTAACGAATATCTTCGATTTTAAATTTGAAGATTTTACATTGCAAAATTACGACCCACATCCCCATATTAAGGCGGAAGTGGCGGTTTAACCATCATAAACCATGACAATATCCATTATTGTGGCGGCAGCTAAAGACAATGCGATAGGGAAAGATAATCAACTCCTATGGCATATGCCTGCAGATCTTAAATACTTTAGGAAAACTACCTCTGGGCATACCATTATCATGGGAAGAAAAACGTTTGAGTCGGTGGGTAAAGCGCTTCCAAAACGTAGGAATATTGTGATAACCCGTCAGAAAAATTATGAGGCAGAAGGTGTCGAAGTAGTTTCTTCATTAGCTGAAGCGCTAGCTTTGTGTAAAAAGGATGAAGGCGAGGTATTTATAGTGGGGGGAGCACAGATTTACGAACAATCAATTACAAAAACAGACAAAATATACCTTACAAGGATTCATCAGGAATTTGATGGGGCCGACACCTACTTTCCAGAGATTAAGGATGAAGAATGGCAACTGGAGAATGTCGAACATCATGAGAGTGACGAAGATAATCCTTACGACTATAGTTTCTATATATATTCGAAACTAGTTAAATAAAGTTAAAACATTAAGCTATAAAACCTATAAGGACCGATATACAATAGTGAATAATCTTAGTGCTCGGTTCACTTCAAGAAATGGCTATTGCCGATGAGCGTTCGATATTACATACTGCTATTCGAGTCGTGCTATTTATTCATTACATCTGAGATGCATTCTCATAAACAATTTTCTTACAATAAAGCTCTTGTTTATTTAAAATTTTCATAGCTTTGCCGTTCTTAATAAAAATGAAGATAACAATTATTACTATCAATAACAACACTAAACAAAGATGCAAGGTAAAGGCCTAATTAACTTTTTCGTAATACTGATATCGATTGCGTGCCTGTATTCACTTTCATTTACTTTTGTAACCCATAAGGTAGAAGGCGACGCAGTTGCTTATGCAAAAGGTGACCCCGCTAAAGAACGGGCTTATCTAGATTCTATGGCCACTGTGGATGTATATAATCTAGGATTTGCCAAATTTTCCTATCAATACTGCAAAGAGCGCGAATTAGCGTTGGGTCTGGATTTGAAGGGCGGAATGAATGTAACGATGGAAATTTCGTTAAAAGAATTAATCAGCAACTTAGCAGATAACACAAAAGACGAAAATTTCAACAAAGCATTGGATAATGCTGAAGCACGTGGCAAAGATAGTCAGAAAGATTTTGTTAGCCTATTTGGAGAAGAATTTAAAAAACTTAATCCCAATAAAAAACTTGCAACCTTTTTTGCTAGTAAAGATAATGCCGTAAACAATATTACTTCCAATTCCAGCGACGCAGATATTCTAAATTTTTTGCAAAAAGAATCTGGAAGCGCCATTGATCGTTCATTTAACATTCTACGTACGCGTATTGATAAGTTTGGTGTAACTTCTCCAAACATTCAAAGACAGCAAGGAACCAACCGTATCTTAATAGAGCTTCCTGGCGTAAGTGATGAGCAGCGCGTAAGAAAACTGTTGCAAGGATCTGCAAAATTGGAATTTTGGGAGACGTATGACAACACGGAAATTTTCCCATTATTGGAAAACATCAACCGCACACTGGCTTCTACCTTGAAGAAGAATGAAGCCAAATCTGACACTGCAACCAGTGATAGCACCGCTAAAGACTCTACTCAAGCAGGTCGTTTAGCTTCTCTTGGCGGCACTGCCAATAAAGCTAAAACTGATTCATTAAAAGGAGACAGTAGCTCATTAGCCCTTCAACAAGCTAAAAGTCAAAATCCATTATTTGCCGTATTAAGCCCTAACGTTGGACAAGGAGCTCAAGGTCAGCAAGTGTTGGGCCAAGGTCCAGTTGTAGGATATGTTCTTCAAAAAGATACTGCTTTAGTTAATTCCTACTTTAACAGTGCTGAAATCAAATCTATCATCCCTGGTAATGTAAAACTTCTTTGGAGTGTAAAACCTGTTTCAAAAGAAACAAAAATGTTCCAGCTATTTGCCGTAAAACCAACTGGCTTAGATGCAGGACCCGTCTTAGCAGGTAATGTTGTTTCAGATGCCCGGGCTGATGTTGATCAACGTACCAATAACCCTCAGGTGGAAATGGTAATGAATAGTGAAGGGGCAAGAGAATGGAGAAAAATAAGTGCTGCCGCTGCCGCTGCCAATCCAAAAAAGGCTATTGCCATTGTGTTGGATAATACAGTTTATTCAGCTCCGACTGTACAAGACGAAATTGCCAATGGTATCTCTTCTATAACAGGTAATTTTACATTTGAAGACACACAGGATTTAGCAAATGTTCTAAAAGCCGGACGTTTGCCAGCACCTGCGAAGATTGTGGAAGAAGCCATTGTTGGTCCTACTCTCGGTCAAGCCGCGATAGACGCTGGTATCAATTCATCCGTTATCGGCTTGGTAGTCGTGCTTATATTCATGATATTCTATTATAACCGTGCGGGTTTAGTAGCCAATATCGCCGTGATATTTAACGTGTTTTTCATTATGGGCATACTTGCCTCACTGGGAGCTGTATTGACGCTTCCGGGAATAGCAGGTATCGTATTAACGATGGGTACTGCGGTAGATGCCAATGTTCTTATTTACGAACGTATCCGTGAAGAGTTTGCAATGGGCAAAGGAATTAGACAGGCTATTTCTGATGGCTATAAACACGCCTTACCTTCCATTTTGGATTCGCAGATTACAACGTTCCTAGTAGGTGTAATTCTTTATTTATTTGGTAGCGGACCGATTTTAGGTTTTGCAACCACATTGATGTTAGGTATCATTACTTCTTTGTTTACTGCCATATTTATCACACGCATTATTTTTGAATGGATGATAAAGAAAGATATGAAGATTAGCGTATCTTATTCTTGGAGTGACCATACCCTTAAAAATGCCAATTTTGGTTTTGTTAAAAACCGTAAAAAGTTTTATGGTTTCTCGGTAGCTTTAATGGTGGTAAGTATTATCTTTATTTTCACCAAAGGATTTAGCTTAGGTGTTGACTTTTCAGGTGGCCGTACATATACTGTCAAGTATGAAAATACGGTAAACCTCGAAGAAGTAAGAGATAATATCAACGAAACTTTTGGCGTTACGAATGAAGTAAAGACCTTCGGAACAGATAATCAAATCCGCGTCACTACCCCTTACTTGATAGATCAAACAGATGATGCTGCGGACAAACAGGTATTAGATAAGCTTAATGAAGCACTCGCTAAAATCCCTAATAACCAAAGTGAAATTGTGAGTTCTCAAAAAGTTGGCCCTACAATAGCCAATGATATAAAGGTGTCAGCTATTTATTCGGTATTATTTTCAATTGTAGTAATCTCTCTATATATACTAATTCGTTTCCGCAAATGGCAATATAGTGTTGCTGCAGCGATATCTATCGTGCATGATGCAATTGTTTTGCTGGGAATATTCTCAATTTTTGATGGTGTTTTACCATTCTCTTTAGACATCGATCAGCATTTTATCGCAGCAATGTTAACTGTTGTGGCCTACTCAATCAATGATACGGTAGTTGTTTTTGATCGTCTAAGAGAATACCTAACCCATATTAGAACGAAAAGCGAACCTCTTTCTGCAGTGGTGAACACCGCAATTAATAAAACGTTAAGTCGAACAATCATTACATCACTAACTGTAATATTTGTGCTTGCCGTACTATTTATTTTCGGTGGTGAAGTTATACGAGGTTTTTCCTTTGCCATCTTAATAGGGGTTATACTTGGTACTTATTCGTCTATTTTCTTAGCGGCTCCAATTGTTTCAGATTTACAAGGTGACGAGCCTGAAAAAGCAAAAGAGCTCGATGCTAATACAAGTAAACTAAAGCCTGCAAAAGCATAAGTGTTAACCTTATAAGTTAATTCCATAAAAGC
>DATMSZ010000330.1:0-39345 GCA_035565175.1 Pseudosphingobacterium sp.
ACAAAAGAACAGAAGATATATAATCCTTGCCGCGGAAAACCTAAAGTAATATGGCCCATTTACTTATTGTAAGAAAACCCGACATTGAAACGCAAGCTTATCTGGCAAATAGGCTTGCATTTATGCGTCAGTTTCTTTAAATTTAATCCGTAACATAAGCCATATGACAAGTAGGGACAACCATTCTCCGATTCACATTAATAGGCGTCGGTTTATTCTTCAGACAGGAAAAATGACAGCTATTTCTACCTTATTGAGTATGCCTTTTGCCTCGGCTATGGCTAAATCATTCATGATACAGGATGAGGTAACCGTTGGCGACATTATTGATAAATTTATTAGCGAAATCCCAGGAGCACCATTTCCGAAGACGGTAGACACCTTAAAGAGTGGTAAAACAGAAACTAAGGTTAGCGGTGTGGTTACTACCATGTTCGCCACCATACCAATCATTAAACAGGCGATAGCCCTTCGAGCAAACTTTATTATTGCCCATGAACCTACTTTTTATAATCATGCTGATGAAACTGATTGGTTGGAAAAAAGTGATGTATATCAGTACAAACGCCAGTTGCTCGATCAACACAACATAGCGGTATGGAGAAATCATGATTATATTCATAGTCTTAAATTAGATGGCGTGGGACAAGGTTTGCTAAAGCAGCTCGAATGGGAAAAATATTATCGACCGGATCTGGGCAATATATTGCAATTACCTTCAACCTCCTTAGGAGCACTGATTAGCTACCTAAAAACAAAACTGACGATTGATAAAGTAAGGTATATCGGGGATATCAATCAATCATGTGAGAAGATATTGTTTCTGCCGGGTTCTGCAGGAGGGAAACCTCAGATTACTCAATTAATAGCTACCAGGCCTGACGTATTGGTGTGTGGAGAGATTCAAGAATGGGAGACAGCTGAATATGTGAGGGATGCCAGGGCAAAAGGAGAACAATGTGCACTCGTGGTACTCGGACATATTGCCAGTGAAGAACCTGGATCAGCATTTATGGTCGATTGGTTAACAGCGAATTTTCCCGGCATCAAGGCAACGCATATTCCTACAGGAAATTCATTGCAGTTTATATAGGGACTTAGTTATTCTCTTCAGCCAATTAAAAATTTAAGGCAAGAGAACGGTACGATAGGACCCTGACATAAACACAAATACACACTAATATTTTAGTATTGTTTATGCAAATATTATATGGCTGACGAATGATGGTTTAATTTTTCATTATTTTTAGCCTATGCAAAATATTGGATCATTCCTCCATCTCTTTAAACAAAACAGGGTGCTGCCCATTCGCTTGGTCTCCCCTTCCTTCGGTCATCTTTCGGCCGAAATCACCAGTAGATATGGACTTACCCATCGCAAACCACATTACTTTCTTTTCTTTATGCTAGAAGGGCACGCTTTTCACGGCGTCGACCTTCAGCAATTCGACATAAAAAACAATGAATTGCTCTTTATTCTTCCACATCAGATTCACCAACTGCCATCGGAAAGACAAGGCACTAATTATTTCAAGCTAGGCTTTGATGAACACTGTCTTTCGCTTTTACCAAAACAATATACGTTTCTCATTAACCCTTTCAATAAACAAAAAATTCAATTCACACCCTCTGCTGCTGGGAGATTAAAATCCGTTTTCGAACTATTAGTTGAATTATTAAGTGAAATGGACACCGATCCCGAGCTCATTCTGGCACACCTTAATAGCCTGTTGACGGAAATTAATACGGCTTATTTTTTCTCTGACAGAAATCCCACAGATGATAAGCTCTCCAAATATATCCGCTTCAAACTTCTGGTAGAAGACCATCTTACTGACCATCTAACCATCGTAGATATCGCTGAAAGACTTGCCCTCAACCCCAACGGCCTATATAATATCGTTAAACATTACGCTGGGCTTTCCCCAAAAGAATTTATTACCAACCGCCTTATACTGGAAGCAAAACGTCGTCTTTATTATGCTGAAAGCTCTTCCATTAAGGAACTTGCTTACGAGCTCGGTTTTAATGACCCCGAGTATTTCTCGCGCTTATTTAAAAAAGCAACAGGCAAAACGATCACCGTGTTCGTTCAAGATTTGTCAGGAAACTAATACGTTTTGTCCGGTTTCTTCTCTGTTGTTCTCTGGATATTTGTCTTTAGTAATAAAAATTTGAATGATGAATAGAAAACTAGGAATAAATGGTCCTATTGTATCAGCAATAGGTTTAGGATGTATGGGAATGTCGGGCGCTTACGGAGAAAGCGATGATAGAGCATCTATTGCCACGATTGAAAGAGCGCTCGAGCTTGGGCACAACTTTTTAGATACTGCCGATTACTACCGCGCGGGCCACAATGAAGAGCTTATATCTGAAGCCATCAAAAACAAACGCGAGAAAGCCTTTATCTCTGTAAAAAGTGGTCAATTAGTTGCTCCCGGATCTAACAAATCCATGCGTCCCGGTCCTGTGAATACCCATCCTGATTACCTCCGGAATGCCGTTCTTTACAGTCTTCAGCGCCTTAAAACGGATTACATCGATCTGTACACGCCAGCAAGGGTAGATCCGAATGTTCCAATCGAAGAAACGGTAGGCGCATTAGCCGACCTGATCAAACAGGGTATCGTCCGTTACATCGGTCTCTCTGAAGCGGCTGCAGGAACCATTCGAAAGGCTGCTACCGTTCATCCCATCTCGGCTTTACAGATAGAATACTCTCTTTGGAGCCGCGATATCGAAGCCGAAGTTCTCCCCACCATTCGGGAACTCGGAATCGGACTTGTTGCCTATTCGCCTTTAAGTCGAGGCTTTCTGACCGGTGAATTTAAAACTCCTGAAGATCTCAAAGATCACCGCGTCCACATGCCACGTTTTCAGGGCGAGAACTTTTACAAGAATGTTGAGCTAGTAGAAAAGATCAAAGCATTGGCTGCAGAAAAAGGTTGCACCCCATCCCAGTTAGCGATCGCATGGGTGCTCGCTCAAGGTGAAGATATTATTACCATTCCTGGCACCAAACGTATAAAATATCTAGAAGAAAATATTGCATCCGAAAAGGTAAAACTCACCCGTGAAGACTTGCAGGGAATCGAGGCTATTATGCCGGCCGGATCCGTCTCGGGCGCTCGCTATCCGGAAATGTTCATGAACGCCTTAAATCGATGAAGGGCTATTTGAGGAGGTTGCGCTAAGCTATTTTCCGGTAAAAATGATGCTTCTAAAAGAAGTCAACAAAATAATCATCGAGGGGAACTGAAAAAAACCGTGCACTTCCTTTTAAGCCTGCACGGTTTTTTTGGACGTTAATCCGCTTTTTTTGTTCCTACGAGCTCTAGGAGTTTCTTCTAAACATTTATAAAAGACCTGCTTTTGTATTTCCAAATCGGTAGCTTATACCTACTTCGTGAGTTGCATTGTCGATTCTCCGTTTGAGCGGATTGTCATTTGAGTTAAATTGATAACTATAACCGACTTTCAAAGGGCCTATCATGATTTCTAATAAGGCCGACAGATCACGGTTGGTACGTGCATTTAGCCCCAAGCCTGCTATTTTCTGCACGTACAGCGTAGCAGAAAGATCAGCCTGTAATGGAACGCCCGGAATGTAACTAGCCAAAAAAGCAGGTTTTATATCAAAACTCTGATCGAGCGGAAATAAAGCACCACCCATAACGTGATATTGGTTACTGAAATTGTACTGTCTGTTTATTTCTCCTCCAGATCCCAGATCGGATAATGCCAACCGCGGCATTGAAATTCCTATATAATAGCCCTCGGGTCGGTAAAGCAGCACGCCAAATCCCATTAATGCTGTCTGCTCGCGAATATCCGATCGGAAAGCTGGATCTCCCGGATCAACCTGGCTAAAGCTACCATTATAAAAACTTACACCCAAACTCATAGATACCGCCAGGTATTCTTTCTCTGATATACGCACCGATTTGGCCAAAAAAGCACTTAATTCTGTCGCATCTTCAATGGCCAAGCTTTCGTGGCGCACGTTAATACCCACCGCAGCACCAAATTGTCGCCAAGGCAGATGAGCTGTCATCCAGTACGATGTTGGTGCTCCTTCCAGTCCTACCCATTGTTTACGTCCCAATAATGCAACCTCCCCGTCAGGTCTTAGCAAACTTGCTGTGGGATTCAGTGCCGTTGGTTGATTGGCATATTGATTATAGGTTGGGGCCTGTTGCGCTTTCGCAACAATCATTCCCAACAAGAGGATGGTAACAACTGATATGAATTTTATATCGCTCATTTTACATTATATTTTTCAAGCCCCTTCTTCTTTAGGAAAAGAAGAAGGGCAAGGGTATAATTCCTGATATTTATTTAGTAACGGACTATGAAATAACCTTTTTCATATTTCCAACTTTCATTAACCTTGACTTCCAATAAATAGAAATATGTACCTGGAGGAATCGGGTTGTTACCGGGCCCCAGCCCACGGAACACTTTGTCTTCATTGTTATAGCCTTTTATCTCTATAATTTCCATCCCATTGCGATCTGCAATAATGAGCCTGTTATCCGGATAATCCTTGACTCCCTCGATCATTAGAAAATCGTTAATACCATCTCCGTTAGGTGAAAGTGCTTTGTGTACTTTTATCGGTAAGTTGGCTGCTTGATCTGCCACACGCACTGTGATGCTTATCGGATTTGCTGCTTCATAATTGCTGTCGCCTTCCTGATATGCTGTTATCATCACAGTACCTAACCGCAACACATTCAGCATAGTCCCTGAAATGGTAGCCACCTGCGGATCGCTCACTTCCAACCGAACTGGCAGGCTGCTGCTAGCACGTACGATCAATGGAATACTTCCCACATCGCGCGCTATCTCTCCTAGCTCAGTGAAGCTAATTTGTTGCGAAGCTTTCCTCACAATCAGTTTCCTGCTTACGATGGGTTTGTTGTTGTAATTAGTATTTTCAGGAACGGTCGCTGTGATGATGGTTTCACCTGCCGCTGCGATATGAATGCGACCATCAGCACTAACTGTCGCCACCGCCGTGTTACTGCTGCTGTAACTGATCGCCTCCCCACTATTTGCCGTAGCTCGTAAATCAAAATCGCTGTCTCCAAAGGTCTTCTCTGACAATTCCTCGAAATCGATGCGGCGTTCAACTGGCCTTATATGTAAAGTTGCTTTTAGAATTAGTTGGGTATAATTCGCTCCGCTGATTGTAGCTGTTACCTCTTGTGTACCTACATCTGTGCGACTGTTGTTTTCATAGCTAACAGTCGTGCCTACTGGTAAAGTGCCTGAAATCACTAATGATTTCGCGGTACCGTCATAGACGAAAGATCCATCAACAAAAGTGATATCTGATACATCGTCTATAGACGCCTTGGTGATCGTCAGATTGGCTGTTAACACCAAATCATTATAGTTCGCTCCACTGATTGTCGCTGTTACTTTCTGTGTTCCTACATCTCTACGACTGTTGTTTTCGTAGCTAACTGTTGTGCCTGTCGGTAAAGTGCCTGCTATTGCTAAGGACTTTGCGGTACCATCATAGACGAAAGATCCATCAACAAAGGTAACGCCTGTGATAACAGCCTTGGTAACCGTTAAGTTGGCTGTCAACACCAGGTCGGTATAATTCGCTCCGCTGATTGTTGCTGTTACCTCTTGTGTACCTACATCTGTGCGACCATTGTTTTCATAACTAACAGTCGTGCCTGTCGGTAAAGTGCCTGCTATTGCTAAGGACTTTGCGGTACCATCATAGACGAAAGATCCATCTTTTAAGGTAACGCCCGTGAAAACAGCTTTGGTAACCGTTAAGTTAGCCTTCAGTACCAACGTTTCATAATTACCTCCACTAATGGTAGCGGTTACTTCCTGCGTACCCACATCCGTACGGCTGTTATTTTCGTAGCTAACTGTTGTACCTGTCGGTAAAGTGCCCGTTATCGCTAATGACTTGGCCGTACCGTCGTAGACGAAAGATCCATCTTCCAAGGTAACGCCAGTAATGGCGGCTTTGGTAACCGTTAAGTTAGCCTTCAGTACCAACGTTTCATAATTACCTCCACTAATGGTAGCGGTTATTTCCTGCGTACCCACATCCGTACGGCTGTTATTTTCGTAGCTAACTGTTGTACCTGTCGGTAAAGTGCCCGTTATTGCTAATGACTTGGCCGTACCGTCGTAGACAAAGCTCTTATCTTCTAAGGTAACGCCCGTGATAACAGCCCTGGTAATCGTTAAGTTAGCCGTCAGTACCAAGGTTTCATAATTACCTCCACTAATGGTGGCCGTTACTTCCTGTGTCCCTACCTCTGTACGGCTGTTGTTTTCGTAGCTAACTGTTGTGCCTGCAGGTAAAGTACCTACTATTGCTAATGACTTGGCCGTACCGTCGTAGACAAAGCTCTTATCTTTTAAGGTAACGCCTGTGATAACAGCCTTGGTAACCGTTAAGTTGGCCTTCAGTACTAGCGTTTCATAATTACCTCCACTAACAGTAGCGGTTACTTCCTGCGTACCCACATCCGTACGGCTGTTGTTTTCATAGTTAACTGATGTACCTGCCGGTAAAGCGCCCGTTATTGCTAATGATTTCGCGTTACCATCGTAAACAAAAGATCCATCTTCTAAGGTAACGCCTGTGATAACAGCCTTGGTAACCGTTAAGTTGGCCTTCAGTACCAGCGTTTCATAATTACCTCCACTAACAGTAGCGGTTACTTCCTGCGTACCCACATCCGTACGGCTGTTATTTTCGTAGCGAACTGTTGTACCTGTCGGTAAAGTGCCCGTTATCGCTAATGACTTGGCCGTACCGTCGTAGACAAAGCTCTTATCTTCTAAGGTAACGCCCGTGATAACAGCCTTGGTAACCGTTAAGTTGGCCTTCAGTACCAGCGTTTCATAATTACCTCCACTAATGGTGGCCGTTACTTCCTGTGTCCCTACCTCTGTACGGCTGTTATTTTCGTAGCTAACTGTTGTACCTGTCGGTAAAGTGCCCGTTATTGCTAATGACTTGGCCGTACCGTCGTAGACGAAAGATCCATCTTCCAAGGTAACGCCAGTGATAACAGCCTTGGTAACCGTTAAGTTGGCCTTCAGTACCAGCGTTTCATAATTACCTCCACTAACAGTGGCGGTTACTTCCTGTGTACCTACCTCCGTACGGCTGTTATTTTCGTAGCGAACTGTTGTACCTGCAGGTAAAGTACCTACTATTGCTAAGGATTTCGCGTTACCATCGTAGACAAAAGAGCCATCTTCTAAGGTAACGCCCGTGATAACAGCCCTGGTAATCGTTAAGTTAGCCTTCAGTACCAAGGTTTCATAATTACCTCCACTAACAGTAGCGGTTACTTCCTGCGTACCCACATCCGTACGGCTGTTGTTTTCATAGTTAACTGATGTACCTGCCGGTAAAGTGCCCGTTATCGCTAATGACTTGGCCGTACCGTCGTAGACGAAAGATCCATCTTCCAAGGTAACGCCAGTAATGGCGGCTTTGGTAACCGTTAAGTTGGCCTTCAGTACCAACGTTTCATAATTACCTCCACTAATGGTGGCCGTTACTTCCTGTGTCCCTACCTCTGTACGGCTGTTATTTTCGTAGCGAACTGTTGTACCTGTCGGTAAAGTGCCTACTATCGTTAATGACTTGGCCGTACCGTCGTAAACAAAAGATCCATCTTCTAAGGTAACGCCAGTAATGGCGGCTTTGGTAACCGTTAAGTTGGCCTTCAGTACCAACGTTTCATAATTACCTCCACTAACAGTAGCGGTTACTTCCTGTGTTCCTACATCCGTTCGGCTGTTGTTTTCATAGCTAACTGTTGTACCTGTCGGTAAAGTGCCTGCTATTGCTAAGGACTTTGCGGTACCATCGTAGACGAAAGAGCCATCTTCCAAGGTAACACCAGTGATAGTGGTAGTATATTGAAGGCTCAAGGTATTGGAAGCATTATTTCCGTTGTTACCGATATTAGCGGCCACGTCAGCAGGTATGCTGACTTGTACCATTCCTCCAACAGTAGGCATGACTAAGAACGAATAAGAGATATTATCGCTAGTCTGTAAGCTGCTAAGCGTTGCGTTACTTGCTATTATATCTCCAAGTGTGAATCCTGTTACCGCCTCACTAAATATTGCTGTAACCGTGAACGGAGCTGAAACAGGTGAGATAGCCCCAGTAGACAGCGCTACGCTTGGCTGCATTGTATTAACTAAGATTCCTACCGTGCTTGGTATATTATTCAATGTTGCCAATGCCTCATTACCTGCGGCATCCGTAATAGCTACGTTATTTCTTATGGTACCCTGCAATCCAATACCGTCCAAATCGTTTTCACCCGGTGCGACCGTGTAGCTAAAGAAAATCTCATCTGTTCCAGATCCGCTTACATATGAAGCGTGTACCGTTATATCACCGATAACCACCGTTAAACTTGGTGTGAATGCAGATGTGTTCACCGTGACATTTTCATCGAATTTCACTCCAAATCTTAGCACATCTCCGGCTCTGTAATAGCCATTTGCCGGTAAAATAACGGTAGTAGAAACAGGAGCAACACCGTCTACTGCAATATTCCGCTGTCCGGCTAAAGAGTTACTACCACCTGGCTGCGGGAGTGTTAAGGCCACATCAAGGCCTATGGTATTGCGGATGATTGAGCCGTTCAGTACGAGTGCGGCTGTAGACACATATTCCAAATCGGGAGTACTGTCGCCCGCCTGCACAACATAGACGAATGTTAGCGTGTTGCTTCCAGAACCGGATGTGTATGCTGCCTCTCGACTTACAGCACCTGTTTGCAGTTTTAGTGTAGGTATCCCTCCTGTCACATCGACTGTTACAGCCTGATTAAAAGAAATAGTTACATTAATCTGATCACCAATTTTATAGAGCCCGTCTGCGGTACTTGCGTTAACATTTGTTATTGAAGGATTGCCGGCGCTTACGGTAAACCTTACCGTTGCCGTATCGCATAGTGATGGTGCTCCATTATCGCACACTTGATAGAGCAAGCTATCAGGTCCGTTATAATTTGAATTTGGCGTATAAGTAAAACTCCCATCAGCATTCAGCACGACGGTTCCATTTACCGGCGCCGTTACCAGAGAAGCCGTCAGCGCATCTCCTTCGATATCTGTATCGTTCGTCAGTACATTTCCACTAACAGGTGTATTCTCCGTCGTAGTAACGGTATCATCAACCGCCTCCGGCGCATCGTTCAAAGCATTAATATTGATTATAAAACTTCCCAAAGCTACATCGGTACCCTCGCCGGTGCCCGTATGTCCGTTGTCATTAGCTGATAAAGAAAATGTCACTGGATCTGTTGCGTTCTCTAGTGGCTGGTAAACTATATTTGTGCTAATATTTAGATAAGATTCAATAGCCGCAGCAGTTCCTGTGATGATCGCTGTAGGGGAACTGTTTCCGGAAATGGTAACCGATATTCCGCCATTGGCTGCGAACATTATAACACCCTTATCTACGTGCAATGTTAAACTGACGTCATTACTTCCAGCATCGATATCGGCAAATACTCCATCAGAAAGTGCATTTCTCAAATGAGCAAAATATTCATCTTCATTGATGGTAATGGATGTCGGTAGGCCAGTGAATGTAGGATCATCATTGATCGCCTCCACGGAGAAACGCACCAAGGCCGTGTCGCATAGCGAAGGCGAACCATTATCACATACTTGATAGATCAAGCTATCCGGTCCATTGTAATTTGAATTTGGTGTATAAGTAAAACTTCCATCAGCATTGAACATCACTGCACCATTTACAGGAGCAGTAACCAAAGATGCGGCAAGGGCATTACCCTCAGGATCGCTGTCGTTTGTTAAGACGTTTCCCGTCGTTGGTGTATCTTCCATTGCGGCTACCTCATCATCAATAGCGATGGGTGCTTGGTTAAGCATAACTTCTATATCATCCAACACAACACCCACGTTGAAATCAAATATTTCAAGCTCATCCATACTTGCTAAAAACGGATAGTCGCTTGAACTGATTGTAATTTTATGGATGGGTGTAGTAGGCTGATAGTAAGCCCGTATTGTATCGATCGTAACACCGTCTCTTTTGACATAGACCTCGATCATTTGCGTTTCGTTTTGGGTAGGCCATATATTAAATTGCTTTATACCAAAATCGACACCGGAGGTACTTTTTAAAATAGCAGAATTAAGCGTAGCGCCAGCCAAGCCATCATAACGTAATGCATTTGTTGCTAAACTGTTTGCTATTAAAACTCTCATCTGACTGCCATTCCCATTTCCGGTTGCAATGGCTGTAAAACCGTTGCCAATTTCCCAGGTTGCTGGCGTCGTATTTGTACTAATTGCATGAACCTCTCCTGCTGTAAAACCCTCCCAGTCGTAAATACCAGGATTGAGCACTTGCGCATTAACAATAGGGCTACTAAAGAAAAGCCCGCAAAGGACTATCAAGTAGTTAAAAAATTTTATAAGGTAAAAGTATTTCATATATACTTGTTAAATATTGACTAGACGCATAAGTAGGGATTCTGCCATCCCGAGCTATTATCATAAGCCGCTTGTAGCATTTCGGGATGTTCCCAACTAATGCCCGGATCTTGATCAATTATTTTATTTTCTATTAGGCCCGTTTCACGACTGATTTGTGATATGCGGATGTATACCGGGTGACTGCTATGATAAGATGTTGTTTTTAACTTGATTTCCCCTCGCGGACCGAAGCATGTGGTTGCCGCCAACATAGTGGTCAGTGAATCGTGTGTGATTTTACTGCCTTCAAGCCCATCGATTGCTTTGGAAAGACAAAGCCCCGCTTCGTAACCAAGCATACTATAAACAATCGGTTGTTGATCAAATTTCCTCTCATACGTTTGTATAAAATACTGATTAGCATCAGTTTCTAGTTTGCAAGTCCATGTGATAGCACTAGTGAGATTTGCCACAGATGGGTCTGCTGTTTCTAGACATTCATCCACCATAAAAGGATTAACACTCAGAGCCGTGCGAGAGGCGATTTTACTCTGCCGGTAATGATAGAGAAATTGTTGTCCTTCTTTTCCCGACAACATAGCATGGGTATGGTTTGGCATTAGCAATTGTAGTTGATTGATGAGTGGCAATGTATCTGGTGATGCAGTTGGGCCCTTTATAAAATTAAGCTTAACATAGGTGGCTCCAGCTGCATGTAAGCCATAGCGATAACATTCATGCATATTGTACCCTGCCTCATAATAAGACAGGCTTACGCAGGGATCTGCTCCGTATTGCTGCTGTGCCCATTTGCCCATTGACCACTCGCTTTTCCAGAGATCCAGGCTCGTATAAAACAAATAATCTGATCGAAACTGATAAGTAGGAACGAAACCACCTAAATTGGCTATAACGACCGGTACACGATACTTATTAATAAGGTCTAAGCAATTTTGGGTAACTTTGGTACCCACAATGCCAATGATAACATCGACACGGTCAAAAAGGGCAAGTTTGTGTAAAGCATTTTCGACAAATGACTGTCCACCTGTTTGGATAAACTCGTCAACCATTTCGATCTCCCAGTTTGGTATCATTTGCTCCATTGCAAGCAAGACACCCTGTTTGAAATCACTGCGGAGATTTTTGAATATACCTGAATAGGGAATTAAAAATCCAATTTTTAGCTTTTGCATATTAAAGGTAAAAGAGGCCTATAAATAGTTCATAGGCCCTACTCACGAATACTAGTCTCTTGAAGGGAATACGCCGTCTAAGGCAATTACAAAGTTGATTGCCAAATAGGGCTGCATAATACTAAAAGGTATATTACCCCCTGCAGGCCCAACCGTTACATTGCCTCCGCCCGTAGCCGATACACCCGCCAAGTTTACCAAGGTGCCAGCATTCGCCTGATCGATAAAACCGTTTAATGAGGCCGCATTATTGGGATCATAAGGAGCTGCTAAAACACTGTTTGAACCAGAGGCTGTGTGCGATTGCGCTTGGTTAGTAGAAACACCTACAGAGACGCTTCCGGGCGTTGCAGTGAACTGTGCCAGATGGGTATGCGTTGGCATTTGCGGAGGCGTCAACGTGACAGTTTCTGTTCCAGACGCTTGTCCGAGGATATAGTTAGACCCACCCGGATTGTGGCCCGGGCCAACCACCGTACGCCCCTGCAAATTCGGCAAGGCAAAGCTAGTTGTACCGTTTCCACCATAAATCGTTCCGAGTAATGCAAAAAGTGCGGAGTTTGAGCTAATAGCCAAGAGCTGTCCTTGACAAAAAGCCCATCCTTTAGGGGCGAAATTGGGTGCCCAAATCATTATTTCACTTAAAAAAGGTTCTGTTGCCATAATTTTTAGTTTTAGTAATCTGTATATGTGATCTAGTTCTTCCGATAAAAGTCGGCACAAGTTTGGCATGGAAGAATATTCACACTTTTTCCATAACATCACAAAATGAATACAAATTTTGCACATTTTGTATCCCCCCTTTGGGGGGTATGAGTTGCGGGTATTGGTTTATGAGTTGTGAGGGGAAGCAGAAATTTACGCTTAAGCTTATTTGAATTTTCGGCTGATCAAGGCATGCCTGCTGTTTACTTCCAGTTTTTGATAGATATTCTTGATATGGTATTTAACTGTTTCCACCGCGATATCAAACCGCAGCGCCACTTCTTTATTTGTCAGTCCTTCCTCGATTGCATTTACGATCTGCTCTTCCCGAGGTGTAAGCTTTTCTTTCGGATCGGATGAACTTTTCGGATTGAAGTATTCGACTACCAGACGTGCGATGCCGGGTGACATCGGTGCGCCTCCGTCGCAAAGGGAAATAACAGATTCTTTGATCTTTTGTAAGGGTGTTTGTTTTAAGAGGTAGCCTGACGCTCCATTACATAAGGCTTGGAACACTCTTTTTGCATCGTCATAAACGGTAAGCATAATTACCTGGCATTTTGGCGATCTCTTCTTAATGCGAGGAATACCTCGAATTCCAGATTCACCCGGTAGCCCAATATCCGATAAAACCACATCGAGATAAATATCGTCTGTCCACTGACTCATAAAATCTTCTACCGAACCTGCCTCTAAGAGGCAAGAGAAGCCTTGCTGCTCTTTAAAGAAATTAAAGAGTGCTCTTCTGATATGCTCGTCGTCTTCAATTATGCCTAAACGTATCATGCTCTAAAACTAGTCCTTTTTCTCGGTTCTATATATCCCCCATTGGGGGTGTATGCATCAATCTCGAATTACGTAAGATATATCTGCACATGAAAACATTGATCTTCTTCAACAATCGAAAGCTTTGCATTCATTTTGGCGGCTCGTTCCTTCATATTCTGAAGCCCACGTCCGCCTTGACGATTTGCAAATACTTTTCGCTGGTTTGCGTAGCTATTTTTGATAGAAAGGCGAATGGAATTATCCACAACGAGTTCAATAATTGCTTCTGAACCATCGCCATATTTGATGACATTCGTGATTGCTTCTTTGAAGATAAGAAAGAAATTCTGTCGTACGATTTGAGATAAGCCACTAGATGCATATTCTCCTTGGATATCAAATCGATAGAGAAAATTGCAGTCTTCCCGCAGCTTATAAGCGTAATCCTTCATACGGATCACGAGATCTTTCATGGTATCGAATCTGGAATCAATAGACCAAACCATATCGCTCATGGTGAGCAACGCATACCTACTGGTATCGGCTATTTGTTGCAATTGTTTTTCCTCTTCTTTCCCGCGATTTTTCATAGTCAAGCTATCGGCCTGGTAATAAATACGCGTTAGAGAGCTTCCCACCTCGTCATGCAGATCGCTTGCAATACTAATACGTAGGCGGCGTTCTTTGATTTGTATATATTCGCGGTATTTAAAGATGACCCAAACAATGAGTGCCAAGAATAATACAAGTAGACATTTGAACCAAATAGTTTGATAAAAAGTGGGGTTCACCTGGAGAGGTACTGTTAGACTGGCATTGGTCCACCGTCCGTCAGACAAACGGGAAGCAAGGTGAAGCTGATAATCACCTGGTGGCATTTCAACGAAAGTAATTTCTTGTCGGCGCCCTAACGGCAACCAATCCGATTGCTCACCCAATCGATAAAAAAACTCTAATTCTTTGGCTAACTCGCTCACTCCGCCGAAACCAATTGTAAAATAACGTGTCCCAGCCTCTATCAAAAGCTTTTTGTTCTGCTTATAAGGAAAGGTATACTGTCGCTCAAGTCCTCGGCCAATGCGTTCGGTAGTGAAACTTGTAATATTCAGCTGTGTGGTTTTTGTCAATCTTCTTGCTTGCGGCACACGTGGGGCGTCTGTATTGAAGTAAAGCAAGCCGTTAATTGTTCCCAAGTAAAAGGTATTTCCCTGCTGAAAAGCCGCGGCCTGATTAAATTCGTTTGCCGGTAATTGGTCCAATCGAGAATAATTATCAATCTGCTTTGTTTGCTTATCTATTATGCTCAGCCCATTGTGTGTGGCCACAACTACATGGTCTGCATTGGTTAAAACACTGTACACGATATCATCAGCCAAACCATCCATATTTGTGATCGTCCGGATAACTTTCCCGTTCTTATTCATTATCCAAATACCGTCACCATGTGTTCCTACCCAAAAGGTATCGCCTACCTGTGTAATACAATATACCGCATTTCCAATGGCATTTGTTTGAAGACTATTTGTTCGGCAATCCCAGATAAATAACCCTTCAGGTGTGCCAATCCAAAGCTTTTCTCCTACCGAGGTTACATGTAATATCTTTAATCTTGCTAACTTGGGATGTTTTATCGCACGATATGTTTTCGAATAAGGATTCACCATATATAAACCTGCGTAAGTGCCCACCCATAGGGAATTGCGTGAAACACGTGTTAGCGTAGTCATTGCTTCAACCGGCAGTTGTCCGCTTTTTTCCTTCTGGTGGAGCTTAATAGGCGAAAAACGTTTTCTTCTCACATCAAACCAAAGCAAACCACTCCCTTCTGTTCCCAATAACAAGGTATCTTTACTCCATGGAAGTATGCGATAAACAAAATGCTTACCGAGTAATTCTTTCTCTCTGGTTTGCTCATTTATAGCAATAAACCGATCCTTGTAGGAGCCAATATAGATTTTACCATCAGTGTGTTTATAAATGCTACGTATGCTATTGATAGATGTGCCGTTACTGAGCAACGAGTTGAATCGATGCTTTGTAGGCAATAGCTCCAGGACGTGATTATTAAGCGACATCAACAAGCTATTTCCAAGATTTTTAAACCAAACAATATGATCGTCTTTCAAGTTTTCAGGGTAGGTCACTTCTTGTTTACGCACATTATTTTCGGAGAAGTTGTAAATGAACAGCTTTTCTTTGCCGATATTGGCCTTATTAGTAAATATCAAAATATCATCATCATTAAAATGTGCAATATACACAGTACCATCTTTGCCAACCTGATCCCTCTTGAACGCAGGAATCTGATGGAAGGTCTCCTTCTGAATATCAAAGAGATATAGACCACGATCTTTGATATTTAATAAACATTTTCTCGAACGGTGAAAGAGCACTTGTTCAATTTCGGCATTATCTAGTTCAGGTAAACCAAAGTACGTGGGAGATGATAAGTGCCCGTCCTGGATTCGTATTCGTATCATTCTACCTGCTTTAGTAGCTATCCAAAGTTCGCCTGGATAAGGCTCGTCTATCGAAACAATAGAAGGCTTACTGAATTGGTTCGGATAGTCTCGATTGATATCCATAAGAAGTTTGAGGCTATCTCCTACCACCCTATAGAGTTTGCCATCAAAAGAACCAGCGTAAATATGACCATTACGTGCCTGCCCGATACATTCGATGTCCGGTTTATGTGTCTGTCCTTCATCCAACTGCGGATTTTTCACAACACTTGTTTCCCAACTTCGCAAATTAAAGCGCATTAATCCATTTTCGGTTCCAATCCAGAGATTGCTTTGCCTGTCAGAAAAAAGAGTCGTAATTTTACTATTGGAAATGGCGGGCTTACTCTTATTATTAAAGAAGATGGTCTCATTTCCATCATATCGACATAGACCGCCACTGGTAGCTATCCACAAAAGTCCTGCGTGATCCCTAATAACATCAATAATAGCTTGATTCTGCACATTTTCGGGAAACTTGGCATCCCGAAAAATAAACCCTTCCTCTTGGGCGTGCGCAAACAAGGTATGCGCAAACAAGGTAATAATAAAGAGAAGTTTTTTGACGTACATGAATAGGTAAATTGAAGCGTCATCCCATGGCTTTACTTAATAGGTCAAGGGACCGCAACTCTAGATATAAATAAAACAAAATATCTTCACCTTCTTTTGTTCATTCCGTTCATTATTTATATCAAAAACCTCCCCCATGCTCCGAAAGCGCCAAGCTGACCAGAAAGCAATATATACCTATATACGGTTCTGTCGATCCGTTCCAATGACGTGCGCACATATAGTTTTGAGCGATTAGAAATCGTTAAAATTCCAATTTCCTCTATAAGGTCTTGATAGCATTTCGTTGGCGTAAGGATCGTTAAACAATTCCTTTTTGGGATCCCATTTTAACGGTCGTTGTAATTCATAGGCGATATTTACCGCATTACAAACCGTTGCCGTGCGGTGCCCTATCTCTACATCAACAATGGGTTGTTTTTTATTTTTGATGGCATCGATCCAGTCTTGATAATGGTTCTCGCTATGATATACTTTTTTGTCATTGGCCTTGAGCGTTGTTTTAACCAGCGACTCCGGATTTGAACGAAGAAATTCTCTAGCTACTTCTATTGTACCTTCGGTACCTACAAACTGTATAGCGTTATTGTCTATCCACCTCGTATGCTTTACCTGAATTCCGTTTGCATACCTAAAATACAATCCTTCTTGTGCAAGTGCTTGCTGTGGTGGCACAAATTCTACCGGACCGGAGTGGTCCATATCTAAGGCCCACTGAACGATATCAAACATATGTGCTCCCCAATCGGTCACATAGCCCCCTCCAAAACCTTGGTAATTTCTCCAACCTGCCCAGCTCTCATCACCTAAAGGTGGAGACAGTGTTGGATGATAAGCTCTATATAGAGAAGGGCCAATCCAGCTGTTCCAGTCTAAATAATCAGGTGTTGGTAATGAAGGTAAATCGCATGCCTTAACAGGCCCACCGATAGAAACGTTGATCTCTTTAATTTCGCCGATATAACCATTTCTTATTAAATTGGCAGCATCTCTGAAATACTGTTGCGACCGTTGCATACTGCCAGTTTGAAAAACCTTTTTATACTTACGAACCGCATTAACCATAGCTCTACCTTCGGCTATGGTTAATGACAACGGCTTTTCACAATAAATGTCTTTTCCTGCTTTTGCCGCGTCTACCACCATTTGAGCATGCCAATGGTCGGGCGACGCTATCACCACCGCGTCAATATCCTTTCTTTCCAATAACTCCCGGTATTGCCCATAGGACGCTACTTCAGCTGCCACTTTCTTCTTATTCTCCGTGATTGCCGCTTGAACGAAATGTTGTAGCTTTTGCTTATCCACGTCACTTGCTGCTAATACTAATGTTTCGGGACATTTTGCAATCGCCCTTACTAAATAGTTATTCTGCTTTCCTGTTCCTATATAACCCAAATTGATTCGGTCGCTGGGCGCCAAAAAACCCTGCCCCCCAAGTACGTGTCGAGGTAATATAGTGATGCCTGCAGCACCAATCAAGGTATTTCTTATAAAATCTTTTCTTTTCATTTTTTGGTTTACTTTAAAAATAGGTATTAATCTGTTGGCGGTATCTGACTTTATCCAAGACTAATCTATTAAATTGTAGACAATTAGACAAACTGTATTTCTCTAAGCGGATAATTCATCCCGGAAAGAGCGCATTACTTATATTCATTTTAAGATGTATACCCTTTCGAGAAATGCCCGATCTTATAAACAGATAGCGATTTACTCGTTTCTTAGAAGAATCGGCCTAACTGTAAATTCGGTTACTGATATCTTTGTTGTATTTGTTTTTATAGTCTAGCGGTGATATGCCTGTTAACTTTCTAAAAATCTCCCTAAAGGCTTTTACATCTGAATAGCCAACTTCATACATGACTTCGTTAATGGTTTTACGCGTGGTTTCAAATGCTTTTTTTGCCGACTCAATCTTTACCCGCTGCAAATATTCAATAGGGGTATTACCGGTTGCTTTTATGAATCGTCTGTCAAAATTTCTTCTACCCACTGCGAATTTTTTTGAAAGATCTTCAACAGATATTTTCTCATTAAAATTGTCTTCCATATATTTTTGTGCTTGTATGACAACATCATCCCCATGCGACTTTTGACCCGTGAAGATAGTGAAGGCGGATTGGGTTTGCCGATCTATCTCTACTTGAAAAATTTTGGAACAATAAATAGCCGTTTCCCTATCGTAATACTTCTCAACTAAGTATAACAATAAATTTAAAAATGAATAACCACCGCCATTGGTATAAATACCATGTTCATCGGTAATTAATTTTTCTGTTTTTAAGTGTACACCTGGAAATAAGGACCTAAAATTGTCGGCCGAATTCCAGTGTATGGAACAGCTTCTTTTTTCAAGTAAGCCAGACGACGCTAGCATAAAGGCTCCTGTACACATACTGGCCACCTCCGCGCCGTTCTTGTATTGCTCTCGAAACCAATCAATCAACAATATATTTCCCTTCAAGGCTGTCTTAAATTCCGGGGTTAACGAAGGGATCAGAACGAGGTCCGTCTTTTTCAGAGAAGAAATGTTCACCTGTGGCTTTATGGTCAGCAGACCATTAATAAACGATGATTCCTCAGCTACACCAGCTGTTTCAATTTTAAATAATGGTTTTTTACCTTTTTTCTCCCAGTAGGTATTGGCACCAGTAAAAATTTGATAAGCGCCAACAATACAGGCGATCGTGCTGTTTGCGGTTTGGGCATCGGGGACTAATATGGTAAGATGTTTCATTTGTAATAGTTTTTTAAGTGGTTTTACGGAACCTGCATGTACATTGCCTATGGGAAGCTGTTGTAGTAGCAGGTATCATCTGTTTCAGTTTTTAGGGTGGCTATATACATGGTGTTAATTTCATTGTGATGACAAGGGTATGTTATTGATCAGCGGCTTCTACCAATTAACACAAAACTAAACAATTAGCTTGTCCAAATCAACCCACAAGAAAGTCTATTTCACACCCCCGTTTGGTGCACTCATGTCGCTACCTTTGGACTTGAAAGCACTTAATAAAGATGCCAGAAAAATTTCTCTAACAAAATGATAGGATTATGAAGAATAACGATTTCAGCATCACAATTGTGGTTGATGCAACACCTCAAGAAGTTTTTAATGCCATTAATAATGTACGCGGCTGGTGGTCCGAAAATATTGATGGAGATACAGACAAACTTAACAGTGAATTTCAGTATCATTACCAAGATGTACACCGGGCGAAAATAAAGATCATTGAGGTGGTTCCCAATGAAAAAGTAGTTTGGCATGTACTCGACAATTATTTCAAATTTACCAAAAATGAAACGGAATGGAAAAATACGCGTGTGATATTTGAGTTGTCTAAAAAAGACAACAAAACGGCATTGAAATTTACACATCAAGGACTAGTTCCGGAATATGAATGCTTTCAGATTTGCCATGACGCCTGGACCCATTATATTCAGGATAGTTTAAAAAACCTCATTATGACAGGTAAAGGCAATGCTACACCGAAGGATGTTGAAGATGGAAGCTCAAAATCAACATTGTCGGAAGGGAATACTGCTACTGCACCGCAAAATGATAGAAGTATTTATCACCGACTACTAATCGAGGCGCCAGTTGAGAAAGTTTATCAGGCGTTGACTACCCAGGAAGGCTTAGCTGGTTGGTGGACACCGGATACCCTCGCAAAACCGGAGGTTGGTAGTATTTTACGGTTTGCCTTTGGCCCTGATTATTTCAAAGAAATGAAAGTCGAGGAGCTTAAACCATACAGCAAAGTAAAATGGCTTTGTATTAAGGCCTATGAAGAGTGGGTAGGTACAACGCTTACTTTTGAGCTCGAGCCCCACCGTAAAGGATGTATATTATTCTTTCACCATGACGGGTGGGAAAATTACACACCGGAATTTGCCTCCTGCAGCTATGACTGGGCACTTTTTTTCAGGAGCCTGAAATTTCTTTGTGAAACCGGCAAGGGCTTTCCCTATCCCGATTTCAATAAGTAATTTCTCAAAAAGCTATTCGACGAACAAAATATCTTTTTTGTTGAAAATTCCGAAAATAAAGAGTCATGCATTTTGAATGCATGACTCTTGGTATATTCTCTTCAATCTTATTTTGTGTGCCAAGCAAACGATAAGGTGTTATAAAAAGCGCGATTGCTGTTTTTATAACTATCTCATAGCGTATGGACTAAGCTGCTTGCCTTTTTATCCATTTTATCTTTGGTTGCTTCTAAGACTTCAATCGTAACATCATCTATAATCAATTTATTTGTATATATGGTTACTTGAGCAGATGTATAATAGTTGCGATCACCTGAAGAAAAACTTTCAGAACTAGAGCTTCTTAATATATTTTCAAAGGAAATGTTCCTGATTGTTTTGCCAGTACCTTTATCCTTTATGCTGATGCTGCTTTTAGTTCGCTTCAATTTTCCAGCCATCCACTTCAGTAAAAACTGATCTAAGTTGTTTTTAAATTCTATGACAACAGCTTGTGTGTCATAAACGCTACTACTCGTAGTATCCGAAGCGGCATTTGAACAAGAATATGTTATACTATTTAGTGGATAGGTATGCGGTGATTTCGCTGTACCGTCTGTTACCGTTAAGGTTATTTCATTTTCAGGCTGTTGGGCAAAAGCCGATAAATAGCTAATGAATAACAGAACAAATAGTAGCAAGCACAGGTATTTTGTTTTCATAATTTTTAATTTTTAAAGTTTAAATTTTACAGGATCTTATTGCGTAATTTTCTAGTGTCAATAACACCCTGCAAAGGTAATTGGGTATTGCCTACAAAACGAGCATTGAGGGTCTATCTTCTAACTACAGTGTAAAGTAAGTAGGACTACAAAACGCCTACAAAACCTATTTTAAAAATTACAAACCATACAGGACGACGTGAAATTTACAAACAATGCCATAAGAAGGGTTGTTATATAACATAACTCCTGTATAAACAGTGCAAATCAAACCCTATGAATGATTAGGTTTTCTGACGAAGCTCGGATTCTCCAAAGAATCAGCAAATTCAATGGCGAATATGACAAAAACAACATTAAAACAAGATTTCGAGCGTCCTGAGTTGCCAAATTGTAGAGAGATTACGCCTCATCAATAAATTTCAGCTTTAGTTGAGGGATAAAGTAAATAGAGCAATTTGCCCGCAAATAATAGAAGAAATAGAACAAGGCCTTAGACGATAGATTATTCTTTATCACATTGCCAAACCGTTTTAATTAATGTGGCATTTTTTGAAAACCCTGTAAAATCTATGTCAGACAATTGATTTCCTTTTTCATCATAAAGGTTAGGTACAACCATACAGTTTATGCAAATTACCGACGCCGTATAAATATACTCACCTTTCCATGAATATAGCTGAATAATGTATCCCTGACCGATACCTTTATCATGTTTACAAGGATCGCTGTCGATAATGTCTTGTATAGCACTTGGAAGATTGGGATCCAGATCTCGGTTTTTATCCTTTGAACAAGCTGTTGTTAAGAGGAGAATTAAAAAACATAGACTCCATAAATCTTTTTTCATAAACTTTTAGGTTATTGCTTGTATAACGCTAACGCTAAAATAAATGCTACACAACCCGTCAGAATGAAATTTCCAGGCATTTTGTTCGTCATGTAAAGAGTTAAAAGGGTTGGCTGCCGCTGCTTCGTTTGAAAACTAACAATGAGAATCATTATGATGATTTCACCAATGCTAAAACTTATACTGTACCGTTGTTCCAAACATCAATATATCTTTACCGGGGCCAACAGCTTTGAGAAAAGCACCGCTGTCAAACCAAGTGGATTCTACCCGCAACAATAATTTTTGGGTAGGTTTATAATCAAAAGATGTGCCCAGCTGACCGCCTATGAAAGCCGATTGACGTGGATTCCCATCATAGATCAACGATCCATTTACTTCGTAAATGCCATCGGCCTTACTGGCTCGGTAGAAAAGATCATAATCTGTTTGCCATTCTATCTTACTGCCCAACTTGATAGAGAAATAAGGGTGAATATCGAATAAATTATAAGGACCAATCAGCGCTGCAAGGCCAAAATATGCCCCTTTAGGATAAAGGGCGTTAAAGGTATTAATCTGTGAGTCGTTCCTATTACGATCACCACTTATCCACTCTGTTTTTAAGCCAAGCGTAGGTGAACTTGTTATTTTAGCTAAGCGCAGATACGTGTTGGATGATAACGTCCAAGCACGGATGCGACGACCTGCAAAGTCGCCAAACTGGAACACAGCTTCTATGTCGTAGCCCCCATTTGAACTATGATGCCAGATGCGGCCACCAATAGAATGGCGATCTTCCTCGCCTTGGACCCCCTGGTAGTGAGTGCTTAGTTTATTTAAACCGAAATAGTAAAAATCAAGGTTCCTCAAAAATTTAATATCAGACCATACGGTATAGATTCCCCATAATTTATTTTGTGGATTTAAGAGACGATCGTTGAACGTACCCTTGCGTGCGGCAACATAATAGCCATAAAAACCTTCTGCATGCAACTTACCATAGGTGTATTGCAATCTTGCGGCGTCAAACGACTGCCGGTTATTGGGGATTTCCCTGACAGATATAAGTCGCTGTGAGCCATAGGAGAGCTCCTGCCTACCTATCCGAAAGGCGAAATCTTGCCGACCTGGAGTGAGCCTGATATCTAAATACGCCTGATGTAAATCCAGTAGGTTTTCGTCTACGGGACTCGGATCCATGCGGTTACTCGCCATACTGCTTTGTAGCTGTACAAATCCACGTATGTTTTTACGGATATCGGCATCCATATGTAGAAGGTATCTGCTTAATATAAAACCATCCTTATTAGTCGGAATTTCACCCCAAGCTTCGTTACGGTAATTGAAATATTGAAAACGCACTTCTCCACCCAGTTTTAAATGGGAAGTGTCGGTTTTCTGCTGGCTGTGTACCGGAAGAGTTAAAAGCAGACAGACAAATAAAAGGAGAAGAGCGTACGTTTTCATAAGTTTACCGTTATTGATATCCTCCAAAATATCTTGCAGGGCTCCATGTTGGAGCGAAGGGCAATCTCTTAGGTCCAACATGACTAAATTCTTTATCAGCCCATACTATTTTACCATCTACTACGGTTAGTAACGAACTTAATGTTGGCAGCTGCTCGTCGCTAACAGTAAGGTAATCCTTGCTCAATATGACCAAATCGGCATAGTACCCTTTTTTGATCATACCTTTTGTAGACTCTTCTCTGATCAGTTGGTATCCGCCCTGACTAAGTAGCCTAAGTGCTTCTATCCTATCCAAGGTGTTTTCTTTGCACATCACTTGCGTGCCGCCGATCGTTTTTCCAGTCGTGATCCAGTAAAGGGCTACCCACGGATTATAGCTAGCTACACGTGTTCCATCTGTTCCTAAGCCTACCGGAATTCCTAGTTCAAGCATCTTTTTTACAGGCGGGGTGGAGAGAGCCGCGCTTCTTCCATAACGGTGAATAAAACTCTCGCCTTGATAGGCCATACGATGTTGAATAGCGATCCCCCCTTGCAAAGCCTTGATACGTAGCAGATTTTCCTCCGTTACTGTTTCCGCATGATCAAAAAACCAAACCAAGCCATTTAAAGGAATTTCTTTATTGACTGCTTCTATGACATTTAAAAAACGACTGATGCTCTCATTGTAGGTAGCATGAATGCGAAAGGGCCAGCGTTTTTTTACCAGTAGGAATATAACGTCCGTTAAATTCTTTTCCATAGTTGCTGGTAATTCGGGACGTGGAAAAAGAAAGTTCTCAAAATCAGCAGCATCAGCAACTAGATTTTCACCGCCACCAGCCACCTCATAATCAATCTCATTATGACCGTTATCATGTTGAGCATCTATTTCAACCATTCCTGTCCATTTCGTATAATCAGCTAGTTCAGCACCTTTTTTCTGCGCAAAGAGATAGTAAGGCAGTCGTACAGTAATTTTGCCAGCTTTATTCAGCGAATCGGTGATCCCATAATCGTCAGGAAAGTTTTGAAAACCACCACCCGCGTCCATTACAGCTGTTACCCCTAAACGGTTAAGTTCGGTCATGTATTGAAGAGTAGAATTAACCTTTTCTTCATCGCTCAATTCAGGTAATTTTGCTAGAGTAGAATAAAGTATAAATGCGTTTGGTTCTGCAACCAGCAATCCCGTAGGCTTTCCTTCACTGTCTTTTTCTATTAAGCCTTGCACAGGATTGGGCGTGTCGGCAGTAATATTTAATGCTTTCAATCCCGCTTTATTGAGCCACGCTTTTGCATATAGGTAAAGGATAAAAGTTGGAACGTTTCCGGTAGCTTCATTAATTTCCTGAATAGTAGGAAGTCTTTTTTCTTCGAATTGGTACTCGTTCCAACCGCCTACCACTCTGATCCATTGTCCCTGTGGCGTCCTTGCCGCTTGTTCTCTCAGCATCTGGAGCGCTGTCTTTAAACTCTTAGCGCCATCCCAACGCAGTTCACTGTTATAAAAACGACCTCCTCTTATCACGTGAAGGTGACTATCGAAAAGTCCAGGAATAACCCTCTTGCCTAATGCATCAATCACACGTGTATGCTGGCTTTGCAGCTTTAATATCTCCTGTGACTGTCCAACAGCTATTATCTTATTGCCCGCAATGGCTACCGCTTCGGCTTGTGGGTTTTGACTGTCTAATGTGGTTAGTTGGGCGTTTTTAATAATGATATCAGCTTTCTGTTGAGCAAAAGCAGGTGCATTGACAAAAAAAAGCAATAAAAGGCCTACTAGTTTAAGATATTTCATAACGATTTTTTAATGGAGTTAAATGCTTTGATTGCTTACATAGCAGTCAGGATCGCTGATTCTGCTATGTAGAAAGGAAGGAATTAGTGTTTTAACATCTCTCGTGCATATTGAATACCAATACCATAGGCGCCACCATATTTCATTACCAATTGGTTTACGGCTTCGTACGTTTCACTGCGTGCCCAATCGCGTTGTAATTCCAACAAGTATTGAATAGAGGTGATAGGATGCGCGCCAGCTTGCACCATTCTAGTAATGGATTGATCATGTGCTTCTTTACTTACATCTCCGCTGGCATCAGTGACAACATAAACCTCATAACCTTCGTCGATTGCTGAAAGTACCGGTCCAACGATGCAGACACTGGTCCAAAGTCCAGCCATGACAATTTTTTTCTTTCCTTTTCCAGTAATTGCTTTATGCGCATTTACATCCTCCCAAGTGTTCATAGTGGTTCTATCTACATATTTGGAATGATCGGGATAAGCTTCTAATATTTCAGGAAAAACAGGCCCGCTGAAAGATTTCTCGGCTACCGTTGTGACAACCGTTGGTATATTGAAAATTTTGGAAGCGCCTGCAACAATGGCTACATTATTACGCAATTGATCAGTTGCAATACTTTTGGTAGCAAAAGCCATTTGCCCTTCATGATCTATAAGTACTAATGCATGATTAGTTGGATTCAATAATGTCTTTCCAGGGTTTTGCGCTTTTACTCCCGTGATAGTCGCTAATGCGATGGCTGCTGATAAAACTAGCTTTCTCATTGTTTTTGTTTTTAGGGTTACTAATGAATTTGTTTTTTTATGTCGCTTTCAGCTCTGTGCTTTCGACATTACAAAGATGGGAGGCTCTACGCTGATAAAACTTAATCTAGGACAATAAATGTCTAAACATCTATTTTATTTATTCGTGTTGTTTCCACCCAATTAGAAGGAGATCCATTTTAGGTATATAACACAATTAATCCCAGACAATTATATTTGGATTGATAGCTAGCGGGCCTTTCCTTGGGAAGTGTATCATCGGCCGAAGAAAATATTTGTATGACTTAGGACGGATATGTCCTTTCGCGCAAGGCTCCGTAGCGTAAGATCATTCTTACACCTTTACGGAGCCAATAGCAATTAACCCTAGACTAAAACTTCAACTGATGGTAATGATCCGGTCAACCGAAGTTCGCTATTTCATTTATTTAGCGGATGCTTCTGTTCTGATACGAAAAACAGTGAATGAGTATGCAGGTAACTCAGCATTAAACTTCTCAGACACTTTAACTGTCGACTGCACTGGTTTTATATCATTAGACACAGGTTTACCTTGAAGAACCGTTTTTGTTGCGCTCGCATCTATTTTGCCTACATCAGTTAAATCGAGCGCCGAATTAACGGCAACAGGCAAAAGATTCACCAACTTTACGATAAGATCCCTGCTTATTGAATCGCGCACGACGGATATACCTACACGTTTCGTTACCGCATCCTGGTCGTTGGAGAGCGTTACCATACTTGGCAAATATTCATTACCAGCATTTTGACCAAATAATTGCTGCACATAATAGCCTATTGTGGGTTTAACTGTTGTATTGTTAAAATAAATCAAATCCGGACTCCACTGTGTGTGCCCCTCTTTAGCCAGTAGAGGCGCATAAGATGCCATGCTAACCACATCTCCATTACGTTCTAAATTTACTAAATGGAGGGCCTCCGCCAAGGCAGTTTCTAGATTGGAGGGCCGCCCGGGTAAATGTGCCGCATATTCACCTAGGTAAACCTTTGCTTTCGAGCGACTGTATGAATCGTAATAATCTTGATTGTGGATAAACCAGCCGGGTGATTGATAGTAATGTTCGTCTATCATTGGAACGTCAAGTTTATTGACAACGTCCCATCCTTCGACATAGTCGGTGCTACCTTTATAAAAGGCTCCGGCAGTGCCGATTACAATAATATCGGGATACGCTTTTTTTATGGCATTATAGATCATCGTAAAACGTTCTTCAAAAATATCCGAAATAAGATCTTCGTTGCCTACTCCTATGTAGCGTAGATTATAGGGTTCTGGATGACCCGCCTGTGCTCTTTTCTTTCCCCATGTAGTATTTGCATCACCATTGGCCCATTCGATGAGATTCAGAATTTCTTTTATATACGCGTTCATTTCACTCATGGGGATCCCCCCCTGCTGCCCGCCAATTGGATGACCATGATGCGCTGAATTCTGACAGGGAACCCCTGCTGCAACAACTGGCACCGGTTCTGCACCTATGTCTTCACAAAATTGAAAATATTCAAAATAGCCTAGTCCCGCCGTCTGATGATAGCCCCATAAGTTACGCTGTGGTTTGCGTTCTTCTACTGGACCAATGGTATTTTCCCAGCGATAGATGTTATCTAGACCATCTCCGTGGACAACGCACCCTCCTGGAAATCGTACGAATTTTGGCTTCATATCTGCTATGGCCTGAGCTAAGTCTGCACGCAATCCGTTTTTACGGCTCTTGAACGTCTTCTGCGGGAAAAGAGAAATCATATCCAAGTGAACTTCTCCTGTCATCTGAGGGATGACTTCTAAACTTGCATTGGAAACTGTTTGTTTGGCTGTTATAACAACTTCTTGTTTTTCCCATTTGGATGATAACGCTTTCGTAGTATTTTCTCCGTAAATTTCTCCGTTTTTGCCAATCAAACGAATTAGCAACTTCCCTGTTCTTGATTCAGCGCTACGGGCAAAAATTGAAAAATCATACTTTTCTCCGGCTTTGAGCGAAATCCCATCAAATCCTTCGTTTGCTAAACCAACACCAATTTTACTTATTTCAAGAACTGCGTAATGTTTGTTATTTGGATGAATGGGAGAAACCGTATCAATAGTAAATGTTGCAGAGCTTCCATTCACGCTCCATGCGTAGTAACTATTCCAGTTTTTATCCTTCCCTTCTTTATCGTTTAATACATACTCAAAATCCCTATTTTGTAGGAGCTCCGCATATAATCCTCCGTCGGCAGCATAATTAATATCTTCAAAGAAAATGCCGAGCAGCTTGTCGCTTATTTTTTTGCTTTTCGAGTTTTGGACGATTATATTCGCATCTATCGGCGTCAATGAAGCAAAACGTTCTGGGTCGTTTTTCGAATTTTCTGACCACAACAGGTTATTATAAGCTACCAATTTTTGTTTATTAATCAAACCTTCTACCACATGCCAAGCTACTTTATGGGTTGTTCCTGCTTTCAAATGGCTAGAAATCATGGCTGTTTGTCGCTGTTCTGCACTTGAAGAGGCCTTTACTCTTTTTACGGCAGCAGTATATTCTTTAAAATCGTTGGTAGTAGCACTATAAGACGCGGCTTCCCCGGTGTTGCTTGACCATACTGCTGTATACTTTCCGGTTTGGGTATCATAAGTAATAAAAGGGTCTATGCAATTAGCGTTTTCCATAACAATGGGATACGATTGACGCTGCCAATAAATGAGGTCTTTAGATGCTGCATGTGCAAGTACACCATCTGTGTCGTTGACACTCCACACACAATGCCACAAACCGTTGGGCGCTTGGAATAAAAATGGCTTATACATGCGTTTTTGAGAATCCCATCGCCCGTAATCACTGCGAAGAAAATTGTATCCGTTGCCGATAGTGTGCCAGTTCTCACCGTCAATGCTCCACGCAACGCTTAGCCCGTTATTTACCTCATAAGCAAAGATATAAGCAGAATCAGCTTCGGCGGCAACTATTTTGCTATTTGAAAAAACAGATAAGGCGATTGCTAGAAATAGATATAGATATAAAGTTTTAATTTGCTTCATGGTTTAATAAAGGTTTTAGAATAGCTATATTAACACTTCTGGAAGTACTCTATTAATTGATTATAACGCAAAGATAAAAAATATATGTCAATACAACACTTATATTATTGAAATTCCTTGATATGCGAGAAAATGGTATATTTCGATTACTTTGACACCGATTTGCCATGACTCTTACAATTACATCCGTTTAAATCGATATCTTTATATCGCGCATTAGATAAAGGGTTGAACAATTAATTAAATAGGCAGCAAATGGAAGATTCAGAAAGACTAAACCGTATTATTGACGCTCGGATGAAGCTGAAATCACGTTTTGAAGCGAAGATGAAAGATACTCCATCTATGTCGGATGACGCACCTAAAGGCTCCGGCAAGCTTAATCGACATGGTATGCCCGCCGTCCCGATAGGGCAAACTTTAACAACTAAATGGCCTGTATTGGATTTGGGTTTTCATCCTGACATTACCACCGATCGTTGGCGTTTAAAGATAGATGGCGCAGTAGAACATCCGGTTATATTAACTTGGAAAGAATTTATATCACTTCCGCAAACGCAAGACATCTCTGATTTCCACTGTGTTACTACCTGGTCTAAGCTAGATATGCGCTGGATTGGAGTCAGTATGCTAGATTTAGCAGGGCTTGTTCAACCGAAGGAGAATGCTACGCATATCCTTTGCCATGGTTACGATACTTATACTACCAACCTTTCGTTGGAGGAGGCGCTTAAACCCGATGTGCTTCTGGTACATACCTTTGATGGCAAGCCTTTGGCCAAAGAACATGGCGGCCCCTGCCGGATGATTACACCGCAGCTTTATGCCTGGAAAGGGGCCAAATGGATAAAAAGAATAGAGTTTTTGACACGCGATCAGCAGGGCTTCTGGGAAGAACGAGGCTACTCAAATACTGCATACCCCTGGCGCAATGATCGTTACAGTTCATGAAAAACGAAAACGTAACAGTTCTTTCACCTTAGCACTAGCCATCTATTCTTGTAAGTAAATAGTTTCAAGCCTAATAGAGCGCTGTTTGATTTACTACAGGAGGATCTTTATAGGCTTCGTTTAGGCTGAAGTAATGAATGCTTTACTCCATACTATTTGTCTACCTTTAAAAACTCGCCCTCCCGAATAACCACTCCCCTCGTTATAGCCGATTCAATCGATTCTAAAAGATATTTCTTCATATCTTCTGTAACCCTAAAAAATCCAAACAATTTGGAAATAAGTGATATTGCTACTTCTGGCTGTATAGCTATTGAACTTTCTACTACTTTCTTAATTCCGATATGTATTTCCTCAGGCGCTATAAACTGTATTTTTTTTGAATTGACCGAAAAAGCACTTCTTTCTCTTATATAAGGGACTTCCATTTCTGGATGCCATAAAAACTCACCTTTTACTTTTATCATATCTGTATGACGGGCGTATTCTGCAGCCTCTATAATGCTGGAACGTATTCTAGTTCCAATTTTAGAAACACCGTTCGCGTCGGCTATTCTTCTCGCCACTTCTTCAAAGTGTACGGGGCTCTCAACCTTTACGACATCGGTAATCCATCGCGCTAATTTATCCAACGGCTGTGTGTGAAGTTCTACCAAAGACACTTCGGCGGGCAGGCTTGCTTTTTTATAAATGGGTATTAGAACAGGCATCTCCTCGGGTTCATCTCGAAGGAGGCCTTTTGATTCTTCTTGTATGTCATCATCAATAGCATCATCCAATTCAGCCTGCGATTTAGCTTTCTCTATCGCTTCTACTAATAATTTCAGCTCTTTCTCGGGATTACGAAACCAATCTGTACTCCAGACACGATATATCTTCCAACCCATGCCCAGCAAAACTTCTGTACGCAGCCGATCTCTATCTCTTGCTGATTTGGCAACTTTGTAAGATTGTCCATCACAACTAATCCCTAATAGATAACGCCCTGGATGATCGGTATCTACCACTGCCAGATCTATTTGGAAACAGGTGGAGCCGACCTTTTGCCTAACAGTGTAACCGATATCTTGAAGACGCCGTGCTACCACTTCCTCGAAAGGCTGTTGTTTAACGATCACTTCTTCTTCAAAATTTTCAAATTTGCCGTGCTCTGCGAAATACAGAAAGCTTTTTAAGGCCCTAACACCAAATTTAGTATCAGGTCCTGGTTTAATATCTTCCGATGTGATATTTGTAAAAACCTCACACCGTCGTTTGGCACGTGTTATCAGCACATTTAGCCTTCTTTCCCCACCTTCACTATTTAAAGGTCCAAAATTCATAGGTACTTTGCCATCCTCTACCCTTCCATATCCAATACTTATAAAGATCACATCACGCTCATCTCCTTGCACATTTTCTAAATTCTTAACAAAAAACGGTTCGTTGGGATGGCTTCTAAAAAAGTTCTCTAAATCAGGGTTTCTTCTCCTTTTAATTTCCAAAGCATCTTGAATGGCTTGCATTTGTGCCGTACTAAACGCTACCACTCCTAAACTGAGTTTTGGATGTTGCACAGCATGTTGAAAGACAGCTTCAGCTACTTTTTCTGCTTCTTTTGGATTGGTACGGGTCTTCCCTTTGTCGTATACCGTATCTGGTAGGTAATGGTAAGTTAAACCCATCTGATATTTAGACCCCGGACTTGGAAAGATGACAAGCTTATTTTCATAAAATTCCTGATTGGATAAGCTGATCAAGGATTCATGTCTACTGCGATAATGCCAGCGCAACATGCGCTGTGGCGCCCCCTGACCATCGCACATTCCAAGAATGCTTTGCATATCGGCCGTTACATTCTCTTCATCTTCCATTTCTGTATTCAATCTGTCGAAGAAGCTGGTTGGCGGCATTTGCTTAGTATCGCCAACAACAATAAGCTGCTGACCTCTTAACAAGGCGCCTAGCGCATCCACCGGCCTAACTTGGCTAGCTTCGTCAAAGATGACAAGATCAAAATCAATGCTATCTGGCGGAAGGAAGTTGGCAATGGACATAGGACTCATCATAATGACTGGTTTTATTGCCTGAATAGCTAAACCGGCCTCTTGCACAAGCTTGCGAATCGGCATATGTCGTGACCTTTTGTTAAACTCACTCCTAAGAATATTAACTTGCCCTCCCCCGTCTTGTTTTGGCACAGACTCCCAATGTTTTAAGGCTACTTTTGCCCGATTATATTGCTGGTTAAGCAAATCCAATTTAATGAACCTTTCGATAACTTCTTCATGGCTCGAGCGTTCGAATTTGCGGAGCGCGTAGCTGCTCAGCATTGCTTGTTCAATAAGGTATTCATACCAAGTTTTTTGCACGGCGGTTTTAAGATGTAGAGCAGCATCTTCCCAACCCTTGATAACTTGAAGCATGTAGATATGATTCTTTTCTTTTATCATTTCTACTAATACATTCCAAGAAACCGCCTGATGAATCTCAGCAAGCCTAGCTATCCACTGTTGCACCTGATGTGCTTGATCTGCTAGGGATTTATCTTCATAACTATCCCCTCTAAAAGCCATTTTATCAAAGAGCCTCTTGGAAGTTTGCTTCTTCTGATCTAATAATGAAGTTAGGTTGATCTCATTTGCTTTAGAGATGTCAGGTTGCTCATGTCTTTGGAGAAAAGTAATAAATGCCAATGGCAACTTAGTATCTTGTATGTTTAAATGAATAGACTTTAAATAGGCAGCGACTTTTGTTATCGAAGCCCAATCTGTTCTGAGTTTCTGATAACGATTTCCTAACAATTGATTTGCTAGAGGTTCTAAGGACTGTAGGGACGTACTCAAGCGTTTCCACTCTAGAATAACATCGACGTATTTTAATTTGCTTTCCAGGTCGGTCGGCAATGAAACATTTAATAAGGCGGCTAATTTTTTATTGCTCCGCTTATAGTCTCCTATTAAAAATTTATACCACTTATTTCCGTGGGCCATTAAATCCTGTCGAATATCTAACACATTTTGCTCCCAGGCCTCCGGAATAAGTCGTTCGGAATACTCATTATGTAATTCTTTTAAACGGGCACCTGTTTTTAATAGATCATCGATATCAAAAGCGTTATTGACCCATGCATGATCTTTCACACTAATACTATGCAAGTCGGGGCTCTGAGAAGCTGCATGGGAAATATTAATGAGTGTCTTAATGTCAGTTTCATTCTGTGGTTTATCGACCCCCAAAAACGACGCTACCTCATCAGCTTGTTGCTGTAAATGCGCTATATGAGTCAATAATTCATTTAGTATATTTTTTAGACTATCTTCGTCGCTAGGCAAAAACACAGTGAGCTCGGTTCCGTAAAAAAGCATTTTTTCCGGTTGGCCAATACTTTTTAAACGCGTTTGTATTTGTTCTGCAACCTGCTCTGCTTCACGAATTCTGGTATGATCCCAGCTATCCATATGCTCAATAGGCACTTTCGGAAACTTATAGTCCGGATGCTCCAACTGAATTTTTAAGAGGTGGCCGATTACCTCTTGAGCGGATACCCCGCTTCTATTAACTTCTCTATTAATCTCACTACAATAGGTGTTCAGCTCATTGACAAGAGGAGCTAGAAATTGTATCTCATTTTCAAGGTGCGCGATGCTAGGCTTACCTAACTCTAATACGCGCTTCAGCTCATCGTGGAGTATTCTCTTATTTGTCTTGTGACTGTGTAATTCTAAACATGCTTCTCCCAAGTTGATACTATCGAGCCTTCTTTTTACGACTTCTAATGCGGCCATTTTTTCGGCCACGAAAAGTACTTTCTTGCCGTGGCCTACAGCATTAGCAATTATATTTGTGATAGTTTGTGACTTTCCAGTACCTGGAGGACCTTGAATAACCATATTTCTACCTTCATGTACTGCGAGCATAGCCAAAACTTGGGAACTATCGGCATCTACTACGTGAAAGAGATCATTGGCATTGGTTTCTTCGTCTAAATGATGCGCTTCAGTAGCCGTAGGCTGGGGCTCTTTAAATCCTCCACTAAATAATGATTGTAAAATAGGGTGGTTATAAGGCTTTCTTTCATCTGGCCATTTGGAACTATCAAGATCATGATAAATCATAAATTTACCAAAAGAAAAAAAACCCAGTTCTATAGCATTCTCTTCTACCTTCCATCTTTCGAGGTGCTTTACCTTTTCCTGAATAACTTTCAGGTAGAGATCTACATCAAACTCTTCTGCTTCAGGAAAATCAGGGATCGAAATATTGAAATCGACCATCAGTTTTGCCCGGAGGGATAGGTTCGATCCTATTTCTGCGCCTGAATATCTTAAACGAAACCGTTCGTTCGCACTGGATCGTTCTAACGTCACCGGTATCAGAACTAAGGGTGCGGATCTTGTATCTTCCGTATTGCCTCTCTCATACCAGTTAAGCATTCCTAGCGCAAGATACAAAATGTTTACACCTTGTTCTTCTATACTGGTTTTTGCAAAGTAATAGGTGTTCAATATTTTCGCTTGTAGTTTCTGCTCCGATTCATTTGTTTGCAGGCGAGTGTCATTATAGGTCTCCTGGATTTCAGGTTCGGCCAGCTCTGGTAAATCAAATGGTTCATTTTCGTCTGTTTTATCGGGCCTGCTGAGAAATGTCATTGCTTTGGCCTGTTTCACCAGAATATCATAGATAGAAATTGATTTTTCCTGTACAATTTGGAGCCCTCTTGCTTTAGGTGTTTTATAGTTTAATAGGGTATTCCGTAAACTTAAATCTAAAAGCTCCTTCCTAGATGCATCTAATTTGGGCTGTATTATTTCCTGCATACTTTTATTCTTGTTTTGCTTTTTTATAACATCTTCCGGCTCATCAAAACGAACCTCAAGAATTTTATCTCTTAAAGCTATTTACATGACTGAGCCTAATTTATGCAATTGATGTTGAAATATAATATTTTTTAACAATGGATGCTATTGAAATAGTTGGCTTGGCCTTATATTGTTCGCATTATTTATTGTAGACCAGCAACAGACATTTATGGAAATGCTCGAAGGATAGCTGAAAAAGATGAGTTTTAACCGACATAGACTTGTGAATAAATACTTAAAACATCTATTTTTACAACATGTCTGATTTAATTAAACCCTGGATTCTTCTGGAAGAAGATGATATCTCTCCAAGTGTGTGGTATCCCCTACGTAAACAAAAAGTACAGCTACCGAACGGATTGGTGGTTGACGATTATTTCTTATCGCCTTTAGGTGATGTGGTACAGGTGCTGGCGATCACGCCCGATAACCAAATAGTGCTTACCCGTCAATATAAACACGGACTAGGTGAGATCTTGTTGGAACTCCCAGGAGGAATGCAGCAAAAAGGTAAAACACTGTTGCAATCGGCAGTAGCGGAGCTTGAAGAGGAGTGCGGAATTAAAACAGCTGAAGAAGACTTGAAATTTATCTGTAAGTTTGCCATCAACCCCACCAAGCTTAAACAAGTAACCTACGGCTATATACTGTTCAATGCCGAATTTAATTCAATACAAAAACCTGATATTACCGAAAACATAGAGGTACTTAAGGTACCCGCAACTGAAGTTCTTCGTATGGTTGATGATGGTAAAATCTGGGTCACGGATTCAATGAATTTAATATTGATGGCTGCGAGACAATATCCCGATATCTTTGGTGGGTAAAGAAGAATCTTTACAGGATTTATTTTCGGGTTGAACACAATGGTTATCACTAAACGGAATTATCTTGGTATGTGAACAATTGCCTCCTACTTTTGGAGAAGAGTTCTGACTAAGGAAACAATCGCTTTTTTATCATAACCGTACAATTCATGAAGTTGTTGCTGCGTTCCCTGAACTGAAAATGCGTCTGGCAAGCCAAGTCGTTTCACTATTGATTGATAACCGTGCTCCATCATAAATTCTATTACGGCGGTTCCAACACCACCCGAAATACAAGCGTCTTCAACTGTAATGACCAGCGGAAATGTAGTAAAAACCTCGTGGAGTAATTCTTCGTCAAGTGGTTTATAAAATCGAAGGTCATAATGCGCTACATCGATATTTTCTAGGGCAAGTTCATCACACGCTTCTCTTACATATTGGCCAACCGGGCCTAGGGAAAGAATGGCAGCGTCTTTCCCAGACCTGATTTTTCTTCCCTTTCCGATTTCCAAGCTGGTAAAGCCCGTAACATCTGGCAGGCTAATACCGACCGCTTTGGGGTAACGAATCGCAATCGGGCCTTCTAGTGTGCAGGCTTGGGCAGTGAATAAAAGGTTACTGAAATCCTGTAAATCCATTGGAGAAGCACCAACGATACCGGGAACACATCTAATAAAGGCAATATCGAACGCACCATGATGAGTTGGCCCGTCTGGTCCAACGACACCCGCACGATCAATACAAAATACGACCGGTAATTTTTGAAGCGCTACATCATGAATGAGCTGATCATATCCCCTTTGTAAGAAAGTAGAATATATAGTGCAATAAGGTATCATACCTTCTGCCGCTAGGCCAGCAGCAAACGTAACGGCATGTTGTTCGCTTATCCCTACATCAAAAACACGATCAGGCATTTCCCTTTTCATCCTCGCTAAACAACTGCCCAACAACATAGCAGGGCTTACGGCCATAATAAGCGGATTGTTTTTTGCAAGCGCCATTAAGGTACTACCGAATTGCTCCTGGTAGCTAATCATTTGTTTGTCGTCTCGTTTTTGTTTTAAAATAGAACCGGAATGCAGAGCGAAGGGCCCGGGCGCATGCCATTTAACCCGATCAATCATTGCCGGTTTGAAACCTTTACCCTTCACCGTGATACAGTGCAACAATTTGGGGCCGGGAATATGTTTCAACTTTTGCATTACCTTCAATAACCTTGGCAAATTATGCCCGTTTACAGGACCAACGTAACGGATGTTTAAGGCTTCAAAAAAATTGTTGTAACGTAATATTCCTCCTTTTATAGCCTTTTCAATTTTGCGGAGGATTTCTATAGGCCATTTTTCATGGGCGCCATGAGAGAACGTTTTTTTTAGCTGAAGTTTTAACGTATCATAGGATTTTGCCATTCGCAACGCTGTGAGGTAATCACTCAATGCCCCTGTATTGGCATCAATTGACATATTATTATCGTTTAGCACAATCAGTAGATTTGCCTGCTCATAACCGGCATTGTTTAATGCTTCAAATGCTTGTCCACCAGTCATCGCCCCATCACCGATAACGGCTATATGCTGGCGTGTCATTTCATTTTTATACCTCGCGGCAACAGCCATTCCGAGTGCTGCCGATATAGAGGTAGAAGAATGACCCGTACCAAATGCGTCATATATACTTTCCTCTCTACTGGGAAAGCCGCTGATCCCTCCCATTAACCTATTGGAGTGAAAAGATGACAGCCTACCGGTTAATAATTTGTGCGCGTAAGCTTGGTGTCCCACATCCCAAATCAATTTGTCTAAGGGTGTATCAAAGACATAATGGAGTGCGACTGTTAACTCTACGACTCCCATACTCGAACTAAAGTGACCGCCATTGTTGGCAACATGATCGATTATGAATGCGCGGAGACTATGACATACTTGCTTTAAAGCAGTTATAGGAAGCTTTCGAAGCTGAGAAGGCGTTTCTATATGAAATGTATTTTGCACGGCGATATTTTTCTCAAAGATAAATTAACTAGTTTTGGAATACAGGGACAGATTATTTAAAAGAGAACAGTACAGTTAAGATGAAAACATATAAGTTTGAAGTGTTCACTTCTTTTATAGAAAAGAACATAAGAGATGGCGTTTACAAACCCGGGCATAAGTTGCCCTCTGTTCGTGAAATAAAGAAACAGTATCAGGTAAGCATCACAACAATCCAAGACGGCTATGAGCACCTTTCCATTCTCGGGCTGGTAGTTAGTATTCCCAAATCGGGTTATTATGTGAGTCGACAGCTAGAAGGATCTCTTGAGAGGAAGAAAAAAACGATTCCGGTGGTTAGAGATGCCATATTTGAGAATAATCGGACCCTGACAACATCTATGAGCTCTGCTAGGCATCTTTCTGAATTTAATGTTGCGGCTCCGGGAGATCTACTAATTCCCCAAAAGCTGTTATTGCGGACCATGCAACAGGTGATTAGAGAATATGGAGCGAGCCTCTTGCGCTACTACCCATCAAACGGATCTACAAATCTGATAAACAATATTGTTAAACGGGCTGCCGATTATCAAACTATTTTAAACCCCGAAGAAATGCTCATTACAGATGGAGCATTGCAAGGATTATACATCGCCTTAGCTTCCGTATGTAAAAGCGGCGATGTAGTAGCTGTAGAGAGTCCCTGCGTATTCTCTGCGCTCGAAGTCATTAGAATGCTCAAATTAAAAGTTATTGAAATTCCGATAGATTTACGTAATGGATTTGACGTTGATTTTTTTCAGAAAGCATGCGAAAAAAACGATGTGAGGGCAGTCATTGTTACACCTAATTTTCACAATCCTAGTGGTTTATTGATGACTGATGGACAAAAAAAAACCTTGCTAACAATTGTGCAGAAACATAACATCGCTCTAATTGAAAATGATATTTACGGTGATCTCAACTTTACAGGGGTAAGACCTTCTACTATTAAGGGATTTGACGAGAGTGGCCTTGTGCTGACTTATTCTTCTTATGCAAAAACGCTTGCTCCGGGTATCAGATTAGGTTGGCTTTCTGCTGGCAAATTTATGCAACGAGCAGAACAGATTAAATTTTCTCTAGGTAGTACTGTTTCGCCGATTTACCAGGAAACAGTTAATCGTCTGCTTTCTACTAGCAGTTATGAACGACATATCAGAGCATTTAGAATGCAGCTCGCAAAGAACGCATACTTAACGATCAACCTGCTATCGAAGAGTTTTCCTAAATGCACATCCATTTTCACTCCTGCGGGCGGCTATAATATCTGGGTAAGGATGGCTGATAATACAGATATGAATAAATTTTATAGCCAATGTGAAAAGGTGGGCGTAAGGTTTACGCCGGGTCATACGTTTTCATTTTCTAACACTTACTCTAAGTTTTTCAGAGTGGTGTTTGCCGACAAGTATTCTCCGAAACGAATGGAAGCTATTATGCGCGCTGGCGAATGGTAGAGCTAATATCTGTACCGGTATTTCTTTTAAATTGTGTACAGGTACTCGTTTCAAGGTGTTTTTATCTTTGTAGGCTTATAGATAAGAGATGACTAACAAGATTACCACCAAATTTACCGTTGGTACAGATGAGAACATCGATACACTAATGGTACTGACGAAAACGATCGCAACAGAAAAATTTTCAAAATTGCTGGAAGGATCGGTGCTTGAAAATTATATTGCCGAAAATTTCAATAAAGATACCTTGATAACTGAAGTTAACACGATGTCTAATCAATGGCTGATTGTGTATGCAGATGATGAGCCTGTTGGATATGCACGCATTACTTCCAAAGGTAACAGGCATGAAATGCTGAACCGAAAACGAAGTATTCGAATTGCTGATTTTGGCATTTTAGAAAACTTTAGCGATCCTGCTATCATAATACCTTTATTTCAAAAGTGCTTATCTGTTTGCAAAT
>DATMSZ010000331.1:0-2642 GCA_035565175.1 Pseudosphingobacterium sp.
TCGTAACCATATCGTTTCAAATATATGAGAAACCATTCGGTTACGCAAATTATTTTTTAAAAAAAAGCTGACATCAAAAGATGCCAGCTAATAAGGGAATTCGTTTATTATTTGCCCACTCTGTTTTTCTCGGTACTATCTAAGTTTCGTTGAGATGTCTTTAACTTTTGATTTCCGAAGTTATAAGTGAAGGTCAAACGAGCCACACGACTTTCATAGTTATTTATAATTCGTACATTAAGGTTCGCATAATTAGTTTGCACAGTATTTGGCATTGTGCTAAAAATATCCGTTATCGCTAATTTAATTTGCGCTTTTTTATCCCAAAAAGACTTATTTACTCCGAGATCTAGGCCCCAGTATGATCCTATCTGATAGATGCTCCATCTCAGCGGAGATTGATATTGTGCTGTGGCTTCTACACGTAGACTTTTGCTGATATTTAATGTGTGATTACTATTTATCTGTAAACCAAATTGCCCATAATCTATGGGGGCGGTTGGGACTTCCGCCTTATATCCCAAATGTAGGGCATTTAGGTTGGTATTACTACTCCAAAGCTCTCCAATTGCGATTGGTATATTTAGGTTTACGAAGTACACATTTTCACTGGCAATGTTTTCTCTAGTAACATACAAAACATTCGTTTCATCATTCTGATACATAATTTCTCCCACCATATCTTTCGTTTTTTGGTAGCCGGCTGTAACATTATATTTTTTCAGTAATGTATAGGTAAGCTCGTACGAATTTGTAAACGAAGGATTCAAAAATGGATTTCCTTGTTGATAACTATACGGGTCGACATAATATAAAAACGGATTTAAATTACTATAGTTTGGTCGATTAATACGTCTACTATAAGAAATGCCCAAGCTATGTTTATCAGATAACTCTTGGTTTAAACTTATATTGGGAAAAAAATTAAGGTAATCGCGTTTATTGCGAACCCCCATCGTAATAGAATTACCATCCGAGTAGGTATGTTCCATGCGCAGACCTGTTTTAACTTCCGTTTTATTTAATTGGTGGCTATATATGGCATAGGCGGCCGAAACACGTTCGGTATACACAAAATGATTGGAACGACCTTCGTTATTTTGCCAATCTCCGTCAATGAGATTGAGAAAGCCCATATTATTGTCACTCTTTACATTGCTATATTTAGCACCAACTTCCAATTTATTTTTTTTGCTAAAAGGATGCGTATAATCAACCTTAGCCGTTTGAATATTAATAGTAGATGGCATGTCATTTAAAATAAATTCAGGATCACGAATATATCCGCCGGAAGGATCATAAAAGAAATTGTCGTAAAAATTTTTTGTCTTATCATTAAAACGAGATATATCTGCTTCTAGCACGAACTTCTTCCCCAACGTGTCTATATTGAAAGTATTATTGAGATTAAAGGTTAGGCTATTGTATTTATTCTTCCCTCTATTCAACGTTGTTAAGGTAGAATCAAGTGATGACCCGATATCAGAAATGTAATTGTTACTGGTTGATTTATCCTTCCCACTCATGAAAAAACCGGAAAACAATGCACTAAGGGTATTTCTGTCACTTGTTTGATAATCAATGCCTAATCGGGCATTACTGCTTGCACGTCTATTTTCAAATTGAGCATATTGATCAAATACTTTACTGCCCTCTCCCTCACCAATAGTACGGTAAAGCTCTAGACCGCTGTTAAAGCCATTGTTCACATAGCTATAATTGCCAAATAGATTGACTTTGCCAACTTTATGATTGATCTGTAGGGAATTGTTAGACTTATGTGTTTTACCATATCCTCCACTTAAGCTAAGTGTGCCATTTGTACCTTCTAATTTGTTCTTTTTTAACTTGATATTAATGATGCCCGCGGTACCTGCGGCATCATATTTAGCTGAAGGATTTGTATTTAATTCAATAGACTGGATATTATTACCATCCATCGCGCGTAACATATTAGCCAATTGTTCGGCGGATAAATAGGTCTGTTTTCCATCTAACATAACGGTCACACCTTGTTTTCCCATTAAACTTATGTTTCCGTCTTTATCAACGCTGACACCTGGTGAACGTTGTAATATATCCATAGCGGTATTTCCCGCTGCCAAAGCTGAATTTTCTACATTCACCACTAGGGCGCCGTCTTTCCTTTCTACAGGCGGAGTTCTAGCTGTTATAGTGACTTCTCCCAATGCTTTCGATTCAAGAGATAGCACTAAGTCAGGAGCTTTTATATTTTGTTGTTGGTTCACCTCTATACTCACGTAGGTTTTCCTGTAGCCTATCATAGTTGCGGCTAAAATATATTTGCCCTCTTTTATTGATTTTAATGTATATATCCCTTTCTCGTTTGAAAATGCAGAGCGGATATAAGAAGAATCCTTGGAATTGAGAAGCGAAATAGTTGCCAGATCTATCGGCGAATTAGCTTCATCTATTACTTGACCATTGATAATATGATTTTCCTGAGCAAAAGTTTTTTTATAGGTGAAACTTGTGATGAAAATAATTGCCAAAATCCATCTGAATAAAAAGTGTGCTAAATTGTTTGTGGGTTTGGGTAAAAATACGCGGATCATAAAGTGTTTATTGTATTATTTAAGCTAAAAGTAAACGTGTTTAATTGGAATAAAATGAGTTTTAGG
>DATMSZ010000332.1:0-4366 GCA_035565175.1 Pseudosphingobacterium sp.
GAAAAACATACAAAAAGTGAAAAATAAATCATGATAGCTTCATCCTCCTTTAAAAACAAAATATATACAGATGAAAAAAATTATTTTTTTGGCTTTTCTATTGCTCGGATCAGTAATAACAAAAGCAAGTGTTTCAATTAATAATGATAAAGATACCTTGTTAACGATCTTTGACGAGGTAAATAATCGTTTGTTAAATGATGTGCAAGGATTAAGTAATGAGCAGGTTAACTTTAAACCGAGTGCAGAACGCTGGTCAATCGGTCAGTGCATTGAACATATCACTAAAACGGAGGGCATGCTACTTGGTATGGTACAAGAAATGTTGAAGAAGCCGGCAAATCCAGAAATGCGTTCGAAGATTAAGGGAGAGGATAAACAAATACTTACTATGATAGAGGATCGTAGTAAAAAGTTTAAAGCGCCCGATGAGCTGCAGCCATCAAAAACCAACTATGATTTAGATGAATTGATTAAAAACTTGGAAAAACAGCGGGCTATGACACTTGCGTTCATTAATCAAACCTCATTAGATAATCTCCGCAATCACATAACGCAAACACCTACTAAGGATTATGCAGATGCTTACCGGTCTTTGTTATTTATTGCGGGACACAGTTTAAGGCACACAGCACAAATTGAGGAAATAAAAACCGCCCCAGGATATCCAAGTAAGTAAATTCTTAGATAGCATTTTGGGAGATTTCTGGATTAAAATAGCCATCTAGCTAAATAATCGTGTTAGCTGATGGCTATTTTCTTTTATATGGTATAATATTGCTCCCAACCCTTTCTCGGTGGCGGACCGATAAGTAATTCGTTTGCAACTTTATTGTTGGTGATGATCTTATTCTTACGGTCGAACAGTAATTTAGTGTTCAGTTGTTGTGCCATTACGCCCAAGCATAAAACCTGGCTTAAAGGTCCTGCAATCTCAAATGGAGATCTTGTTTTTTCTTCACCTTTACAGGCTAACAGAAAGTTCTTAAAATGATTAGACGGGCTCAACGGTACTTCGGGTAACTTGGAGGCCATTTCTTTCGCTTTTTCTTCGGGTATAATAGAAAGTGTGCTTCCGTGAGAGCCTCCTTTGAAAATAAGATCTTTACTATAGATAATTTTGCCTGGATTGAGTTTGGCAGGTTCTATCTTGCCGGTGCTTGGTGGAGGAATATTAGGGTCTAAGCCAGATACTCCATATCCTTCCGGTATAGGCGGTAGATTATTTACCCCGTCGTACCAGGTGATCTCCAGTGGAGGCATTTTCTTTCTTTTTGGAAATTTGAAAGATAACGTGGAAGCCTGCGGGAAAAAGAAATCATTGTGTCCTTCTAATTTTACTGCGCTCACTTCTTCAGGAAGGCCTAAATCAAGAAATTGATGGGCTGTATCGAGTATATGCGCTCCCCAGTCACCTAAAGCTCCCAGGCCAAAATCGTACCAGCAGCGCCACTGACCATTTATATAGTCGTGATTATACGGATGGAATGGACGGGTAGTTAACCATTTATCCCAGTCGAGCGTATTGGGTATAGGTTCTGCAGGAGGTAGTGCTGTGATGCCTGTGTCCCATCCATGCCAACGCCGTGGAGAATTCATATGTGCAGTAATTGCAGTTACATCTTTAATAATTCCAGCCTCTACCCATGTCTTAAATTGGAAATAATTGGCATCAGAATGCCCCTGATTGCCCATTTGTGTGACTACATTAGGGTATTTATTAGCCGCCTTCATTAATAATTCGCACTCCGTAAATGTACGCGCCATCGGTTTTTCTACGTATACGTGAATACCTCTTCCCATTGCTTCCATAACAATCGGAAAATGCGAAAAATCTGGCACGCCTACCGATACTGCTTCAATTTTATTTCCCATTTTATCAAACATTTCCCTGAAATCTTTGAACCTTGGCACATCTGGGAATTGTTGTAATGTTTTTAATGTATGAGGAGCCTCCATATCCACATCGCAGAATGCCACTAAATTAGCCAAACCGGTATTGTACAACGCTTGGATGATTTCTCCACCTCTATTGCCTATACCGCAACAAGCCAGGTTAACACGCTCGTTCGGCTTAGCTAATAGAGGAGATGCGCTTAAAATACTTGGGGTTGCTGCTGCGGCAGCAGAAAGCACCATTGCTTTTTTCAGAAATAACCTTCTGGAAACGTCTTCTTTAGATTTCATTTTTTAATAGTTATACCATCTCATAAGCACTATATTGTGTTTTCTCATGATGAGGTTTATATACATATATTTGTTTCAGTTTATGCCTCGAATTTGGTCGTAATAAAAATAGCCAATAAACATTATGTTGATTAAAATGAGTTAGCTACACTTAAAAAGGAAAGATAAGGTTTTGGGCGAAAATATAAAATCTTGAAGTGTAACCTTTATGTTATTTAGATGAACAGATTGTTTATTTATCATAAACAGTTCCTAACATCTTCTTAAACCAAGTATGGTTTTACCTAAGTGCATCAAAGCTGTATTTGGCGGTACTCCAAAATTCATCGAGGGCGATTATTCTGGATTTAAAAAAAGATATTAGTTTTGGCCAGTCTTCCCGTTTAAATATACTTACCCCTCGGATTTCAGTTGAAATCCGACTAATTGTTTTGTCATAATCATTCTTTGTATGTAATTGCCAGTGCCACTCTTCTTCTAACTGATCGTGGAGGATATTTCTCAACTCTTGGAACTGCTCAAACAGTAATGCCTGTATAGCTGGATCTGGATGTGTAATTTCTATAGCAATGCTACCAAGCCGTTTATCGGCGTCCATCTTAAAAGAGATGTATTTGAAGTCTGTCTTATAATTTACCCAATTAATTTTCACACCATTGGCAGAAGGAATGGGTACCATATACTGGCCGAAAGTAGTCCAAAATGCTTGCCTTAATTTCGATGCTTGTTCTTTGGAATACAAAATATGAGCGTTTTATTTATACAGTCTTTAATTCTAAAATTAACCGGCTATCACGGTATGTGAAGTCGGCACATATAATGAGCTAAAATAATATTTTTGTATTAGATATGTGGTTAAAATAGAGCAAGATTGAACGCATGTAGCAATAAATTAATCATTGCAAGAAGTAAAATTGAAAATTACTACATTAGTGGCACCAAAAATTAATCTAATCTGCAAAAAAAAAGTATACCAAACAGTAATCATATTATAAGCCAATGAATCGCCAAAGAATTTTATTGTTATTTTTTCTTGCCAGTTGTTTTGTAATAAGTGTTATTCAATGTACAGAACAGATGAAAGAGGATATTCGTGGCGAACAATATGCTGGAAAAAGCACATGTATTCAATGTCATAAAGAAATCGCGCAAAGTTATATTCGTAATGCCCATTTTAACACTTCTAAAGATCTGCATGTTCCCAAAGCTATTGATAGTTTAAAGTTGCCAGAAGGAACGTTCATGTTCAATGAAAAAACGAAAGTTGGTGTTGAACGGAAGGACAGCGGTTTATACCAAGTAGCTTATGTGAATGGACAAAATATGAAGCAAGAAAAGATGTCTATCGCTTTTGGAGCAGGTACCACCGCCTACACATTTGCTTATTGGTATGGAAATAAGATGATGCAGCTCCCATTAAATTATTTAGTTCATGAACGGCAATGGGTTAACAGCCCTGGGTTTCCAGCCGACCAAATTTATTTCGGACGTGCCATTGTGACACGTTGTTTAGAATGTCATAGTTCTTTTGTGCAATCGAAGTTGATTTCGACCGGAAGTTTAAAAGTGGAAGAAGAATTCGTGAAGAATTCTTTGATCACTGGTATTGATTGCCAGCGATGTCACGGACCTTCTGCTGCTCACGTTCAATACCATGAAGAACATCCTTTGGAAAAAACGGCTAAGCATATAAGGGGTTATAATCAGCTTTCTAGATCTCAGAAAGTTGATATGTGCGGCGTTTGTCATTCTGGAATTAATTTACAAACGTTAAATTCAATCTTTTTTTTTAAGCCGGGTGATACGCTGAAAAACTTACCGGAATACACTTCTTACACAGGAGAAGATCCTGATGTGCATGGTAAACAAAAGCAACTATTGGAAGCTAGCAAATGTTATAAGTTAAGTAATATGGATTGTAGCTCCTGCCATAGTACACATGATGACATAAAGCCTGATCTAGCTGTTTATTCGCAAAAGTGTATTAAATGTCATGCTGCTGCGGAACATTCATCGCTTGATGGAAACAAGGTGAGTATGTTAAAGAAAAACTGTATTGATTGCCATATGCCTATTAAAATTTCAAAAGATATCGGTTTTCAAATGAGCAATAGCAAGGAAAAAATCCCCTACAAACAAAGAACCCATCGTATTGCTATTTACAAATAAAAATATGTTA
>DATMSZ010000333.1:0-5989 GCA_035565175.1 Pseudosphingobacterium sp.
ATTTCCTTCATAAATTTTGCTAGATGCAGGCAAGCGTATTTGTGCTTCTGTGTTGGCAGGAATGCTAACTTTTACGCTAATTTTCTCCTTTTCCTTACGCCAATGAACGGTAATTTCGCCGTTAATAGAATTATACGTTACATTGGTCCAATCCAGACCTTCCACTATCGCAGGTGCTATCATTATTTTTTTAAATCCAACATCACCTTCTTGTTGCCTAATTCCTCCTATACCACTATAAAGCCATTCCATCAAATGCCCAAGCATCATATGATTATTTGAAACATATTTGAGGGCGGCCCATGATTCTGTTAAAGCGGTTGCACCATGTTTAATTTGATAACCATAACCCGGCACATCAGCTCTGTTGTTCATTTCATATATTAATTGCGATGCGCCCGCTTCTTCTAAAGCCCTCAACAAATAACGATATCCTACATCACCTGCTGTAAGCGCTTTATTGTTCGCCCGAATCGAATCCATCAAATTGGCGGAAACCTTTACCTTTGCCGCCTCGTCAACCATCCCCATGTATAAAGGCATGCTATAAGAAGTTTGGCTGCCCGTTGCATAAACATTTTTTTGGCTATCAAAAAACTTTGCATTAAACGCATTTTTTATGCTAGTAGCTAGCTCCGTAAAAATCGCAGCATCCGCCTTATTACCTAAAGTGAATGCTATCTTGCTTAATATGTCGGCATCATAATAATAAGTTGCCGTGGCCGTCAATGCGATTGGAGTCAATTGAGATACTCCCGGATCTTTCGGGCCTAGATCAAACCAATCTCCCAAACCATGCGAAAGGATATTGTTATTAGCCTTAGTACCTAAATAAGTAATATATCTTTTCATCATGGGGTAGGCCTTCTCTAAGACGCGTTTATCTCCATACCATTGGTATAAATACCAAGGAATAATAATGGAGGCACTGCCCCACTCAGGCGAATCGCGAAATCCGCCTTCAAATGGCACGTATTCCGGTACAATATCCGGAACCAGACCATTAGATAATTGGCCCTCTATCATATCATCAACCACTTTATTGTATAAATGATAAATATCAAAATTATACTTCATGGAAGATCCGATCAAATGAGTCTGTTCCAACCAACCTAATTTTTCTCGATGAGGGCAATCAGTAGCAACGCTGGCGAGGTTGCTTTTTATTCCCCATTTTATTAATTCATCAATCTGATTGAAAAGCGGATTTGAGCAGCTGAATGAACCAACAGTCGGGGTACTATTTCTGGTATGCAACAACTGTAGATTCAGGTCGACCGCCCCCTCACCCTCGATTTCTACGAGAGCGTAGCGAAATCCATAATAAGTAAATCGAGGTTCCCATGTTTCGAATGCATTCCCTTTCAGGGTATACTCAAAATAATAGGGAGCACCTGAAGCTTTTTGATAAGGCATACCATCATCACCTAAGACCTCTGCGGGGATTATTTTAATACGCTGCCCTTCTTTCCCTTTCGCTTTTATCCGAATAATACCAGACGCATTTTGTCCAAAGTCATAGAGAGTTTTATGCGCTGTTATCTGCTTCTTTTCCTTGACATCAAAGGCCTGCATCACTTTTAATGGGTAATCTTGTTGTGCAAACATTGCGCCTCCCGGCCCGTCCGTCACTACTATGTTCTTCCAGGAGGAGGCGTCAAATCTTCCTTCATCCCACCCTGCTTGTTCCTTGGTCGCATCGTAATCTTCTCCTCCGTAGATGCTGCTAAACGTTATGGGGGAGGGAGATGTTTTCCAGGATTCATCCGTATTGATTTCCTTTGTAGTACCGTCTGCATAGTGAACGATTAACTTTAACCGCAACATTGGAAACGCTTCCGCACGAACCATTTTTCTATACCGTTCCCTATTGATATACATAAATCCGGTACCAACAATAGCTCCAATAATATTTTCTCCTTGTTTCACCTGATTCGTCACATCGTAGGTATTGTATAGGCATCTTTTCTCATAGTTAGTCCAGCCCGGTGCTAAGAAATCACTACCCACCTTCTCCCCATTTAACCGCGCCTCGTAATGTCCTAGTCCCGCAACAAACAGTAAGGCCTGTTTAACCTCTTTATCTAACTCGAATGGTTTACGGAACAAGGGTATCACGGCTCTTTTTACACCTTTCTCTCCTAAATGATCGCCGCTTAAATGCACGCCAGGCATTACCTGCAACTCCTTTGGAAGAATTTCATAGGCAATCCATTTGGCGCTTTCCCACTCGTTTGACTGCAAAATACCCGTTGTAAAAGATGCAGGCTCACTCCAATCCGAAGCAGTTCCACTGTTGTCCCACACTTTAATCCGCCAAAAATAACGCTGTGCCGAACGTAGGTCTTTTCCTTGAAATTCGATGAAGTTTTGTTTATCACCCGAACCTTTCTGCGAATCCCATACATCTGCCTTCCCTTGTTTCAATAACGATAAGGTAGACGCTACCTGCACTTGCCACGCCACCTGTTTATATCCCCTTTCTTTCGACTGGATATTCCATCCAAATCGTGGTTTAACGACATCAATTCCTAAGGGTTCTACTCTTTGTTCAACGGTTAACTGCCGGAAGTTGGGTTTGCCCTGCGCAAGCCCAACTTCTACAGATAGAAAAATACTTAAGAAAAAAATAATACGGTTCATATTGGTTTTGTTAATAATTGAGTAGTCGACTTTAAATTGACCACCATCAATTATAGCCTGGATTTTGTGTTAACTGATTATTTAATTGCATCTCTAAATACGGGATGGGGAAAATCAATTTATTTTCATTCACATTATAGGCATTTCTTACTATAACATTATACTGCTGTTTCATAACAACTCCATGTGCATTCATTACTTCGATTGCTTTACCTGTTCGTACTAAATCGTGCCAACGGTGATTTTCGTAGGCCAGTTCAATTCTTCTCTCATGTGCAATCGACGCCGCTAGTTCTTCTTTTCCTGTCGCCGTTACAGGTTGTAAGCCTGCGCCCGCGCGTTTTCTTACTTGATTAACATATTCCAGCGCTTCTCCTGCCTTTCCATTTTCATTCAGGCATTCCGCCAGCATTAAGAGTGCATCCGCGTAACGATAAACCGGCCAGTTGTCATCTGTATTGCGTTCCCTACTATGGGTATGCAGGTACTTTTTCACAAAAGGTTTCGCCACTTTTCCTGCCGGAAGAACATACTCTTCGCTACTTTTAACTGCCTGAATGATGAAATTTCCATCACCGCCAATCACACCCTCTGCAATACCTACAGATGCGTCTTTCCTAGCGTCCCCTGGCTCATAACTATTCAGCATATCGTCGGTTGGCACATTCCAACCCCCGTAATTTAAGGTGTTTGAAGTAACACCGGTAATAAGCTCTACATTGGTAGATTTAGGTATAAACCAATACGTGAACATACTTTGCTGACCTTGATCGCCCATCATAAATTGTATTTCAAAAATGGATTCTCTACTATTTTTGTTACTTGGCAAAAAGACGTCTGCATAATTAGGCAGCAAGGAATAACCCATGGCAGTAATTGAACGTAGTAAAGGTTCTGCAGAGGCAAAATCCTTTCTGGTCATATATACTTCTGCTAACAACATAGAAGCAGACCCTTTGTTCGCTCTCCCATTTTGAGGAAAGGCAGGTGCCGGCAATTTAGCTATCGCTTCTTGCGCGTCACTGATAATAATATTATACACTTCCTCAACACTCGCCCTTGGCAAAAAGGCATCTGCCTCTTTTAGTACTTCCTTAAGATAAAGCGGTACTCCACCGAAATAACGTACCAGATTAAAGTAGTAATAAGCCCTTAGAAATTTAGCCTCCCCAATAATCGGATCTTTAGCTGCCTGATCAAAGGTTGCCTCTTCAATACGATCTAATATGGTATTTGCTCGTGCAATTCCTGTATAACAATTATTAAAATAATCGTTGGTCCACTGATTTTGAGAATCATCTAAAAAATCATCGATGTTTTCTCTTCTGATAATATGGATACCTCTATCGGGTGGATAATAGTCGTAATGCGTGTTGTCTGAACGCATTTCTCCCATCAAATAGCCGCTTTCATTAACGGTTGTCCGCAAGGTTTGATAAACACCATTAACAGCCTGTTGAAACTGTTCGGCTGTTTCATAAAAATCGTCTGCATTGGGTTCCGAATCGGGCGTAAGACTTAAAAAATCTTCTGAGCAGGACGATAGTCCGAGCAGCGCTATTATGATATATGTTATATTTTTCATGACATTCAGTTTTTAAAATCCAACATTTATTCCGAAGGTAAAAGTGCGGGGTACCGGATAAGCGGTTTGATCTACGCCAAATCTTAATGGGTCAGTACCTGTTTCATTCGCTTCTGCATTTGTAGCACCTCTCGTGCTTACCTCGGGATTCAATCCAGGGTATTTGGTTAGCATTAATGCTTCTTGAATACTTATATAGGCCCGAATATTCTTTAGATACTTGTTATTTTCTATGGTAAAGTTCCGACCGAGCGAAACATTACGAAGCGAAACATAGGTAGAACTATAAACCCATCTTGAATTAGTAAATCTAAATAAGGCTGTTGTACCGGCCAGGGTTCTTGGAACGGCTCCGTTACCCGGATTCTCTGGCGATCGCCAAGCATTAAGCATTTCTTTTCTCATATTGAATACCGCATCTAGGTTTTCTGTATTTTCGTAGGTAGCATTCATTGTTTGTCCGCCTACAGACCCTGCGATTAAGAAACTGAGGTCCCAATCTTTGTAACGAAAGTTATTTGTTAAACCAAAAATAAAGTCGGGATTCGGGTCGCCTATGAACGTACGATCATTATTATCGATCACATTATCGCCATTAAGATCTTTCATTCTCACTGTTCCAATAGCCGAAGAGGAATGTTTTGGCTGGGTATCAAACTCTTCCTGGGTCATATATACGCCATCGTATACATATCCATAAAATTGGCCAATAGGGTATCCTACAGCCGTGCGGTTAAAATCGCCTTGGTCGCCATAACCACCTATTGGCGTATCGTTCGTGCCCAATTTTAGCACTTTATTTCTATTGAAGGTGATATTAAAATCGGTGTTCCAAATAAATTCACCGGTAAGATTTTTGGAACTGATTCCAATTTCATGCCCCCAGAATTTAAAGGTGCCAATGTTGGTCCACACAGAAGTAAAGCCAGATGCTCGTGGAAGCTCCACCGGGTATAACATGCCGTCTGTTTTCTTGTTATAATAATCGTAAACAAGGCTAATCCGATCCTCAAACAAACCCAATTCGAAACCGATATCTAACTGTTTAGTAGTTTCCCATCCAAGTGCTGGGTTTCCCAGCGAATTAATAGATAAACCCTGCGCTAAAGAGCCGCCAATCACGTAATTGGTAGGCGACATCATAGCGATGGAACGGTAATTTCCTATATTATTATTACCCACTAAACCGTAACTCGCCCTAAGTTTTAAAAATGAGATTTTCTCGCTTTCTTTTAAGAAGTTCTCATCACTGGCCACCCATCCTACAGATACAGAAGGAAAAGAACCCCATCTGCGGTCGCTACCAAAACGGGAAGAACCATCTCTTCGCATGGCTGCAGAAAGCAAATACCTCCCTTTAAAGCTATAATTTAAGCGGCCGATAAGTGATTCGAGCGACCAAGCTCTTGTATTACTTCCTGCTCCTGTAACTGTTGCCCCGGCATCCAGCCATGGAATTTGATCGTTGGGAAAATCCGTTTTATTAATCGCGCTGTTTTCTTGGCGATACTTCTGGGTGGTATAGCCGCCTAATAAATCGAACGTATGCTCTCCAAAACTTTTATTGTATGTTAATACATTCTCATTCAGCCAAGAATAATACGTTTCTGTATTATATTGACCAGTTGCTCGTTGCGGTGGTGCCACGAATAAACCTCCGCCTGATGTGGAAGAAACATAAAGCTGCTGGGTCTGCGCGCCAAGGTCAAAATCTGCTCGCGTTTTAAATTTTAAGCCTTCGAGGATTTTGTATTCGCCATA
>DATMSZ010000334.1:0-63374 GCA_035565175.1 Pseudosphingobacterium sp.
TATTGATTAGCTGAAGGGCTTTGATCATTTCGACGTCTTTGCCATTTATCCTATCTTCGGTGGTCGGCTCGATGGAAATGTCCGGATAGGTACCTCTGCCAACATTGATCGAAGGATTCACGGCCAGATAATAGGCCTGTAGTGGCACTGTAAGGATCAGTCCCGTATTGGACACCGGTTCTTCCGGGAGCATACCACTATTGTTGCCTTGGTATCCTCCACCGGTTTCCTGGCCGATGAAAACCGCCTTCTTGTTATACGAGAGTATGGCGGTAACATTTGCGCAGGAGGACATACAGAAACCATTGATGAGAATATAAACCTTTCCGGAGAAATGCTTTTTTGCATTTTCAACCAATGCAAAGGTATTCAAATCTTTAACCTTGCCGTCCTGCCAAAGCCAGACGTTATCCTTTAGAATCGGCTTTTTATAAAATATCCGATAAATGCCCTTGATCTGTCGAGCAATATCTTCGGTCACTAGTGTACGATTGCCATAGCGAAATGGTTGATCGAAGAATTTGGCCGTGAAATATACCGCATTTGGATCGGAACCACCCGTGTTGTCCCGTAGATCGACAACCAAGTGCTGAATATTCCGTTCTCTGAGTTCAGAAAAGGCCCGATCAATAAACTTTCTGAAATGCTGTCCGGATCTTTTGATATCCGTTTTGGCAAAGGAATGGATGGTAAGCGTACCGATATTGTCCTTAATAGTGAAATCTAAAACTTTCTCGTGTACGGGTTCCGTTAAGAATCCATCATGGGCCAGTTCATCAAATGCCTTTCCCTTCAGAAAAAAGGTATATTCTCTATTATTGCGCGAAACTTTTATGGCGAAATGATCTGTCACCTGAACCATGGTTCGGTACCAGAGTGGAAACTGTAGGTACATGGCCCTGTATTTTAAACTTGTATTGAACCCGTCGGAGGGAATGCTGTTCAATAGGCGAGCTATTATCACTGGCATCGGCTGACCATTTATACTCAGCACTTCGTCACCCGGCAATAATCCGCTATTTTCGGAAAAAACCCTGGTTATGGATGCCCGCGCTCCCCTTACATAAAGTTGGATAGGTATTAAATTAGAATTTCGGTTCAATAGGCCAGCGTATTCAGGAGATAGCTTTAAATCGGTATGAAGACACCTTACCTTAGCCGTTAAGACTTTTATTTTTCGGTATAAATCCATGAACGAGACCGAATCATGGATCGAATGCTTTATGGAATCAATATAATAATTATATTCCATTTTTGTGGTGTAACGATAAAAACCAGGGTGGTTTTTGCTCAATTCCATTAATATATCGTCAACCACCCTATATGCAGAATCTCGGGAATATTGTTTGGCCAGGCCGAGGGGAAGATCGTCTTTTTCAATTGCACCGGCGGAAAGCATAACAAATAAAAGCAGGTTTAGTAGATATTTCATGAAATAAAAATAGCAAACTACAACAAACTTTTAATCAGCATGTTAGTTAAAAAAAGTTAAAAACAAAGGAAAATAGAAGTAGCTACTAGACGACCACCCTGTTGGTATTTTTGAAGGACAGCCTTCTGTGCCTGATTCCATTTTTCATGCCGTTGCTCGTGGAATGAACAATGTTCTTGCCGGATCAAGTATAATATCACAAGGTAAGATAAGGGGCTTAAAATCAAAACCATGATATCTTCCAGTCATTAACGACCAAGTATAGTTGCCGGCAACCATATCTGTAAGACCATTTATGTATTTATGCAGACTCAAATTTTCCTTCGCAGCCGTTACCGGATATCGTAGTAAAAGATCATTCCGCAACATGATAAATTCCTTTTCCTTTTCTGCTAATAATTTGCAAACTTTATTTATGGCTTCTTGCAGTGTACATTTCTCATGGAAGCACAAAGCTGATATGGCGTTGAAATTGTAATCTTTCTCAAAAAATTCCTTTCTGAAAGAAAAAATATCATTTACAAGGCACTGATGGTCTGCTCCAAGCATTCGTAATGCATTCAAATCGGGTATTGCACTTATGAATGCTGAGACATCAATTTCCAGTGCATATTCAAGAAACGTATTAAAAAAAAGATATCCAATTGTTATGTGGTGTATTTGAATCAACGTATCAAAATCAGGAATTTCTCCTTTTTGTTTCATTTCATTCTCAAGTTGAAAATGCTCTAAGAGAAGAAGCATTTCAGCGAGAAATCTGCTTTTTTGCTCTTTTGAAAATCCTATTTTTATTTCATTCCATGTTTGGCTAAATAAATCTTCCCAAACGTCCGTTGAATGATAGGGCTCTTCATTGATAATTCTTAGATGATTTTTGAAAAATGATAAACCTTTATCTTCCGGATTATCAAAGTTAAATCCCCATGCCATTATATTACATAATACGCATAATTTTTCTTCATCACAATGCGGATAAAAAAGTGATGTTAAGAAAGGAAGCTCATAATTTTTATAAATCCTCTCTTCAACAGTATTCTTATAGCCCTGGTTTGTTTTTATCCATTCATAACTTCTTCTCTGGGCACGCTCATAATGAGGATTACACACACTTTGTATGGAACAGATTTCATTCGGAAGATAAAATTGGGTTATGTTTTCAAAAATAGGATATTTGGTTACCATAAGACGAGTGTCAGTATCTACAATGTTAAATCTCTTTAAAAAGAAGCTACTTCAAATTTATAAAATTTACTGTAAATAGCAATTCTAATTCATTCGGCGATTACCGCTTTATTGTTGCAAGTTCTTTCTTATCTTATGATAACACACTGCCTTACTGGCAAAATCTGCTCATCAAATCGTATTACAACCTGAAACTATTAGGTGTAAAAGAAGATGTAAACTATGGTTTAGACCAAAGTAATGTTGAATTTGAAAGGTATCCGCTTGTTTACGGTAAAGTCGACGAATTTAAATTAAACAGAATTTAGGTCAACCTACCTTCTCTTGCATTAATTAATGCGTTTTTTCTTTTCGGATTGTTTTAGCGTTATTTTTAAAGAGCAGAAAATATCTTACTTGTAATTCGATATGCTCGCTGTTTCTATTCTGGATGATTAATTTTTGACCTTTCGTCAACCATACCTTACCATCCTTATAGGATGGTATGACAATTTTATTTATGTCATGAAAAACAGTGGCATTCAAGTGAGAAAAGTTCTCGACCCTTACTTTTACCTTTGAATCACCAATGGTTTCGACTTCAATCTGCTCATTTGGCGAGATGTACGTTCGTCCAGTGCTGTGGATCTTACAGGATCCTAACATTACTAAGGTAAATAGCCATAGCTTAGCAATACTTCTGCGAATCTTCTTATATTTCATAATTTTATCTTTTTTACGTTTAAGGGAATCTGCACGTAAAAGTGATTTCTTATCACAACCTAGATAAATCAGTGTTCAAATATCTTCTAATAAATCCAATTCGATAGGGAATAATTCCGCCAAATATGGGGGCCAAATTCGGATTTCAACTATACTTTTATTCAATCTACTTTCCATTTCATTTTATAAACAAGTAACGCCTACCATACAGAAACATTGATTTGCACCATATAAGAGAAGTGATAGCCAAAGGAGTAATAGTAAGGAATTCAGATTCTTTAAAGTCTTCTCACAATTACATTGAACGATCTTGCTGTTGCAATGAGAAACGATTTGTATGGAATAAGGACAAGATTAAAAAGTAATCATTTTAATATAGAACTATCAGAGAACAAATAGAGCAGCTGCTAGCAAACTAAAACAAAACATAAAAAGGTGTCTTAAAATCCACCTTTTTATATATAATCAAGTAGAACAATTATTCAAAACCTGAGCCTCGATAACGCTTTCCTTTACAAGGGTTATTTTAGGCAAAATCTTTCGATAAGCTCGGCCTGAGCAGGATATATTTCGAGCAGCTTTTCTTTTTCTCCAAGCTCGAACTCCGAGAATTCAAATCCAGGAGCAACCACACAGCTTGAAAGAGAAAAACCTACACGGGATGGAATTTCTGCAGCAAACCACATTCCGGCTTCTATAATTACGGATAATGACCCGGTTTCATTCATGGAAAGTTCCTTCCATTCATACTGGCCATCCGGCCGAAGGATATGTATATGGAGAGGAGAGCCTACGTGAAAATACCATATTTCATCCGATTGAAGTCTATGAAAGCTAGAAAAATCGGCATTTTGAAGTAAGTAGTGTATAGAAGTGCACGAATTTTTCAGTTGACTTTCACCTTCTCGTTTCACCTGCTGTTCAGAACGAAAGACTTCATTGTAATATCCTCCTTCTGGATGTGGTTTTAATTTTAAATGCTTTATCCAGTAGTCTGCTTGCGTTGATTTTATGCTCATCTTGTTTTTAGTAATGCGCTGATGCTGATGTAAAAATACTTTTTTCGACGGAATATCAATGGACGCACCTTTGCTGAAACTGATTCGATGATTTCGAACACTCGTATTCGTTGAAATCTAGCGTTTAGATGGCAACATACCATAAACATACGAGTGTACATTCATTTGCTGTTAGATAAGTTAACCGATTATCCTTGATGCAAGGCGTTTCATCCAAGTGCTTGTTGATGTACGTGACCAAATCTACCCCTATCTCAAAACTAAGTATTATATCTAAATCATTTCATTGTTACTATCTGATTGTTCACCATCCATTTTTGTCAGTTCACTAGTTTATAGCCATATGCTGCACGTAGCTGCTTTATTTTTGTATCGTAATAAATTAAGTATTTTATAATTTCAAAAACAACAAAAATGAAAAAAGCAGCTTTAATCTTCCTTCTTGGATTTTTTATACTTAACAAAACCTATGCACAAAAGTATTTCGGGAAAAGCTATCCACCTACTCAAAATGTTGATGAATATTTTGATCGTGCGGATGTAAAAAAATCACATATTGTTATGGGAAAAACGGAGCTTGCACAAGGTTTTCGCTCGCTAGAAAAGTCTCAACAAAAAATCGTTGACTTGGCAAAAAAGAAAGGAGCAGATGGTGTGATTTTTTCGATCGAAGAAGAGGTTTTTGGCACATCTAGTTCGAGCGGTGGAAGTATAAATGACAAAAAGAAAAATAAAACAATCGTTTCTTCAAGCAGTACTACTACCGATTTGAAACAAAAGAAAATTTTCGCAACATTTATAAAGTACAATTAAGTTGAAATTGAGCATACCAGAACGCACCTCTCTAGGCTTACCACATTTAGGGCAGGATGAAATTGACTTATTGCCCATTGAACTATGCGGATGGCTATTGTTGTAGCCTTCCGTCCATTATCTCAGTCCTCAGATTTGCAGGAAAGTAGTAAATCACCTTTCTTCATTAGTGTTTAATAGTTCGGATTTTAACTCAAAAAGCTTTTTAATTCTCTGAGACCACTGTCTTTGAAGCATCCAGAGTTGACCTAAAAATGCAACGCCGATAAAAACAATAGATAATGTCCTAAAAACAGTCATATCCAATCCGTAAAAGAAAAAAAACAGCATTGCCCCTATGAAGATTATTCTTGAGAATAAGAAACCCCATTTAAACCTCCTAAGCTTCTCCAGGTATACTGCTATTGAAGTTATTATATTATCGCCGTGTATAAGATTTCTTGCAGCCAAATATCCGGTGAAATTAACAGCAATTGCTTGCAGCATGCCGATGATAAATACCACGTTAACTGTCAAAGGTCGCTTTTCGCCATCAAACATGCTATAGTACACACATAAGATAATCAGCCACGAGCTGATTTCCAGTAACAGCTGCTTTCTGATTTCTTTAAGGATTGGATGAGATTTTTCTGTAAGCATTCCTGCCAATGCTTCTTTCTGCTTTACTTCAACGGGCTGTCCGGCCCAAAGGCTTTTCATTTCTTCAATTCTCATAACTGTTGGTTAATAGTATTCTGATTTTATTTTTTATCCGGGAAACCTTCACACCGACATTGTTCTCTGTTATTCCAACGATCTCTCCTATCTCCCGGTAACTGTACTCATCAAGTACTAAAGCAATAATTGCGCGATCTCCTTCTTCCAACATTTTAATTGCAGCCATCAACCTATCTTTACGATCGGCTAAAGCACCGTCCTCATTTTCCGGCGACATTTCTGGCACTTGATCCACATAGTTTATCACATTTTTTTTCTGGTTATTCCGAAATGTGGCAATAGCAGTGTTAAGAGCGATGCGATAGATAAATGTGCTGGTTTTTGACTGCCCCCTGAAATCATCAATCGAACGCCATAGTTGAAAAACTATTTCCTGGAATAGATCCTCCCGATCAGCCGGTGTGTCCCGGTATAATCGGCAGACTTTGTGAATGATTCCCTGATGGACTGAAACGAGCTGTAAAAATTGGTCTTCATTCATACTGTTGCGCATGCGTTCTGCTAAGGTATTAATACTATTACGACTGTGTGCAGTTAAATTTATGCTCCCAGCGATAAACTTCATCTTTCTTTTTGCATTCTCTCCAGCTTTTCTATTCTTTTATTAAGGGCACGAACGCTATCAAGAAATACCTGATTCTGCCACTTCAAGGCATCAAGCTGTTCGACGATCTGTTGGTCTCTAATTATCGACCTGCCTTCTGGAGAAGATTTCCCACCACATGCGCTTATTGCGAAAAGAAAAATAATGAGTAATGCTTTCATATTGTTAAGTTTTGAAGGTTAGTTGCATTTTATAGGAAAAACCTTACAGGCTATTGAAAAAATATTAGCTCTTAAAATATGAATGTGCGTATTGTATACTGACGATTTTATTCTGTTTTTCCCTTAATGTCTTAGCATCTTTAATTTGCACGAATACAAGAATTTGCGCTCCTGATTTCCGATTTCGTTATTCTGAATAAATAGAATGAAAATTGCCTAGGTATGTACTACTATATTTTAAATTGTTTTGGCAATAAGGTATTTTTGTTAGACAGTATCAATGGCTTAGCTGCAGGAAACGGCTAACAGTATTTTAACCAAAAAATGAGGCATTTAAAACATATAGTATTTTACGGGCTGATTATGGCCATTTTAGTTTTTGCGCTAAAATGGCTGCAATGGAGATTTTTAATCGTTGACAACGCCATAGATATTTATATTGGACTTGTTGCTGTGTTTTTTACTGCCTTGGGAATCTGGGTGGCTAAACAGCTCATAAAGCCCAAAACACAGACCGTTATTATAGAAAAAGAAGTATTTATATCACAAACGGAAGCATTTACCGTCAATGAAATTGAACTTAAAAGGCTTAATCTAAACAGTCGCGAATACGAAATATTACAACTTTTGGCAAAAGGTTATAGCAATAAGGACATTTCGGAAAACCTATTTCTCTCAATAAGCACGATAAAAACTCATGTTTCCAACCTTTATGTTAAAATGGACATAAAAAGTAGAACACAAGCCATCGAGAAAGCTAAAAGATTGAAAATAATACCCTAATCGATTTCATACTTTAGGACTAATTGTATTGAAATTCGAATTTTGGTACTAAAGTATGATCACAACTCTCAGATCTGCTATTAGTTTTGTAGCAAATTCTAAAATTAAGCAGATGAAAAGAATAGTATTGATTTTTGGTTTAGTCATTGGAACAATCTTATGCGCCAATATGATTGTAATGGTGAATATGATGTATCATACCCATGATTTCAAAGGCAATGATATTGTGGGTTATGCGGCAATGGTGGTCCTTTTTTCACTCATCTTCTTTGGTGTGAGAAATTATCGAAACAAATACCTCGGTGGGTTAATTTCATTTGGAAAAGCCTTTAAAACGGGGGCATTGATTGCTTTAATTGGCTCTACCATGTATGTTGTCGTCTGGCTATTTTATTATTACCTATTTGTCCCTGATTTTATTGACGTATATACTTCCCATGTTTTGAATAATTGTGCCAAAGCAGATCTTCAGACCAAGACCGTGGAAATGGCCAACTTCAAAGAAATGTATAAAAATCCGTTTTTCGTGATTTTGATCACCTATGCGGAAGTGCTGCCCGTAGGTCTTGTTGTTACACTTGTGAGTGCGTTAATTCTGAAGAAGAAGAAGAGTAAGCAAGGTTATGGGTAGGTGAAGAAAAGAATCGATTTATTTAAATTTTTCAATAAAAAGCGATTAGCTCGCTCAGTAAAAAATAATGGTATCATCAATGTAACCTTGATAATAATTGTCAAATGACAAGTGCTATAGCTTTTTGAAAGCTTTCTTTTGCATAAACAATTAAAAGAAATGAGTCAGACAATTTTTATCACCGGTGCTTCGTCCGGTTTGGGTGAGGCAACCGTTAACCTTTTTGCAATAAACGGATGGACCGTATTTGCAGCGATGAGAAACCCGGAAGTGCATACGTCATTCTTTGGTATGGATAATGTTCATTTGGTGAAACTTGATGTAACGAATCCTAATCAGATCCTGGACATCGTGGCAGAAGCGGAAACCATCAGTCCGGTAGATGTTCTCTTCAATAATGCCGGATACGCGCTGGCAGGACCATTAGAAGGCATGAGCGATGAGCAATTGGAGAAGCAGCTTAATACCAATTTTTTGAGCAGCCTCCGGTTAACCAGGGCATTTTTACCTTATTTTAGAAGCAGGTCTCACGGTACGATTATCAATACGACATCACTGGGAGCCTATATTCCCAATCCGCTCCTTGCGGTTTATGGCGCAACCAAAGCAGCATTAACCTCCTGGACTGAGGGAATGTATTTCGAATTAAGCCCCTTTGGCATAGTTATGAAAACTATTGTTCCGGGCTTGATGCGTACTAGTTTTACCGGGAATGCTCAAATGGCAGTGCATCCAGATTATCAGGAGCAGGTGAACAGGGTTTTAGCATTATTTTCTAGTGCGGAAATGACGGCTACAGCGGATCATCCAGATGATATTGCAACTGTTGTCTTTGAGGCAGCCACAGACAACAAAAAACAATTGCGTTACTTTGCGGGTAAGGACGCCACGACAAAAGCAGCCCGGCTCGAAATGGAAGGTAAAGAAGCGGTGATGGCCGCCACGGAACAATATTTTTTTGGGTAAGGTATCATTATGGAAGCATTGGTAAGATATTTACTTCAATTTGGACATTTGAATGCACAACAGATTAATCTGATAAAAGCAAATACTCAAAGTGCCATTTTGCCTAAAGATCAATATTTTTCAGAAGCTGGTAAAACAGCCAAACGATTGGCTTTTTTGCAGGAAGGTGTCACGATGATCTGCTATTACAACCACAAAGGAGAGGAAGTCGTACATCATTTTGTCGATGAAAACCATTTTGTGGTTGATCTGGAAAGTTTTAATCACCAAACTGCTTCCATGATTTACATCAAAGCGGTAACCGATTGCTCGCTACTCACATTTTCGTATAAGCAATGGCATGAACTTCGATCTACCATCATTGATTTTGATGCTATTATGGAAAGGATAACGGTTAAAACGTTATTGGATAAAGTTAACACGATTAAACCTATGCTGTCTTTAGACGCCAAGGACCGTTACCAGAGTTTCTTAACAGATTACCCCAACCTGGCGAATAGGATTCCATTGGTTTATGTGGCTTCTTTTCTGGGAATGACACCCTCCTCCCTGAGCAGGATCAGAAACAAGATAAGCCGGAATAACAAGCCGTAAATATTACGATTGTTGCATTGATTTCTGAATTTGTAACAATTACACTCGATCTTTAAAATTTCCATACCAAAACCAGTTGCATCATTTTCAAAGTTTAATTACATTTGCTTTAAGCATGCAAGGAAGATTTCATCAATACATGTTCGGTGTGTTATGTACTATACTTATCAGTTTTGGCTGGTATTATGCAACACCGCAACATTATTCTTCATCCATTAAATACCATTCTGTCGAGCATGCCGATAGGCCGGTAAATAGCGAAAGCCTAGAAACAAAAGTCGCTCGCAAAGGCAAACATCATCGCCGCGAAAAAATCCGGGCTTATTTTCCGGAAAGTGAAAATGAAAACGATAATACTGAAAACGACCCCAATCCTTCTCCGCTAATCCTATTTATAGAGAATGATTTTCGAAAGTTAATTTCATATTTCTCCACGGATTTTCTAAACAGGCGTGTCGCGATTTTACTTGCGAATTCAGAAAATCTAACTTCAAGCAAGAACGCACTTTATATTCACTACAGGGTATTCAGACTGTGATTTTATACTAATTTTTTAAAAGATGTCAATGGTTTTCAATTCACTTGGAGGCTAGTTACACTATTGTTTAATTTTTTAAAAATTGTTATAAAAACTATTATCATAGTCATGAAAAACTTCATGTATATAAACTTGTGCCTTATTATGGTAGCTTCAAGTTGCCAGTCTGAAAAAAAAGAAAAGACAGAAGCTTCCGTTTTTAACGTTACCTCTCCATTGGTCAAAGATACACTAGTCAATAAAGATTATGTAGCCCAAATCCGTTCCATCAATCATATCGAACTGCGTGCCCAGGAAAAAGGCTACATTCAAGCCATCTTCGTTGATGAAGGGCAGTATGTACAGAAAGGACAATCGCTATTTAAAATTATGCCTAACCTCTACGAATCTGACGTCAATCGTGCGAAGGCAGAAGTTAAATATGCGGAAATCGAATATCAAAACGCCAAAAATCTTTCTGAAAGAGACATTGTAGCTCCCCAAGAAGCAGAAATGGCCAAAGCAAAATATGAAAAAGCCAAGGCAGAACTTGCCTCAATGAATACACATTTGAAATTTACGGATATCAGGGCACCTTTCTCGGGTATTGTAGGAAAACTTCATTTGCGGAAAGGGAGCCTTGTTGATGAAGGTGAACTGATCACGGAACTATCAGACAACAGCAAGATGTGGGTATATTTTAATGTTCCGGAAGTGGAATACCTTAATCAAATGGAGGCTAAAAAAGATAATAATCCATTGCACGTTCGATTGAAAATGGCCAATGGAAAGGAATTTGGCCAAGAGGGTATCGTAGAGACAATCGAATCTGATTTCAACAATGAAACCGGGAATATCGCTTATCGAGCTACATTTCCAAATCCAAAAGGCCTATTAAGATATGGACAGACAGGGAATATCGTGATTACATCTCCTTATGCGAATGCACTAATGATTCCTCAAAAAGCTACATTTGAAGAGCTCGAAAAAAAATATGTATACGTCATAACCAAAGATAATAAAGTAAAAGCGAGAGAGATAATAGTCGCTGCCGAACTACCGCATATCTACGTCGTCTCCTCTGGTTTGAGCAAAGACGAAAAGATTCTACTGAATGGACTGCGAATGGTACAAGAAAATCAAACAATCGAATCGAAGTACCAAGTGCCAGAAAAAGTAATGTCGAACCTAGATTTATATGCAGAGTAATTAAAAAGCAGCATCATGTTTAAAAAAGTAATACACCGACCGGTATTTGCTATTGTCATATCGGTTGTTATCCTATTTATCGGCGGGCTAGCCATAAAGCAGCTTCCTACTGAACAATTTCCCAAAATTGCACCGACAACAGTAGCCGTTTCAATTGCCTATCCTGGCGCAAGCGCTGATGTCCTTGTAAAATCATCATTAATAACGCTGGAAAATGCGATCAACGGTGTACAGGGAATGCGTTATATCGCAACCGATGCGACCAGCGCTGGTGAAGCGACCGTAAATGTCGTGTTTGACCCAGGAACAGACCCGAACGATGCTGTGGTACTGGTTAAAACGAGAGTGGATCAGGTCATGCCTTTATTGCCTGAACTCGTACAGAAGGAAGGTGTGATCGTAAACCCCATTCAGCCTAGTATGCTGATGTACGTCAACCTATACAGCACCAACAAAAGCATGGACGAGAAATTCTTGTATAACTATGCAACGGTAAATATCATCCCTGAGATCAATCGTATCCATGGTATAGCCAAATCACAGATTCTTGGCAGTCGCAGGTATGCCATGCGTATCTGGTTAAACCCAGCCCGCATGCGGGCCTATGACCTGTCTGTCGATGAGGTAATGAAGGCGATTGGCGAACAGAGTATTATTGGACGCCCAGGTCGTTTAGGACAAAGTTCTGGAATCGCTGCCCAATCGCTTGAGTATGTACTGACTTACAAAGGACAGTATAATAAACCCGAAGAATACGAGGACATCATTGTTAGAGCAAATACCGAGGGCGAGCATATCAAACTGAAAGATGTAGCCAAAGTTGAACTGGGTAGCGAATTCTTTGATATCTACTCTAATCTAGATGGCCATCCTTCGGCATCTATTGTACTTAAACAAAATTATGGTAGTAATGCCAATGATGTTATCAAGGATGTAAAAGCAAAGCTGGATGAAATGAAAGGAAACTTCCCGCCGGGCGTTGACTATAAAATCAGTTATGATGTATCTCAATTTTTGGATGCTTCTATCGAACAGGTTATGCACACCTTGCGTGACGCTTTTATTTTGGTTGCCATTGTGGTGTTTATTTTCCTGGGCGATTGGCGCTCCACCTTGATCCCAATCATTGCGGTGCCAGTTTCGCTGATAGGTACATTTTTTGTCATCCAGCTGTTCGGCATGTCGATCAATTTGGTCACCCTGTTCGCACTTGTCCTGGCCATCGGGATTGTAGTAGATAACGCGATTGTTGTTATCGAGGCTGTGCATGCCAAGATGGAAGGAAGTCATATTTCTCCGTACAACGCGGTAAAAGAAGTGATGGCTGAAATTGCGGGTGCCATCATTGCTATAACCGCAGTCATGGTGGCAGTATTTATTCCCATTTCTTTTATGACAGGGCCTGTGGGAACATTTTACCGTCAATTTTCAATTACCATGGCAAGCTCGATCGTCATATCAGCGGTTGTCGCTCTTACACTCACACCAGTGCTTGCGGCCATGCTCCTTAAAAACAACCATGGTAAGCAAAAAAAGGTAAATATATTTACCAAATCGTTGGATGCATTTAACCGCACTTTTGATAAAGTAACAGGAAAATACGCCACGCTACTTCGAAAAATCGCCAACCGAAGGATCATCACATGGGGTATCTTGATTGCATTCTGTATCGGAATTTTTGTGATCAATAAAACACTTCCGGGTGGATTTATTCCGAGTGAAGACCAAGGAACAATTTATGCCATTATTCAAACACCTCCCGGCTCTACGCTAGAACAAACCAATAAAATTTCCAGGGAACTGCAAAAGATCTGTCAACGTGTAGATGGAGTTGAGTCTGTGTCGTCCTTGGCAGGCTATGAAATTATGACCGAAGGTCGCGGCTCAAATGCCGGAACATGTCTCATCAATCTTAAAACATGGGACGACCGTGAGCATTCTGTAAAAGAAATCATGGAAGAACTTGAAGAGAAGTCAAAAGACCTAGGTGCTACGGTTGAATTTTTTGAACCTCCCGCTGTTCCTGGATTTGGATCTTCTGGTGGTTTTTCTATGCGATTGCTTGATCTGAACCGGACAACTGACTATCAGGATTTCGATAAAGTGAATAAAGCTTTTATTGCCAATCTAAAAAAACGCAAGGAGCTAACAGGGGTATTCACCTTTTTCGCAGCTAACTACCCACAATACGAATTGGTATTTGATAATAATGCGGCTATGCAAAAAGGAATCTCTATCGGTAAAGCAATGGACAACCTTAATATTCTCATCGGTAGCACCTACGAGCAGGGTTTTATTCGCTTTGGGCAATTCTTCAAAGTATATGTGCAGTCATCTCCCGAATTTAGAAGGCTGCCTTCTGACATCATGAACCTGTATGTCAAAAATGACCATGAACAGATGGTCCCTTATTCGGCATTTATGACATTGAAAAAAACACAGGGACCGAATGAGATCACACGTTATAATATGTATAATTCAGCCGCTATTCGCGGTCTTCCAGCCAACGGCTATACAACGGCCGATGCCATTCAGGCAATCAATGAAACAGCCCTTAAAACATTACCTCACAGTTACAAAGTGGCTTGGGAAGGACTGTCTTATGATGAAGCTCAACGAGGAAACGAAGCTATCTATGTATTTCTTGTTGTCTTGGTTTTTGTATATCTCGTGCTAGCTGCGCAATATGAAAGCTTTATTATTCCATTTGCCGTGTTATTATCACTACCGGTTGGTGTATTCGGGTCGTTCTTTCTACTGAAAGCCATGGGCCTTGAAAATGACATCTATGCGCAGGTAGGACTTATCATGATTATAGGTCTATTAGGTAAAAATGCTGTTCTTATTGTAGAGTTCGCGGTTAAAAGGCGTCAGGCTGGGGACTCTATTTTAGATGCAGCTATAGAAGGATCTAGAGCACGTTTCAGACCGATCCTAATGACATCATTTGCCTTTATAGCGGGACTTGTACCACTTGTATTTGCTGGCGGAGCAGGTGCTATCGGAAACCATACCATTGGTGCTTCCGCATTGGGTGGAATGCTTGTGGGAACAATTTTCGGAGTCATCGTCATTCCGGGACTGTATTACATTTTTGCAAAATTGGCCGATGGAAGAAAAATGATCCAGGCCGAAGACGAATCACCTTTAAGCGAAGACATGATCCATTATGAATAAGAAGAAAATATATCAATATACAGGTTTCGCACTTTTCTTATTATGCTTTGCAGCCTGTAAACCTTTGGAAATAAAACAGCGTGCTGAAAATAGAAATGTACCGGAAAATTATGGTACCACAAATAGTGATTCTACAAATACAGGAAAAATTAGGTGGAATAACTATTTCAGCGACCCTAACCTGCAAACATTGATCAGTCAGGCCCTACAAAATAATCAAGAACTCAACATTATCCTTCAAGAAATTGAGATAGCCAAAAATGAGGTCAGTGCCAAAAAGGGTGAATATTTACCTACTGTAGGGGTCAAGGCCGGTGCAGGTGTTGATAAAGTAAGCCGTTACACCAATATCGGAGCGATGGAGAAAAACACAGAAATAGAACCTGGCAGAGAAATGCCCGAACCCTTGTTTGATTTTGGCGTTGGGGTACAAGCAAAATGGGAAACAGATATATGGGGCAAACTGCACAATGCTACAAAAGCCCAACTACAACGCTATTTTGCAAGTGTGGAAGGGAAAAACTTCATGGTAACAAATCTGATCTCCGAAATTGCAGATTCCTATTATGAACTTCTTGCATTAGACAATGAACTTCTTGTAATCAATGAGAATATTAAAATCCAAAACGATGCATTAGGGGTTGTAAAGGATCTAAAAAAGTTCGCCCGATCCAATAAGCTTGCCATCAAAAGATTCCAAGCACAAATATTGAAGACACAGGGAATGCAATACGACATCAAACAAAAGATAACGGAAACAGAAAATAAAATCAATTATCTTATCGGAAGATTCCCCCAACCTGTGCAAAGAAATCAGGATGCATTTGACAAGCTTGTTCCACAAACAGTCCACACTGGCATTCCTGCTGATCTTTTGGGAAACAGACCGGACATCAAGCAGGCTGAATATGAACTTGCTGCTTCTAAACTTGATATCAAATCGGCCAAAGCACGTTTCTACCCTTCTTTGGATATCGCCGCAGGAGTAGGATTGCAGGCTTTTGACCCAACATATCTGGTAAAACCGGAATCTTTTGCAGCTTCGCTCCTTGGGGAGCTTACCGCCCCATTGATCAACAAAAGAGCGATAAAAGCAGCCTACAATAATGCCAATGCAAGGCAAATACAAGCGGTTTTGCATTATGAGCAAACAATATTGGGTGCATACATCGAAGTAGCAAACCAACTTTCCAAAATTAAAAATTTGGAAAATGGTCTGGATGTTAAAACCAAGGAAGTCGATGCTCTAAACGAATCCATTGGTATCTCCAATGACCTGTTTAAATATGCACGGGCTGATTACATGGAGGTTTTACTGACACAACGTGATGCTTTGGAATCCAAATTTGAACTGGTAGAAAAGAAAGTCAACCAGCTAAAAGCAAGCGTAGCGATATATAGATCGTTAGGTGGTGGATGGGATAGTCAATAATACAATACTAATTTTTATTTTTTTACTTATTGGGAACCGTATCTAAATGACATTTAGATACGGTTCCCTTTTTTTTAAATGATTTCGGCAAGACTTTTGGCAACCACAATCGTTGTGGTAAAATTGGCTGTTTTCATAACCTTTTTGATTAGCTGTTTAATTTATTTATTTTATCATCGTAACACTTAAGCAATTACGAAGTTAGGCACAATAAAGCGCTATCAGGCAGGTCTAAATAGACAATATGAGAGGTTGATTTGGAATACGTTGGTAATGAAACAATCAGTATCCCGGACTAATTAAATGATACTTTTAATCTTCATTCGGTGCTTCAGTCCGAATTCGATCAGTGCTTTAATGACCGGCTGCGTTTCAGTCGCATAAGGTGTTAGTGCATAGGATACCGTTACAGGCTTTGTATTATTTACCGTACGAGTAATCAGCAGGTTTTCTTCCAGTTGCTGCAACTCTTTAGACAACACTTTTGGTGTGATGCCCCTGGACGATGCTATGATGTCTTTGAAACGCAGTGTTCCGTTATGGTACAGGTTTGTTAAAATACAAACCTTCCACTTACCGCTCAGTAATTCTAGGGCATCCTTCAACGCCAGTTGCTTGTTAATGCCGGGCCGTGATTCACATTTTAATTCTTCCATATCAATAGTCGCTATCCTTTAGGTAACTCATAGCAAGCTAATAGTAAAGTCTAATAATTTTGCAATGAAAATAAAATATGAAATTATTAAGACATGAAAAATAACAGAAAAGACAGCTTGGCCGGCAAGAAAGTGGTTTTGTTAGGCGGCACATCAGGCATTGGCCTTGCTACAGCGCTAGCTGTGGCAAGGGAAGGCGCCTCCGTTGTGGTGGTTTCCAGTAGCCGCCAAAGAGTTGATGAGGCATTACTTTTATTGCCGAAAAACAGTAGAGGGCTCATTGCTGATCTTGGGGACGAAAATCAAATTGAAACCTTGTTTAAAGAAATAGGCGAATTTGATCACTTGGTTTTCACTGCCGGCGATACACTTAAGTTTACTGAGCTAGCATCATTGAATATTAATGAAGCGAGGCAGTCAATCAACCTGCGCTTTTGGGGGGCTGTTATGGCTGCAAAATTCGGAGCTCCGCTGATCAGGGAAGGGGGATCGATAACCTTAACGACCGGCGCGATAGGGCAAAGACCGAGAAAAGGTACCGTTGTGATTGCCGCGATGGCGAGCGCAATTGACGGGCTTACCCGTGCACTGGCTTTTGAACTCGCCCCAATAAGAGTAAACGCAGTTTGCGCTGGAACAGTAAGAACTAACCTTTTAGCAAATGTGCCTGAGCCAGAAAGAGAGGTGTTCTTCAGCAATATAGGAAGCAAACTTTTGACTGGAAAAGTCGGCGAAGCGGATGACCTTGCAGAAGCATATTTATATCTGATGCGCGGGAGTTTCACCACAGGGCAGATTTTGGTAGTTGATGGTGGAAGTTTGCTTGTATAAATGTAGCGCCGTCATGCTGGGACCGTTCATGCGGTAGCCGCCTATTTTTTTAAAACAAATACCAGGTTGATCAATAATCTAACCACGTCTTAAACAAGGGGGCTTTTATTCTACTCACAATAATGTCCGTGTCTGTACTACTTTTTACTTTAAGCTTTAACTTACCGTTGAAAAAGTTGTGCACCTTTTCAACGGAGTTAATATGTACAATATACTGCCGATTTGCTCTAAAGAAATCTTTCGGATCCAATTCTTGTTCCAGAACTTCCAAGGTTTGCGGTACAACAACTCTTTCTCCGTTAAATAGAATTGCACAATTAATATTCATATGGGTATAAAAAAGGGCAACATCCTCTATGTTAATCTTTCTGTACCCATCCCGGTATGGCAGAAGGAAACGCTTCCGATACACTTTCGGTTGGATATACGCTAGCAAGCCTTCAATTAACGCCTGCTGCTGATAGGGCTGCTATACCGAGTTTTCAAATTTGGTTACAGCAGCTTCTAACTCGTCTTCTTCCACTGGCTTAAGTAGGTAGTCCACGCTGTTGTACTTGAATGCTTTCACTGCGTACTCATCATAGGCCGTTGTAAATATTACAGGACATTTCACATCTGTTAGATTGAACACTTCGAAGCTCAAACCATCCGCTAATTGTATATCCATTATGATTAGGTCAGGGCTCTTGTTTTCAGCCAACCAATCCACCGCCTTCTTAACACTTGCCAAGACACCAACAATCTCCATGTTGGGTCTTATTCTACCCATTAACCGTTGTATCCGTTCCGCATTGAGTTTTTCATCTTCGAGGATCAATATTTTTCCTATTACATTCATCTTTTAATAAGGGGTACTTTTACAATAAAGGCTTCATCGGTCTCCTCTACGGAAGGCTTTCTATCGCATAATAAAGCATAGCGAGTGATGATGTTTTTTAAACCGATACCCGTAGAATAGGGCTTTTTTATCAGGGGTAAGCGTGTATTGAATACCACCAGCTCATCGTTGTCATTCGAATAGATCCGGACAATAAGCGGATTTTCCTCTTCCGTTCGATTAAACTTCAGCGCATTTTCGATGAATAGTTGAAGCGTCACCGGAGGAATTAGCATATCAAGTTTTGATTCGTCAATGTTAACCTGAAAAATGCTTCCGCCCCCCATACGGTTCTTGATAAGAAAAAGATAGGCATCAAGAAATTTAAGTTCCTCAGACAGCGTCACCAGTTTCTTTTTTGAGTTGATCAACAGATATCGGTAGACTTTCGTAAAATTCTCCGTATACTCATATCCTAGCCGCTGATCCTTCAATATTAATTCCGAAAGCACGCTTAGGTTATTGAAAACAAAATGCGGATCAAGTTGTAATTTAAGGGCTTGTAACTCGATTTCTGCTACCAATTGCTTATTTTCTGCTGCTTTTATCTTATATTCAGCTGCTTTCAAAGTGGCCGTTTTCCAATTCTTTAGTAAAAAATCACCTGTATTTAGCGCGCTGATCATTAAGGCCCATAGTATGATTGAAATCACTGTATATAACAATTCTCTTAAACCGATATGATAAGTTTGTGTATTTATAAGATCTCCAAATTTATAATAAAGATACGACAAACAAATAATAAGGAATAAAGCACCTAGAATTTGGAAGATCGTTTGGATCAATAGCCGTTTTATGGGATGTACCATCCAGGATATCTTTTTGTTTAGGATTTTGTCTATGAAGATACTTAACCTGAAGATGGCTACACAAAATAATAGATTGACCAAAACATCTATTATCAGCTTGGAAGTAGACATACTAAAATAATCTCTCCAAAACGAATAGGGATATACAATGACTAAAGTTGCATATGAACCCATAAAAGTAAATGCAATCAGTAACACGCTCTTTGCTTTACTCTTTTCCATTACGTTCGCTAAGTCCTCCCGTGTATCCACTAATTTTTTTAAAATACAAAATCTAAATTACCCTTAAAATAGGAATAATAACCGGCACCACAATATATATGTCTTTAACAGTATCATAAAATGAATATTAAATATATTTCCAAACGTATAACTTGTTGTGAAAATTTGTCTTCAATTTGTTGAGATTGGTTCTTCAAAATAAAGCAGTTTTAGATAGTTTCTTATATGAAATTAATTGAAGCGCATAAATATTTAGTTGAAATGACTTTAAGCTGCTTCGAAACGAGATATAGCGTATACTTCTATTAATGAAGCCCTGTGCGCCAAAATAGGATTATTCCAAATCTAAACGTATTACCCCTTTGTAAGGATTTCGCTAAATAAAACAGGTATCAATTCAATATTGCCGATTGACTCTTCGCTTGGTATTTTCATTATTTCGCTCAAGAAATTACGTTAAGAAGCGGTAGCAACCTATAATTTCGCCCCATCAAAATAACAACAAAGAATATAATAACGATAAAAAAAACAAAAGCAATGAAATCGTCAGGCTCAGGGCTGTGGACAATCAGGGTAGCTGATAATGAGAAAACGACGTTTGAATTATTAGATTATGCAGGGCTGCAATTACAGTTCCAGTGGAATCGCTGCGCAAAGAATAGTTGTTTGTTTACCTACTTTACAGTCTTATAAATTTTTTATAGATTTATTTCATGAAAATGGTACTTTTTTGCTGCTTATTGTTTCCACTTATTATTACTTGCAAAAACCAAAGTGCGTTGATAACGCCAAGTTTGCCCGAACCGGACCGTGTTATAATTGACAGTTCTTATACGCTTGTAACCGCCGCCAGTAGTATATCGTTGGACTCAGGCACTGTGTACAGGTTAGGTTTGGCACCATACGCATCCTTCTTTAAATTTGACCGAAGCGTAAAAAATGGTGACCTATACTATGAAGCCATTTTGGAAAGCACAAAGCAATTTAAGCCCTTAAAGTTTTTCGTATTAAATAATGGAACCGGAGAGATTATTGCAATTGCATCTGCCTCAAAAATGGAGCTAGAAAGATTTAATACAGAATGGCAACGATAACTACGGCCGCAGCTAATTCTCATGTATCTTGAATAAAAAGATTATATATATTATTTTGGCATCTTCATTTACCTAAACGATTGTCAATGAGTTATGAAGTATTATTTATTCAGGGCGCAGGAGATGTAACAACAAAGCAGGAGCAAGTAATCGCAGATGCATTAAGATCGGCACTTGGCGATGAGTTTACAATTATATATCCACCTATGCCGGTTGCTGATCATCCCGCCTATCTGGCTTGGGAGGCCGTTTTAACAAGGAATCTCAAAAGCTTATCGGCGAACGTTATTCTGCTCGGTCATTCCTTAGGCGCTTCAATTATATTAAAGCATTTTTCCAGGGAACCGGTTCCGGATAAAGTAATAGGAATGATTTTATTCGGCGTTCCCTATTGGAAAGATCAGCATTGGGATGTCTCAGAATATGCAATAGAGGATGATTTCGTGGCTAACCTCAGCGCGCTGGACAATATCTATTTTTATCACTCAATAGACGATGAAGTGATTCCTAATGACCAATTTAAATCATACCAAAAATTAATCCCGAAAGCACATTGGAGAGTATTGTCAGGTGTGGATCATTCTTATCACGGTGCAATCCCAAATATGATTAAAGACATCCAGGATTTGACGACAAATGCGAAAGAATAAAGATAACGACCTTCGTAATCCGGTTCAGCGAAACGGAATAGAAAACCCGTTAGACAGTTCTTATAATTTAAATCTAGTGATTATGCCCTGGTTCCCAAATGAGACGCAGGAAACTGCTCAATTTTTCTCCTTCAGAAACGATTGGTATGCCTGTCACTATCCCTATAAGCATGTTATCTGCAATACTTACTCTTAATTGCGGGCGTGCTACCATGCTGAAATCTTTGGCTGCAAATTCTTTATTAACCTCTAATCCGACGAAATTTCTTGTTTGGGGGACCATAAAATGGAAGCTGGTATTCACCTCGTAATTACTTTTCCATTCTTTCTCATTAAACATCTTTTCTATACGGGGCCCTGTATAAACTAGACTATGAAAACTGCTTCCCAATCTCTTGGCGACAACTAAAAAGGGATTGAACAGGTTTCCTCCGATAAAAGGTTCTTTGCCGTAACGTTCAATATCCGCCAGTATAATTTCATTGATATACCCCAAAGCGAAACTAGACCTATACTTTTCGGAAACGAGAAATGTCCATTGGATTGCGCTTTTAACACTCTCTATCCTGGACGATGGAGCGTCATTTGTTCTATTCTGACTGGCATAATAAGTGAAAGGAACTTCAAATTCCACTCCCAATCTATTAGCGGGAGCAAATTCATATTCTACCAGTGCGTGATAACTATCATATTTCTTATTGTCTGTTAGTCCAAAACCAAAGTTCCATTCTTTTTCGCCTTTTCTTGCTCCTAAATCCCGAATCAGGTCAATGTATAGCGGTTCAGCATGTTCAATCTTCACGGGTAGACCATCCTCTTCTTGAGCAAAAGCATTTATGCAAAAAAATAAACCGGTAATATAAACAAAAAAGGAGTGGCGTGGCATAAACGTTATCTACAGGTCGTGATCAAATCTTTATTCTGCTGCCAAATATAGAAATCTGATTCTAAACCGTGCTTTTATAAGCCAAACATTAGAAAACTCTAATATACAACCGGCTTTTCAAATGAAACATTTGAAAAAAAGGCCGTGTCGTTTAAGAAAGACTTTCCAATCGAACACCACCAGCTGATCTGCGATTGGTAGTGTTTTGAGCCGTTTACCAAGGATATGCCTTCTGTAACCGAACAACTGGATGTGACGATGACACCTATAGAGGAGTGGGTAGAAATGCACAAATCTATCTTTGTTGGATAATTTATACGAATTTATCTAAGTTTGTTTACATAAATACTGAATAGATGTTTGACGTTTTGTTCACTCATATACAAGATAAGGTTAAGCTAACGGATGAAGAGAAGCAGCGTATATCCAGCTTTTTTACCTTTAAGAAGGTAAGGAGGCGGCAATATATCTTGCAGGAAAACGATATCTGCCGTAATCTTTCCTTTGTGAAAAAGGGCCTGCTCAAATCTTATCGGTTAGATGAAAAAGGAACCGAACATATAACGGTATTCGGATGGGAAGGTTGGTGGATATCCGATTTTAATAGCTTTGTGAACCAGGCACCGGCGGTTCTTAATATTGAAGCCATCAAAGATACAGAGCTACTTAACTTATCGCGGGAAAATTATGAACAAATGACACTGGATGTACCTGTTATGGACCGCTATTTCCGCATTCTTTACCAGAACAGCTTGGTTACCAAAGATCAACGATTGATCAGTTCAAACAGCGACACGGCCGAAGAAAAATACCAAAGTTTAATCCTATCCAATCCCGACATAATCCAATGCATCCCCCAGAACCTCATTGCCTCTTATTTAGGTTTAGCTCCCGAAACCTTAAGTCGCATCCGAAAGAAATTGACATTAAAGAATAAAAAGAGTTGACCTAGGTCAACAAAATTTCATGATCTCAGTCATTTATGCTTAGCCCCCCATTAGGGTACCTTTGTCAACAGAGTAAACAAAGAAGGAGAAACCAAAATGGATAAAATAGCTTTAGTAGTAGGTGCCACGGGTATCACTGGAAGTCATCTAGCCCACGAACTTGTTCTAAGTGGATGGCAAACTTATGGATTGGCCCGAAACCCGAACTTCGATTTAAAAGGTGTTCAGCCAATTAAGGCCGACCTTTTGGACAAAAACAGTCTACGCACTGCATTGCAAGGAATAAACCCAACTCACGTTTTTTTTACGACATGGATGCGCAAGAACACAGAGGCCGAAAATATTATGGTAAATGGGGCTATGGTCCGTAATCTTTTGGATGTCCTATCCTCAAAGAAATCGGTTCAACATGTTACCTTAGTTACTGGTTTAAAACACTATTTAGGCCCGTTTGAAGCCTATGTGAAGGAAGGCATTTTACCGGAAACTCCGGTACGTGAAACACATCCTCGCCTGGATTTCCCCAATTTCTACTACGCACAGGAAGATGAAGTTTATAAGGCTGCCGCCCGCGACGGCTTTAACTGGAATGTACACAGACCGCATACGGTGATTGGAAAAACCGAGGGGAACCTAATGAATATGGGAACAACATTGGCCGTTTACGCGAGCATCTGCAAAGAGTCCGGACGTAAGTTTATCTGGCCCGGTTCTGAAGCACAATGGAATGGCATCTCTGATGTCACGGATGCCAGCATATTGGCCAAACAGTTGATTTGGGCGACTAGTACCGAAGCAGCAAAAAACAGGGCCTTCAATATTGCTAACGGAGATGTGTTCAGATGGAGCTGGCTTTGGAAACGTATTGCAGATTGGTTTAATATTACGTCTGAGGGATACAATGGATCTATCAGACCACTTGAAAAACAGCTTAGCCGGGATGCCGGAATCTGGAACGATATTGCAAATCGTTATGGATTGAAAGAAAGTAATCTTTCTGTATTAGCTTCACCCTGGCATACAGATCTTGATCTAGGCAGACCGATTGAGGTTATGACAGATATGTCGAACAGTAGAATGTTGGGATTTAAAGAATATCAGAACACCGAAGAATCTTTTATCAGATTATTTGAGCAGCTTCGTATCGACAAGATTATTCCTTAGTTTTTAAAGACGTTTCTTGTTTCAAGATTTGAACGTATTTTTTGATTTCCCTGATACTGGGTTAAAAATAAGAGCCTGCAAATATTGAATTTGCAGGCTCTTATATCATGCTGTGATGCCCGCTTTATCAATAAATCAAAGCCGATCTTGCTCTTCCGTTCTCCGTTCTTTGGCCGACTGTAGCTTACCGCCCAAACTATAGGTGAGTGAAAACGTTGCTCTTCTGGTATCGGGCTTATCGAAATACCGATAGTCGGTAATTGCCGCCAAGGAGTGCGCCCTAAAATTATTTGTAAAGAAAATATCATTCAAGGCAATTTTAACTCCCAACTGTTTATCGAAAAATGATTTAGCTAAACCGGTATTTACGTAGAAGTAACTGCTCTTCTGAAACATCCCGAATAATTCTCTGGAATACCAATAACCAGCCAATTCCATGTTAACATCTCCTGGGAGCTTAAGCTGGTTAATACATTGCAGGTTGCCTGCCCATTGCGATAAATTATCCGCCCGTGGGTTCTGATCTACTGGGTAGGTGGTAAAGTTAATCCCTCCGCTCCATTGCATTTTCCACCAGCTGCTGAGCGAAGGGGTACCTGTCACGCTTAGGTCTAAACGTTTGAAATGATCAAAATTAGCCCGCTGACTTATCAAAGCCTCCGAATGGAGGTCTTTGACCATGTTACGGGATAGATAATTGTTGCGTAAACTATAGTTTAACAGGAAGAAATACTGTCTTTTCCAGCTATAAGTCACCCCGTAGAGCCAACTTGTTTCGGCTTGCAAATTAGCATTGCCAGCAAATATATAATAGGGGTCATTGTACCAACGTACTGGATTCAGCGCAGCGTATGGAGGCCGTTCAATCCGCCGGCTTAAGGAAAAGTCTACCCGGTTATCATTATTGATTTCTGTGTTGATGGACAACGAGGGAAACAAACGAGTGTAGTTCCATTGATTGCTCCCCGACGACAATTCCGACCAGCTTCTTGCGTCGGTATGTTCCAAACGCAAACCTACATTGAAGGTCGTTCTTCTCCATACTTTAGACGCCGAAACATAGGCAGCCGAAATAGTTTCCCGATATTTAAAGTCATTGGACAGTGAGGGCGCCTCAACATACTGTCCGTTCTGCAAGGAATCAAAACGGGCATTATTATCATTGCTCGCCACGGCGTACTTTAACCCAGCTTTCAGGTCGAACCAGGAATAAGGCAGCAATGCGTCCGCTTTATATGCCGATACGCGGATAAAACCAGGCTGACTAGACCGTAATATATCAAGATCTCCTTCGGGATTACTGGTTTCGCTGTAACGACGGCTTTCCATCTCGCTATTGGAGTAGTTTCGGTAAGAAATCAGCTGAACATCAGCCGTAAGCTTCTTGCCCAAGGTATCGATATCGAACTGATAGCCGGCATTGAAAGCATCGAAATAGTAGGGTTCGATGATGTTAATCGTAGAGTATACGGACTCCACTGGATTACCTGAGCGATCACGCATGACAATCGAAGAGGTCTTTGGTGCCGTAAAGTCATCCGTGTACCCATGATAATTGGCCGTTAGCTGATGACGGCGAGCTAATTGCCACGTCGCACCCATCTTATAGGTGTAGAACTTAATCTTGAACGACACCTCATTCGCCCGTTCAAGGAGAATATTGTTGTCACCATTGGATATGGTGTGCGAACTGGTACTTATTGTGTTTTTGTGCGGTGTATTATAATCGAACGATGCATCAACCTGTAGCTTGTCATTTTTAAAAATTCCCGTTAGGTTTTCGTTTACCATCCAATACCGTCCTTTGGATACAGTAGAGCGCAATTCCATTGCATAACCCTTTTCTTGCGGCTTTTTAGTAATAATGTTAATGACCCCTCCTGTTCCTGCAGCATCGAAATCTGCCGAGGGTGAAGAAAGCAGTTCAATCTTTGCGACATCTGCCGCATTCAGTCCGTTCAGCATTTCGGCCAGCTCCTTCCCGGATAGATAGGTCATTTTTCCATTGATGGTTACTTGAACGCCAGGTGTACCGCGGAACAGGATTTCATCGTCCTGCCCAGTACTCACACCGGGCATCGTTTTCAACAAGTCCATGGCCGAGGTACCCGCCGACAAGGTGTTTCCGGTATTTAAAATCAGTTTGTTGCCCTCCGCTTGTATGGAGGGCTGTTGCGCCACAATTACCACATCTTCTAACATCTTCATCGCACTTTTTAATAAGAATGACCGTTTTGTAACCTGATGCTGTCCTTCTCCGATTGTCAAAGTATCCGAGCATTGTTCTAGATAGCCGAGGGAAGCAACACAGACTCGATACTTCCCTGTATCCACAGCGAATTGAACAAAGCCGTTTTCATCTACAGCACTCTGCAACACCAACCGACGGGTCGTAACGTTAAATAACTTTACCGTCGCTCCTGACAGGACAGTTCCTGCTTCGTTCTTCACAAGCGCTACAATTCGTCCATCAGGTATCTGGCCATGACCAACTAAGGGGCTCAAGAGAAATGATCTTAAGCACAAAAAGAACCAAGTACCTATAAATGCATACATATGCTAACACTCTTTATTTGATGATCAATCTTACAGGGCTTTGCGGATTTTCAAATCAATACCTTTTGCCAAACCAAAATCCAAAGCCAATCAACAATACAATGACGCTTATCAACAAACCTTCATAAGGTTCTGATGAAACTTGTTGCGCCTTCTGATTCTTATCGGTCGCTTGTCGACTAGTTTCCTCCATTTTATAGCCCTTGACCGTAGTAGACTTCCCTACTTCCTTCCCTACGGGGGCTTTTTGCTCAGTCGTTGCGGGATTTTTCGATTGCCGGCCTGATCTTGCCCGACCTTCAAAAGGTTTTCGAGGTCCTGCCGCTGCTTTCGCCGCCGTATTCCCTTTTACAGGGGTGGATGAACTCGTATGGACTTTACCCAACTGTTCTATCAGATTGCTTACTAGCTCCTTATTTTCTGAGTTATTAGCCCTTCGCTTTACGAAATCCACCAAAGCCTCATTTCCACATACATTGTCGGCGCAGGAAAGTCCCGTTTCCTCGCTAGTTTTCAGGTATTCGGTCACCAGCTGCTGCAAACGCTGTTCATCAGGCTTCCAGTAGTTTTTCCTGATCACTTCCAACATCCGTGCTAGCATCGTCTGGTAAGCATAAGTGTTACCAGCTTTTGCAAACCGCTCTTTAACGTCTAGATCGTACCGATCATTGACATAAGTATCCATCCAATCCTCCCATTTCTGTGCATCGATTGCTTCTGGAGTTGTTACCTGCCATCCCCACATATTATCTGCCACCTGGCCGATCATCCGTGCTCCGGCATATCCTTCATCCAGCATTTTTTCAATCCATTTGGGATTAAGATAGCGGGCATTCATCTCTCTTCCGATAAACTTGTTTAGCGACTCCTGACGGGTATTTCCCGGATCGGCTAGGTTGGTGATCATCACATCAGGCGATGCACCGTCAACATGGCGTACCGCCATAGCCATCCCACCCAATGCCTGAAAGAAATCGTCGTTATCCAGCGCGCCGTAAACGTTGGTCGACCGACTATGAACAACTGCCTTCGTGCCGGATAATGCGCTTTTAAAAAGCGATATAGCCAGGTCCTTTGCTGTTTCCGGGAGCTCCCCTTCTGGCATGTTTCCCCAAAGTCCCTGCCCATACAAATGTCCCATCCGGTTAAAGTAAACGCCCCCAACCTCTTGGTCTTTTTCCCACTTATCCGAGGCCTGGATCACGTCGTTCAAGCCGTTTCCGTAACTTCCGCTCTCGGTGCTGAACAGACGTACACTGGCCAGCTGACGGGCTAAGGTGGTGTCCTTAAGTCCGGAAGACAACAGCTCGTCCACACGTTGGTCGATATGTTCCCGCAAATAGTTAGCACCATCTTGCTTATAAGCCAAAGAAACTGCTTTATCTAACAACAGCATCAGATTTGGAAATAGATCACGGTATAAACCGGACGGTGTGATAACCACATCGATACGTGGTCGCCTGAGAACAGTATCTGCAATTGCCTCGACTCCTTTCAACCGACCAAAGCCATCGTAGGTGGGCTTTATCCCCAACAAACTCAATATCTGGGATTCCATAATACCTTCATGGCGGATGGTTTCCACCGACCATAGGTTAAATCCCACTTTATCTGGATACTGCCCATTATGTCTACCCTGGTAATCAGCGATCAGCTGATTAGCAAGCTTCTCTCCTTCTCGATAAGTGTCTATGGTGGGGATACGGTCAGGGTCAAAAGAATAAAAATTCTTTCCCGTAGGAAGTGCCGAAGGATTCCGGATAGGGTCATTACCTGAACCCGCTTCCACATACTTTCCATTAAGGGCTGTCATCAGTGCATCCAGCTCTCGTTGGCCACTGATCATAATGCGCTGGTAAACATCCATGAGTAGCACAGCAAGCGAATCCTTGGGCATCTCCTGCATCCGTCCAACAATAGCTTCCGCCGTTTTCATAGCCATCACGGAATCCGGTGATTGCCCAAACGTATGCATTCCCATTGGAGTAAGCGTCTCCTGGATTTCCTGTAGGTAATGTTCCAGCCTTTGCACATCTTCTGCTTTAATCTCATCACCGTCAACGCCTAGATCCCTCTCAATATTTGCCTGCCTGGCCAGCCGATTGATTGTGCGCAGATGAATGGCAGCTAGTGCTTCACTTTTGCCGGAAGCTACATCATAATCGTTGATGGCTCCCGCAAGTTCACGCAACTCAGGTCTTAAAGTGGCCTGATCAAAGGGAGGCGTTAAATGATCAATTATCACAGCCATTCCACGCCTTTTGGCCTGCGTGCCTTCCCCTACATTGTCCATGATATAGGGATAAATATTAACCATGTTGCCCATTAGCGCTTCCGGAGCATCGTCATCATCAAACCCTACTTCACGTCCGGAAAGCCATTCCTGTGTTCCATGTGTTCCCAGATGGATGATCGCATCGGCAGGCATACCCTTTTGCAGGTATAGGTAAAAGGCAACGTATTGATGATGTGGCGGAAGTGAAACATCGTGGTACAAGGCCTGAGCGTCTTCGTCCCAACCCCTGGCTGGTTGAGGCATCAGGTTAATATTGCCGTAGGCGATTCGCGGCAAAACAAAATAGATCTTTCCTTCTGGATCACGCCAAGTCATGATCTTCGAGTCTTTGGGTTCACCCCACTTTTTTATCACCTGCTTTTGGAAAGCAGGATGCAACTGGCCGAACCATTTTTTATAGGTTTCCACCGGAACTAGCACGGGATGCGTTTCCCGGACCAATCTATCCAATTCCGCCGGCGCCCAAGTGCCGATGTTACGGCCTCCGTTCATGACGTCATTAAATACGGCACTTGAATCAGGAGTTTGACCACCAAGATCATATTTCGCTTCGTCCATACGTTTTAAAATGGTTGTCAGGCTCTTGGGCAGCACATTCAGGTAACTGGCACCAATATTATTTTTACCCGGATGCCCGTTATAATAGATCAGCGCAATTTTTTTATCCCGATTTGCCAGGCTTTGCAATCTTGACCATGCTTTTACACGCCCCACCAGCCTTCGGACACGGCTTTCAGGCGCGTATTTGACGCGGTATCCGGCCGCACCGGTTGGTGCCACAGATTCGGTAGTTGCCGCAATTATAGGCTGTATCTGACCGCTTAGTTCCTGACGGGCAAGCGATAAGGCTCGTGCCGCAAGTGGTATCCCCAGAGAGGAAGCATGCCAAGCTGCTGTATCGTCACTGATTGTTATAGCGTCGATTACCGGTACGCCCATACAGGAAAATGCTGCCTGAAGCCGTTCATTGGACGCTCCCGGCAAAGATGAAAAATTTAGCAAGACCGATAAGCGCGAATGTCCAACGGCATCCAGACAATGATCCTTGATTGCCTGATCAAGTGGATGTCCATAAAAGGGCATCACATCAAAACCAGCCGTATCTAAGGCATCCGCATAAGACTTCATATACTCCCACTGACGGGTAACTGCTTCGTAACGAAACATATACAAACCTACCAACGGGCGCCCTCCTACTCTTTCAGCCCGCGCGTATCGTTCAAAGTTTGCATATACCTCTCCACTCCGAAGGGAAACAATGCCATTTTCAGGAAAAGGGACGACCGGCTTCACCACATAGGCCGATTCTAAGTGTCTATGCAGCAGCATCAGTATCATATTAGCCAGATTATCCGGACTGGGATGCTCGAAATAAGCTGCCACTTCTGGGTCGAAGCGGATGCCCTGTTTGCCATAACTATCTGCTTCTGGGGTGTCGCCAAGCGCATATACATAGCCACCTCGTTTAACAATACGCTGTAGATCTGCAGAAAACCGTTGGAGTACGACCGGGGTATGCACATAACAGACTGCTAGATCTGCGCTGCCCACATCCTCTGCGGGATCTCCGTTGCCGGCCGTTGATATAAGATAGGCGTCGCCGAAACCTGGAAGCTTTTTCAGCTGCGCGATTGCCTCTGCAACAGGTTTGTTATAATTTTCGGAAACTAGTATGACCATTTTTTTTGGTGTGACCGCACACAAACCCTGCAATGCCGAACCTAGGACAAACTGGCTCCATAATACTATACGAATAAGAACTACTCTATTTAACATTTTCTGGCACATAAATGATCTGTCCATCTTCCAATTGATAGGCTGTACCCAGGCGTTCGCCGTGACCAGACGCTTCTTCCGGCGATAGCTTTCTGACTTTGATTTCCTTTCCCTTCTTGGAGATGATTTCCATCTGACCTTGCGCATTTTTCTTTGTTAAGGTCACCTCCGTATTGGGATCGAATAATTCCAGCATGTTGAGCGCCGTCATCAGCGCAACTATCATAGCTACAATAAGCACTACACTGATATCAAAAAGGTTGGCAATGCCACTTATAGGGTCCTCGAGAGGTGTCTGATCCTCCCTACCATGGTGTACTCTTAGTAATTTCATGCTAAAGCGATTGATTGTAAACGAGGGAAGAATCTGTTTTCGCTTGCTGTAAACCGGCAAGCCTTAAACGCGTTTCTGCTTCGACTTCGCAGCTAAGAAAATCTGCATGCAGCCATTTTTCCCATTTCAAGCTAATCAGGTAGGCGACCGTTCCACAAACCAATCCGATTATGGTAGAGGTAAAGGCGGTCAGCATGTTACCGGACATGGCCGCCATGTCGCCACTGGAAAGAGAAGACAGCGCCTTACCCATAGGAATCAGTGTACCAACCAATCCGATGGATGGCCCCGTTTTGATCAAAAAACGGATATTATCTAAACGGCCGTTCTGCCTTTTTTCCCAAGAGCGAACTAGCTCCGTTAACAGGATATCCGGATAGGGACTTTCTGTTAGTAAAGCCGTTATTTCGCCTTCATGCTGAGTGAAAAATGCGTGAACAGCTTCCCTGGGTTTTCGTATGCGCATCAACCAGGTACGAAAAAAGGTCCCTATACTGATCAATGTCCACACTACCATAGCAAAAAGTGCAAATAAAACCGGGGCATGCAGAAGCTCTGTGAGCTGAAAGAGAAAACGATCAATAAATTCCGTCATTTTTTTTAGTTTTTTTGTTTTACAATTGATAAGTTATTCCGGCAAAGACACTCCTTCCCGGAGCATAGTAATAACTGGTTGGAGAGGTATAACTTCCGTAATAGCGTTTATCGAACAGATTGGTCACATTGACGTTGAGTGTCAACGGTCCGATAGCCTTACCGAACTTTATATCGAAAACTGTTACCGCGGGCATGGTTTTTTCCGGTGTATTTTCCAGATCACCATAGTAAGTCCCCGTATGTCTGCCCCAAAGGCTCAGATGAAATAGTCGTGCGCGATCAAATATGAACGCCCCGCTCACATTGTGGGATGGGTTATCACTCATATCATTTCCTTCATATTCCGGATTGGTCTCGTACCGTTTTATCTCCGAAGAATTATAAAAGTAACTTGCCTGTACCGAAAAGTCGGAAGTTAAGCGGTAACGGGCAAAGCTTTCGGCGCCCCATAGATTCACTTTTCCAATGTTGATATATTGCCTTACCGGCAGTCCCTTAACATCCAAGTACGCAGGAACTTCACTTTCATCTATCAGCACTGCCGCGAGAAAATCACTGTATTGGGATGTGTAAAGCGTGCCGGAAAGCTCCAGTTTATCCGACAGTTGAAAATCCACACCGATATCATAGGAATACCGCATCCGCTCGGGTTTCAACCGTGGGTTTCCCAAACGGAAAGACGAGCCCAAAGGGGCGGCATTGTACATATAGAAACTACTTGGTGCTCGGAATCCGGTAGCGTACACCGCCCTTAGGCGCAGGTTATGTAGCAGGTCATAGCTGATTCCTACTTTAGGATTGACAATGTCGGAAGTAGCGTTGTCATAAGCGATCGCAATATCGTTGCCCGACATATTATCAAAGAACTTTCCATTTCGGTTAGCCCAATGATCATATCTTAGTCCCACATTAGCATGGAGACGATCCGTAATATCTAAATCGTCATTAATGAAGAATGACACGAAATCCTGTCTTCCGGTAAAATCCTGAATACCTTGTCCGTAGTAATATTTACGGGATACCACCTCGGTAAATCGGGCGTCTGCTCCCACTGTAACTACATTTGCTCCCCAGGTGCGGTGTACCTTGGCAATCAGTCCATAGGTGTCCAACGGCACACGTGAATCGTAATAGCGCTCATCAAAAGCATTTCTTTCCTGATTCCATTTAATGGCGTTCGACTCCCGATCCTGGACATTATAATAGACAAGCACATCAGGAGCGTACAGAGCTGCCGGATTGGTGTAACGCAGCTGGTAGTTTCCTGCCGCACTCCGATCATCGTAAATGGTAGCCGTACCCGATAAAGGTTGTTGCAGGTTATAATCCGCTATGGCCGTAAGGGTTCCCGCAGACAGGAAATGATAAGATACTTTGGCATTAACATTAAGCAGCTTCATACTCGGCTTTAAATAATAATTCTTCCAGAGACTATCAGCCATATAGGCATAACCATCCGTTTTCTTATATTCTGCAAATACAATTGCCCCCCATCGGTTGGAAAACTGCTTGCCTGCCTTCACACTTGCCTGATAGGTGTTCATCGAACCGTAGCGAAAATCTGCTCCAAGGGTAGGCTTATCCGAAGGGTTCTGCGTAACCAGATTGATGGTCCCCCCCATGGAATTGGAACCGTAAATCGAAGAGCCCGGCCCCCTTACCACTTCTATGCGTTCAATGCTATTCCCCGCCAGGCTGTTCCATTCGGAAACTCCTCCCGTATAGGCGTCGTTTATGGGCACCCCGTCTTTCAATATCAGGGTTCTATTTGCCGATCCGGTTCCACGCATGATGACGCTGGTATGTGTTCCGGTAGTTGTTAAACCCCGAGAGCGGTCGACTGAAACACCTGGTAAATAAGCTAGTGCCTCGTCTATCGTTTGGATCTGCCGGAGTTCTGGGGCACCTTTTTGTAACACAGAAACACTTGACGCAATTTTCCTAAGTTCAATTGGTTTGGCAGAGGCGGTCACCGAAATAACGTCCAACATATTGATTTTGGGTTGAAGAACCCACTGATAAGAGGAGGATGAAATGGAATCCACATCAACCTCCACAGATTGGTAGTTGATATGCCGTAGGGTAAAGAACTTGATCTGCGATAAAGAGATAGAAAAGTTACCTCTGCTGTCGGAAGACGCGACGGTCCCCTTTCCACGAATTTCGATCGTGACGCCGGCAATTGGTTTTTTTGCAGAATCGGTCACCAGTCCATTCAAGTCTGCAGGTCTGACAATTTGTGCACATATCGGCGTATACAGAATAACAACTAGCGAAAAAACAAAAAGGGATAATAATTGTGGGAACCGCTCCGAGCAGTTCATAATGTATTCAAAACATTTCATGAAAATCAAATATAATGTGCCGTAAACTTAAGACATAGACTATGCAACTATGTGTATTTAATAATAATTTGGATGTGGTATGAATAGGAGGCAAATCATTTCCAACAATTATAAGGCACAGGACGCCTATAAACCCGCTACGATTCGCACCTCGACGTATGAAAAATCGGCAACGTACTTAGGTTATAAAAATGCTCTATATTTTCGCCTGCTTTTATGTAATTTGGTCTTGCGCTAATCAAAAATCAAACATGCAAATCTCAACGATAATTAAATGTAGCCCTTGCTCGAGGTATCTAAAAATACCGCCAAACAATGAAAAATGACTTGGTTTAATTAATACGTTACGAAGAATTGCTTAGCGAGAGATAGGAGGACCGCGTAGGTAAAAGTTAACCCAACGCCCGAAACAGAGGATATCTATTTGAAAAGTTGCAAATATATAGGCTACTTGCGGTATTAGAAAAAAGAAAATCAGCTGGTTTAGCTCACCGCTTCCCAACAAATGAAACGCACAGGCCTTACACTCCTCCTGGTGTTGGTAAATACCCTTTTCGAACTTAAGACTGTGTTTGTCGCTTTTTGCAATACCCCCTGAATGTTCATGAAAAACTTTTGCCACATGGATTACCAGCATTAATGCCAGCAACATATAGGCAATAATTTTTTCATGGGTTATATTCTTTAAAGCAAGCACAGGTCAAAGATAAACTCATTCGAATAAATATGCAACTGTATTGCATTTTTATTTAGAATAGCAGCCTTCATTGATTTCCCGACAGATATGAAATGTATTCCTGGCAGTGTCACCATCACTATCTAAAAATAGCTACTCACAAAGACTTGACACTTTTATAATACCTTTTAAACCCGTTGCGTATTACTCCAACCCCGCCACTAAGAACGAGAAAGACTTTATCTGGCGGATTTGATAATTCGATCTCTGTGCTGTAAACCCCATTCGGCAATGCTATCGGTTAAAACTCTCAAGGAATTTCCGTATTCCGAAATTTCATAAGTTACGGCAATCGGCTTGTTTTGAGAAACTATCCTGATAATCAGTCCGTTCATTTCCAAGTCCCTTAACTCTCTGCTAAGAACCTTGCCCGATATCCCATATATATCTCTTAATAGTTCTGAATAACGCATGGGTTTATAGCAGAGACGAGCAATGATAGACACTTTCCATTTACCATTCAGGATATCCATCGTGTCATCAATCGCGCGTATTCTTTTAGCGCAATCACTAAAAGGTGGATTCACTTGATTTACTTTCTCCATAGAAAACAGGTTACTTTAATGTCACTTGGGGTACCCAAATGTCACTGTTACTTTTTGTCACAAAGTTACTAATTTATAGCAAACAACTTACTTTTGTTAAAAATTTAAATGTTATGAGCTTACTTAAAGATCTACAGTGGCGCTACGCCACAAAAAAAATGAATGGTGCAACTATCCCTAAAGAAAAACTTGATTATATCCTGGAAGCTGCTCGACTGGCCCCTTCCTCTGGCGGCCTCCAGCCATATAAAGTTATTGTCATCTCGGATAAAGCTTTATTGGAAAAAATAAAAGGTATTTCATATAATCAAAGTCAGATCACAGATTGTTCACATCTCTTGGTCTTTGCGGCCTGGAATGAATATACGGATGAGCGGGTTAGCAACGTGTTTAATTACATGATGGACGAACGCGGCTTACCCCATAGCACCATGGATGCTTATAAAAACATCATTTTTAATCTCTATGCGAAATTGGGAAAAGAATGGGAAGCACACCATGCCGCAAAGCAATGTCATATCTCTTTCGCTATGGCGATCGCGGCGGCGGCAGAACAAAAAATTGATGCCACTCCTATAGAAGGCTTCCTTTCTGATAAGTTAGACGAACTTTTAAAGTTGAATACCAGTGGCTACAAAAGTGTAGTAATTTTGCCTTTAGGCTATCGGGAACAGGAGCAGGATTGGTTGGTAAATATGAAGAAAGTACGCACACCGAAAGAATCCTTTATAATGGAAATGACTATAGACGATGCGGGAGATATAGATGCGCTTCCCATGGAACAAAATCTGGATGTGTACATCCAAAAATAATCCTTGCGCGAGGAAATGCTATAAAGGTTCGAGGATTAGGAACCCTTATAGCATTTGACTTAAAAAGCTGCCTAGTTTAAAGAAAATGAAGTATATTAGCCAAGAACAAGGACAGTTTTTTTGAAAAACTGACTATCAGATCAAGTTTGGCTTTTACACCTTAATGAAACATTATCTATCTGCCGTATTGGGCTTTGCTATTTGGGGTACTTTTGCATTGGTATTAAAACCCTTAAGTGCTTATGCGGCGCTGGATATTCTTATTCATCGCGTAATCTTTGCCACGATCAGCATCGTTTTAGTCTGTTTTATTTTCAGAAGAAAACAAACCTTTGCCAGTATCCATTATCTCAAAACCATATCGCGGGAAGAAAGAGCGAAACTAATGATCAACATACTTTTTAGTGCCGTCATGCTGGGGTTTAACTGGTTCTCATTTATTTACGTGATGAATGCAGTCAGTGTAAACGCCACGTCATTGGCCTACCTGATCTGTCCAATCTTAACTACAGTTCTAGCTAGCCTTTTCTTACGTGAAAGACTGAATACAGGGCAATGGCTTGCGGTCTTGCTAAGCTTGATCAGTTGCATCATCCTTGCCTATGGTCATTTTATGGATCTGATTTACAGCATGGTGATTGCGCTATCGTATGCGATTTATCTGGTGCTTCAAAAGAACAGATTTCGGATGGATAAATTTTTCACATTGACCATTCACATCGTCGTAAGCACCATCTTGCTGCTCCCAATCTTAACGGTTATTGATACGACCGTTCCGAAAACAATTACGTTCTATAGCCTTGTTGCGGTCATTGCTGTGGGTTATACCATTATTCCGCTGTTCCTCAATATTTTTGCCCTAAAAGGGTTGGATTCTTCTATTGTGGGCACCCTGCTGTATTTAAATCCCATTATTAGTTTCCTCTTAGCAGTTTTCTATTATAAAGAGCCCATTAATACCGTACAGATTGTTGGCTTCGGAATGATTTTTATCGCTGTCGTGATTTTCAACATAGCCTATTTGTATGGAAGGAAAAGGACTGCAAGCGGAAGAGATCAGACTCTTCTTTCTACAACCAGCGTGGCAGAGCGGATGGAGGACCGTTAACATTAAACAAAAAACACCCTAAGAAAAAATCGAACATATGGGCAGCGCCTTTATTCTCAATTTACTTACAAAAGACATCGGAATTTTGCAGCCGACCTTTCAATGAAATGAATATTTGTTTAACTTTCCCATATGAATACCGTTGTCTTTACCAGAACGCAAGCACGTAAGATTATTCTCGACGCTGCCTGCCTTACCCGAAAAGCACAGCTCGGAACCGGAATTGAAGCCGTATGCCGCTTTATAGATCACTTGGGCTTTGTACAGTTGGATACAAATTATGTTGTTGAGCGTGCTCATCACCATGTGATCGCAACAAGGATTCCGGATTATAAAATGGAATGGCTAAATGAGCTTTGCCAAGAAGGCCGATTGTTTGAATACTTCATTTCCGATGCAGGCTATCTTCCCATGAGCGACTTCCGTTATTCACTGCCTGTAAAAAATGCTTTTAAAACCCAAAGCAAACCGCTCGACCAAGCGGAGATTAATTTGATGAAAAAGATGATGGATCGGGTTGAACGGGACGGCCCCGTTATGGTCACAGATTTTGAAAATGACCGGATGGAAGCGAGCAGTGGCTGGTGGGATTGGCGACCGGCCAAGGTTGCGTTGGAACGACTTTATCTCAACGGAGAGCTGATGGTTAAACGCACCAAGACCTTTCAAAAAGTGTACGATCTACCGCTAAATCTGCTGCCCAATGAAATAGACTTGACTACGCCTACAGATGAGGAATATGCACGGTACGTTATCGCGCGCACGTTAGGAGCGCTTGGCATCGCTTCTCTCAAAGAAATAACATGGCGCGGCCGTCGGGTAAAAGGCAACCTGGTAAAAAAAACACTGGATGTAATGATTCTTACCGGCGAGGTAAAGGAGGCAAAGGTTGAAGGAGTGAAAGGCCCACTATACATGCTTCGCGACCAGGACACCGACATTAAATTAGCTGATGAGGTTTTCATCTTATCGCCATTCGATATTCTTAATGTATTTCGTCATCGCTTAAAAGATTTTTTTGACTTCGAATATCAGATCGAATGCTTTGTGCCTGCTCCAAAGCGCCTTTATGGTTACTTTTCATTACCGATACTTGCGGGTGAAACATTCATCGCAAGAATGGATGCCAAAGCAGATCGCAAACAAAAAGTGCTAATCGTTCATAATATCCATTTTGAACCGGTTGCATTAGAGCAGAATACCATCACAAAGTTCATTGCAGCGCTGAAATCTTTCATTCTTTTTAATCAGTGTCATGACATTACTTTTAACAAAACAAACAATGAAACGTATTTAAAAGCGATCCGTAAAGAATTTTTGGAATAGCCACGATAAAATGATAAGCTACCGCATTTAGACCAATAAACAGCTTCCATACACCTGAGTGTATGGAGGTGCCACTATTCTTCAATTGCTTGTATTGTTGTACTCTTCTTCCATTACAGGACGAAGCCAAGTAACCTGTACATCATCCTTGTAATTTGTGATAGCAATATGGACCATCTTGCTCGTAGGCGAGGCCCCATGCCAGTGCTCCACGTTTTCGGGAATATTTACGACATCCCCTTTTTTGATTGGCTGCGCAGGTTTACCCTTTTCCTGGTAAAGCCCACTGCCTTCAGTAACTAACAATACCTGCCCTTTCGGGTGGGTATGCCAGTTCGTCCTCGCTCCCGGTTCAAATGTTACGCTGCCCGCGGAAAATTCATTGTTTTTGTCTTTCGCCACTAATGGTGTCAAATAAGCATTTCCTACAAACCATTCTTTTGGCAATGGCTGCCCTTTTGGAAAAATTTCTGCTGTATCCATTTTGTTGAGTTTTTTTGCATTACAAACTGCCAGGAGGACTATGGTCTGAAAATCGTAGTGCCATCATATATCTTTGATCCTGTAATCTTACCTAAATAATGGTGTATCTGCTAGACATCAGCAACATAACATCAACCTCGGCCCATGCTCGCTGAATGGGGTGATCATTTGCTTTCGATAACCCTTCGATGGTCGTCACCTGCTTGCCATTGGCTCTTTTGAGTTTGGTTACACAAGACCTGACTGCTTCCCCGTCCAGATGAACGATGCAAGCCCCACATTGGGCAACGCCACAACCATACTTTGTTCCTGTTAATCCGATAATATCCCGTATTGCCCATAAGAGTGGCGTTTCAGGATCCGCATCGAGCGTATGCGCTTTCTCATTTACCGTTAATGAAATCATACCTATACAGTCGGTGTCCAATTAATATTTAATCCCTCCATGACAAATTTACCGTTTGTGTACTTCTCAATTTAAAGATTATCAAACATTTTATTATGAAATTCAAATTATTCTACCAAAGCAGCTTGATTTTAATTTTGTGTGTTTGATATTTATATCATTTTGTGTGAATATCATTACTTGCCTTTAGTAAACCGGTCTAATTTCGCTCAGCTAATTCTCTGTGAAGTAGCCTAAATAACATAGCAAAAGGCTGAAAAGTTTTTGTGTTATACAAAAAATTTCGTTTTAGGCGCCATGATTTGATTTTTACAAAAAATTGATTGATGTGTATATAACAATTGGCAATAGAATACCGAAATTTATTCGGATTAAAGTCATCTAAATAAACAGCTATAATTTCGTGTGACGACTTTTAGCTGAGGATAATGCGAGCACAATCTACGTCTTATGGTCAGAATATACGTTATTTCTTTTATTGTGCTATCTGTAACTTCCTGTATAGACCGGCACCATCAAGTTATTACCTCAGAATGGTTTCATCCCGACTTCAACAAGTATGAAACGCCGATACGTTTTGATGAAATAAGCAACAAAAAGGTGGCACAACTTCATCATGCAGAAGTACTCATCCACGGTAGACTTGTTTATGAGTATGATGAAACCGCCGTACACCCATTTTTTGAAGAAACCGGCTTTAGTCCTGTCTGGCTCGATGTCAAATCGCATGAGTCAGCGCTTCATCAATTTCTTTTGAATAATCACGGTGCTTCCGTAATCATACAGGGTACGCTTGATACCGCACAGTTAATCGACAAAACCAACTACAGTAGCGCTATCATCAAGCTTAAATATGTATCAGCTAGAAGTTACCGGAAACAGTAAATTCTTTAATGCCTACACCATACCTTAGTGGCGCAATCTAGTGGAGAACGGCATCAGCCATATTGCGAGACTGTGCTTTTAAATGGTTTCTGTTTTCCTATATTGGAAAGCTGGTCTCTCCCCACGGGCTAAAACAACCTACGCATGCTTCGACGCCCTTTTCCGTTTTCTCCAACGAAAATAGAGCACTAAGCCAACGATAACGAGTATGATCTGTAAAGCAGCTCCTACCATTGTACTGATATCTCTCGTAGTTTTGCCGGCAAAATCCATATAATGGTGTTTATGAAATAAGGCGAAACTATAGCCTTCATATAGTTCTAGATCGTTCGTTCTTTTTGCCAATACGCCGGTACTGGTTTCAACATATAGACGTTCTTCATCACCGCTTGCATAATTGATTTTCCAAACGGGTAAACGCTTATCCGTAAAGTTATATTCATCTGTAAATTTGGTAATCAATTCCGTCGAAGTGATCGACTTATTTTGATGTCCGCTAAATTTTCCAGCTAAATATCGTGCATATATCTCATCTCCTTTAGGTAATATCTTATAATCATCGGTTGCTAGGTAAACAACCTTTATGTTATCCGCTGACATGGCTTTCATTAGATCTTTGGGATGATTGTTATGATTGTCGTTTTGTAGATATACTTGCCAGTAGGCTTTTCCCTGTATCTGCACAAGGCCAATATTGACAACCGGCTGCTGTACAGCTTTTTCTAATCTATTTATATCAAAGTTGATGCTAGAGCTAGCAAAAGCGTGCTGTATTGTCGGTATTTCATTATGTTCTTCCTTGAGTCCATAGAAGGCATGGTAACAACCGCTGAAGGTAAACATAAGGGTAAATAGCGCTGCAATGATAGAAGTATAACGATGGTTTCGCCTGGCCTTCACTAAGGTGTTTCCTTTAACTGTTTTGCTTTTCGTTGTAAAGAAAATATAAATACCCATGAGGGCTGTTAAGAAAGCAAGTCCGGTAAAAAATATTTCTATCCATATTCTACCCTTCCCTAGAAAATCAAGCCAGGCCCAGGTATGCATCAAATTGAAAAAAGTAGTAAAGGCAGCTCTTGTATTATCTACAGCAACGGCAAAACGATCTTGCGCCGTTTCGACATATAAGCGAATTCCATCCGATCGTTTAAAAGCCACTTTATAAACTGGAAGCAAGCAATAAGCACGCTTGTATTCTTCATCAAAGGAGTTCACGAGAGATGCACCCGAAATTGGCGCACCACGTTTATAGTTCAATACGGTGCTGGTTGCTTCGCCACAGCAGTCCATCATCGATGACATGCCCCCGACTTTATGCTGCTTAGACGCCTGGCTTTCATTTGGATCGTGTTGAAGTGGCCCTTCCAGAAATATTCTGGCGAGGTATTGGGCGTATAGCCAATCGCCGCGTACCAATATTTGTCCGTTTTTTGCACTGATATATTGCAAGCTACCTGTCTTGTTTGTTTTCAACTGATAAAACCAATTGGTATCAATTTGTACCAGGCGCACGCTATAAATGCTATCGATGTTATTTTGAGATAATACTGCTTGCAATGGCTTTTGTATGCGATTACTGTTTAGCGCCACTGTTGGAACACTTTGTGTTTTCATCGCTGGACGCAGATTGGTCATAATGGGATGCAGAAATCCGCTCAGTGCCCAAAGGAATAAGGGCAACGCGATAATCAAGGAGGCGATACGATGCCATTTATAAATATTTTTCTTTATCATTTTTGATCTTTTTTAATCCTTTTTTCCAAATCGATAAGATAAGCCCAGTGTAAATGCTCGAGGATCACCCAAACGATAGTTATAGGATGCCACGCCGTTTGCCATAGAAGCGGTTGACAGGAGTGAATAGTAGGTATTGAATACATTGAGTGCATTTACCCACACCTCCAGGGTAGGAAACTGATAGCCTAAGCGTAAATTAGCAACATCAAAACCATCGTAGGTATGTTGATTTAAGTCGTCCATAAAATATTTTCCGATATGCTGCACTTCCATGCCAATCCGGAAACCTGGAAAGTAATGCGGCTTATATACAATTTCTGCATTCCCGAAGAAGCGTGGTGCAGCCGACATGTCTTTATCGTTATAATTTATTCCGCCTGCTATATAGTCGACAAAGGTGTGTCTTGCATTGCTGCCGCTTAGGCGGAAATAAAGATCTGGAATTGGCCAGTAATGAAGCCCATATTCGATTCCCATATGTTTGGTGGCCCCAGCATTCTGCGATTGGCTGGTATTGTCGGGTAAGCGTACCGAAATGATCTCGTTGGTACCATTCATTATATAAGCGCTATAGTCTATATACAACTTATTTTTTAATAATGACAGCCATCCACCTAGCTCGTAATTACGAAAAGTTTGTGGCAGTAAATAGGTGCTATTCGAGGTCTTACCAAATACCTGGGTAATCTGTGGGGGTACATAACCCTCACTGTAAGTACCGTAAAAACCGATTTGTTTATAATTATAAGTGAAACCGATCTTTGGGGCAAGCTTACTGTAATTTGTTATGGTAGAAGGCCCTCCCTTTACATTTGACCCGGGCAAGAAATTAACAAAAGCGTATTGAAAAGCGTCGTAACGCAAAGCGGCCGAAATCCTCAAGCCTCTGGCGACGGTAAAATCGTAATTTGCATAGGCACCAAAATTACTAATAACAGTCTGGTAGTTGGCCATTACTGAATCGGGATTGGCTTTACTGTATCCTACGTAATTGACCAAGCCATCCTGCGCCTGCTTTTTCACCCATATAAATTCTTGGAAATAGGATTGCGGCGTATGCTCCGCACTGGCTCCTACAATTAACTTGCTTTGTAAGAATTTAAATTTTTGCACATGCTGTAGATATAGCGAATAGGACCTAAATGAATTGTCATTAATATTTCCGGTAGCTGTATCTGGCGACACCGGATTAGCACTAACACCGCCAACACGATAGCTCCCAATCTGATAGGCAGGGTTTTGAACCACTGAATTGTCTTTAAACATAAAGCTGGCGCTACTGGTACTGTTGGAACTCCAATGATGTGTAATGCTAGACCGCGCCCTGAGTGCTTTGACTTCACGGTAGGTAAAAAAAGCTTGGGAAGCATAATTCTTACGTGCGAAATGCAAGCTGTCAAGATCTCCATACATATCACTATAATAATTAATATATGACACGCTATTGGTCCATAATGTATTACTATCAATCGTATAATCGAGCCTAAACGTAGCCGCACTTTTATGAAAATCGCTATACTCGATAGGGCCATCTTTTTGATTGGCATAATAACCACTGGCAATAAAGCCTAGCTTTCCAACAGTGGTTCCGATTTGCGCGTCTACGCGCTTATATCCTCTGTTGTTCAGCTGCGGACTTACATAGCCAGAAGTGTAAGCTGGGGGTGCCTGCGTAATAACATTAACAACTCCGCCTATCGCTTCCGCACCATACAACGCTGAAGAAGGCCCTTTGACAACCTCTATATTCTTTGCAGCTGCCATATTCATTTCAAGCAGTGCATTATGATTAAACACCGCCGAGGTGCGGATCGGTATGCCGTCTTCTAAATACAAAAACAGGTTGTTCGTCCCCATTGGTTGACGGATGCTCATGGCGTGCTGTTCGTTCCCAAGGCTCACCATATTTACGCCACTTACTTTATTCAGCAGCATATCCAAGCGCTGTGCCTTGGTATCTTCGATGGTTTGTTTAGTAATAGATGTGATGGCGATGGGTGCTTCGCTTCGTTTCTCGGCAGTACGGTTTGCACTTACTACTACTCTTTGCAATTCTGCATTAATAGGCCTCAAGGCAATTGCCAAAGATTCGCCTTTCACTTCTATAGAGCGACCTTCGTAACCCACTGAGGTAATTTTTAAATTTTTCGCACGAGTAGAAATGGTGAAATTACCATTGCCATCTGCCTTAACAGTATGTACTGTATCGGTAAGTGTAGCGCCAACAATCGGTTCTTTTGTAATGGCATCGTATATTTTGCCCTGGATGCTTAATGTTTCTTGGGCAAAAGTGCTTAATGCACAAAAAAATAGATATAAAAGAATACTTAATTTCTTCATTTAATTTCATTGATATCCGCTAGTTCTTCTCAGATCGGACAGACCTTATGAACTTGCGTTTTCCTAAAATGTGTGTAATCAGAAAGCTTTAACAAACATGGGACTCAGCTTAAATAGCACAGCAGAAAATGGGCACTGCAAACGCCACCTTAAACTAAAACCATGATACGAAAAAAGCGAAATGCTAATAGCCAACAGCTATAAAGAAACTAGGCAGTTTTTGGAGGGCGAAATAAAAGCTTGGCCGGAATAATTGTCTTTTTTGTAGGATAAGGCGTAGAAATAACCTGTAATAGACACTGATGGAATTGAATAGTTGTTACGTTAGCAACAAACATTTCCTGTGTGAGGTTTTGCTGTAATTGTTTTTGTTGATTTTTCTCATCCTCTTTTGCTTGCTGTATTTTCTTCATGAAGTAACAGCTTCCTTCGCATTGCAACCAGGGTTTATCTCGATTTTCACAAAGGGTAGAAGCAATATATTTTTTATTAAGCTCAAAACCGGCATAAATAAAAAAACGCGAAAAGTGGGAACTGATCAGCACAATTATCAGGCATATTGAAACCAAGCGTTTGAGCATGCGCAAAAGTACGAGATGTTTAGATGCATTAAGCAAGTTGTTCTTTATTTTATAACCATTCTAAATAACTGGCTTTACAGCTACCATTGTTTACGCTCTTAAAGAAATATTTTCATCAGGTTATTTCGGCAATAGTTGTTTCACGATGCATTAAACCCCATTCTATCGCCATCAAGTACGATATCGGATAAATTAAGAATTTAACGCTCTTTTATAGCGTCTTCAAACGAGGGGATTGCTGTACCCATATGATCGGTGTGTTTGTACTCCTTGATCTTTATCTCCATACCGTTGCCATGACCTAATATCTCTTTTAATTTATTAAAAAGATCAGATGGATCATACGCCAGTTCCTCCTCACCCATTGTTACATATAATTTTTTACGACGAAGCTGTTTAAGCGGCGCTTTTTCGATCTGTTTTGTTAATTGCCTGATGATATAACCATCCCGATAACCAATAGATGGGCTGGCCGCTACATAATGATTGAATTCCGATAACCTATTATGCCCAGCTTCCAGCGCACGTGTCAGGGTGTACAGTACAAAGTATCCTCCGAATGAATGTCCCATCATCGTACCGGTGGCTCGCTGCGTTCGATAATTGCTGTCTATATACGGCAAAAGCTCTTCGTTTATAAAGGTATAGAAACGTTCTGCACCCCCGCTGGTAGCGAAGCTATCTATCGGGAGCGCTTCGGGGAAGGTATAATCACGTACGCGGAGCGAATCCATCAAGTAAGCGTTTTCGTAACCAATACCGACTACTATCGGAGGTATCGAATCTGGGTAATTGTGTTGGTTTTTAATAACCGCATCTTTTATTACGTCGAAATAAGCATTCCCATCGAGGTGTAATAATATCGGATATCTCCTGCTCGTGTCGCTTAGATAATCCTTAGGCAATTGCACAAATATACTGTACTTGGTGTTTGTACTGGCCGAAGATAACATGAATGTAGGTTCTGATTCGACATCTTCTTCCTCCTGCACGAGTGCTTCCCTATCAACTATACCACCTAGGTTAAGACAATAATGATGGGGCGGTGTGTTCCAGGATCCAAGGCTACTGCGGCGATAAAAACTTTTTGAGCTACCCCCCAGCTTCACTTCATAGCTGATCGGTTCGGCCTGCTTTGTATGGTCTGGCAAAAACTCCAATGTCGCTACGACATTGCCAGATAGCTGGATATTTTCTTTGGACAGATCAAAACGCAACCAACCTTTTGTAATTACTTTTCGCTGGACTATGCTTTTTTCTATGAGACGTTCCGCAGGTTTGCCGTCTCGATAGCCATAAAAATTTATTCGAAAGGTAGCACTGTCCAACCGCGACTCTAATAAGTAAAGATTCATGGTATTGATCTTTACGGGATATGCTCCAAGTTTGATAAGCTGTCCGATTTCAAAGCTGTCGTGCTTATTGAACATACCATCGGCAAAGTGGATCAGCAAACCCCGTCGCTTTATACCGAAACGTCGCACTTCTGACTTGTGGCTCACAATTTCCACCTCATTCAGCTCTATATTCTGCTTTTTTAAAGCAATGGTCTGTTTAGTCTCTGTTTTCAAATTCTTTATTGAAATATCATAATTCTCGTAACCTACCAATGAGAAGGTGAGTGCGTCGTCTTTGTGTTCTTCAGGAATATTGAGCGAAAATATTCCCTCTTCGTCTGTTACGGTGCCCACATTTTTATCCCGAATACCGATATTGACATATGCCAATGATCGTTTAGTATTTGAGTCGATCACTCGACCGGAAAACCGGATCTGGGACCACAAATCCATCGGAAATGCGATGGCAAAAAGCAGCAACAATGGGGAAAAATATTTCATACTATAAAGTTGCTTAATAGATAGCAACTTTATAAAAATTTAACAGGTTTTAACGATTTGGCACTTAGATATTTCCTATTCCAGTCGATAGTTGCTTAGGACCGCCAGCGTATTACCCAAATTAGGTTATTATAACAAGTACGGGGGCGTTGCCCCGTACCATTTTCGAATGTTTCTTTAATTATACAGATTAAGCTGTCTTCCACCCATAAGGCACATATTGATTACCAAAAGTACCGTCTTCATAAAGATCAACAAGAGCATAACCGTTATCGGTACCCCAACGCGATCCTCTCCACCAATTACCACTTACCGCGCCATTACTGATATAAGTAACACCATGATATTTAACTTCTTCGTATAAGTGAATATGGCCGCTCAAAGCCAACTTAACTTGCGGATTATTATCAAACAAGGCGATAATACGTTCTGCATCCGTATGCATGGCCGTTTGGTTAAGACGGTAGCCGACGTCATTCTGTCCTTTGTGATCAACTACAACAATCGCAGCCGAGACAATGGGTGCATGCGATAGAATCACTGTATGCTTATTCTTATTCAGCTCCAAATCGGCCTTTAGCCATTCGTATTGGGCTTCGTCGAGCTGACAAGTATACCAACTACCATCGCTACTTTTTGTTTGAATGCTATCGAGCACAATAAAATGCCACCCCACCATGTCAAAGCTTCTGTAAGGTTTTTCGAGGCGCATCATGTCAAGCGCATATTTTTTTCCATATAAGGGGTCAGACTTTTCACCAGCACCCCAACAATCGTGATTTCCAATACAATACTGAATGGGCAGGCTATTTTCATCTTTCATCAATTGATGCCATAACGTCCATTGTGTTTCAACGCGATCCTTCTCTTGACGAAGGGCATCCATAATACAATCGCCTGTATTTATCAATAAGCTGGGGCGATCTTGCTGATTCTGGAGGTGATGCAGGCAAGCGGCCAATCCCTTCGGAGCATCCTTTTCCGGCTGCATATGCACATCCGTTAGATGCGCAAAACGCAACACCCTCTTCGCATTATTAGTAATATCTGTCGCGGGGCTTAAGATTACTTCGGCAACAGCTGCTTTACCCATTAAAACAGATGATAGCCCAGTTAGGCCAAGATGCTTTAACAACGATCTACGGTTCATTTTTGTGTTCATTTTTATTATCAATCTATTAATTTAAAAAAGGAAAAATCTCCGATGCGGATTGATGATCAACCAATATTTTGTTCATATCATACTTCATAGTAACTACTCCATTTTGTGTGTCGTAAGTAAAGTCATCCATTCCTCTATCACCCGGAATAAAAGACGGGATACGCGCCTTTGTGTGCTGTTCAGTTACATGGCTGTTATTGAGCTTTTCTGTTTGCGATACCGGAAAGCGAATACCCAAATCGGTCATTCGGCGCCCCTCCGCAAAGAAGATTTCCTGACGCATACGGTACAGAAGATAGAGCAACTGATTTGGAGTAGTCGCCCCCTCGATCTCAGCAGATGTTACCTTTGTGGCCGACACAGAATGTACCGTAATATTGCCTTTCCGCCGATCTAGTACATAACCTTCTTGCATAGGCGTTTCTGCATCAAAACGCACACTTACTTCAACCAAGGGATAATCTTTCCGATTCCCACCATTCCGCGTTTGGCGACTGCCATCAATGGAAATGACAGGCCGCTGCTCCGCCACCTTCAATAACTGCAAAAGCTCCTTTTTAACGTTCGCCAAGTCGCCCAAAGCAATTGCCGCCTCCGCTAATATCAGATAGGCCTCCTCTACTTTCGCGATACTTATAGGCTTCTGCTCTTGACTTACCGTGCCTATATGATAATATTTAGGGTCTAGAAAATCTAGACGTGGAAGGGGTGCAAACTCATTATTCGTTGCTGAGAAAGAATAATTCTGCATTTCGTTACTCACTCCGTTGACACCGTCATACCGCGCCTGTTTCAAAAGTGTAGGATGCGCTTTTGCTAACGTAGCCTGTTGGCTAGCCTCCTCCTTATCTCCTAAACTATAATAAGCTCTAGCCATCAACAACTGGTAAGCCGCCACTTCATTTGCATCACTTTGAAGGGAAGCCGCCTCTTTCAGCGCTGTAATAGCCAGATTAAAATGTTCTGCCGGACTTAACACTTCACCCTTGGCCACAATGGGTAAACCGACAAAAAGCTCGCCCGCCAGCAAATGGGCGTAGGCTTTATAGAATAGCATATCGGCTTTATCGACATCCGTGCTTGCAGTATCAGCAGGCAATATCGTTTGCAGGCCATAATCGGCCATCTCACGTAAACGATGCACTGCGCGTTGCATGTTATCAACATCTAAATCAAAATAATCGATCTGCGGAATATCGAACACTTTACTACTTAAGGTTCGATTATTAAAATAATTATCTGAGACCAGTTCAGTACCTACCACCACTTGGTTCAACGTCAGCGCCAGCTGCCGCTGCAATCCTTGTCGCCAGGAGCTCGTTGCACCCGGTGTGTTGATATAGTTATCGTCTGTGATATTAGGATTAGAAACCTCCGTTAACTCGCATGCCTGTAAACCCAAAACCAGGAAAAGCATACATCCTATTTTATTCGCTATCTTTTTCATCATCTATCATGTTTTGTCTGTTAAAAGTTTATCCGTAACGAGCCAAGGAACTGCCTGGGCATGGTGTAAGTTGAATAAGATATACCACCTGTTGTTGCGCCGTTTTGCCCTTGGGAACTACCGCTGATAGTTGCTTCCGGATCGAAACTGGACCGTGCAAAATTCAATGGGTTTTCTGCCGAAAAACCAAGGGTAATTCCTTTTATACGACTCGATTTCGGCAGGGAAAAAGTGTAGTTTACACCAATAGTTCGAACCTTAATGAAGTCGGTGGATTCCACAAAGTGATTGGTAAAATTCAACCAATTTGTGCGACCATTTGCGTCAATCTCCGCTTGTGATATCCCTTCTGTATCGGCAGCATAATTAAATCGGAACATACGGTCGAAAGACACCGCTTCTGCTCCCTTCTGGTAATCCGCATTGGCAAAGAGATTCCATCCCTTATACTGTATATTCAAGCCGATACTCCCAAATAGATCCGGAATGGTTGTACCCAAATACTGTTGGGCCGTTGTACTCTCCAGCACACCGTTTTCATTGAAGTTTCCGTAATTACCGCGTATAAAGCCTATAGGAGATCCCTCTTGCACCACTGTCTGCACGGTACGGGCACTAAAACCATTGATATTAAAGGGTGCTGCACCGCCTGAAGACAGCACTTTGTTGTAAAGCGTATTAACCGAAGCATTCAAACGAAGTGTTAGGTTTTTCGTTTGCACAGGCACCAACACCGTGTTAAATTCCAATCCTCTATTTAGTATACGACCGATATTACGCAGTTGATTTGCCTCTCCGGTAGAAGGAGCCGGTGGCACAACAAATAAAGCATCTTTGGTAATCGAGTGATAAAATCCGCCTGACAATAGAAGACGATCATCCCAAAAGCCTAGATCAACACCCGCCTCGTAAGTAGCCGTCTTCTCTGGTCTCAAATCCGCATTACCGGCTTGCCCGAAATAGGCTGCCTGTTCGCCGTTAAAGCCACCAAAAGATATGGTACGTTGATTGGCAAAGGGTGTGGGGAAATTTCCCGCCAATCCGTAGTTCGCTCGGATCTTGGCGGAAGAAAGCACATCCGATAGGCCTTCAAAATAAGCTTCCGCGGATGGGATATAGGATATACCGACTTTTGGATAGTATTGTACGCCAATATTTTTTCCAAAGGCCGAGTTACCATCTCCCCTTAAACCCAGATCAAGGAATAGCTTGTTTTGAAAACCAATATTTTCCTGTACATAAACGCCGTAATTGACCAGCTCGGCATAATATTCGTCACTGGTACGCGTTGCCGCAATATTGATAATTTCTGCCCCGTCGCGAATATTCTCGCCACGATAGCGGATTTGTTGATCCTCCGTTCTGAATAGTTGACCTCCTAGTGTACTCACAAAAGAAAAATCTTTCCATTTCACTTCGTATTGACCGTTCAGCTCAAAGGTTAAACCGAAGTACTTTCGATCATAATTGTCAATACTTCCCTGATTAGTCACCGGATTGCCTGTTGTATGGCTGAGATAAGCATTGGTTTGAATATCGCGCTGCCTTTGAACGCGATAATCAACACCTCCCGTTGCCTTCACGGTAAGATTGGCAAAGGGACTATATTTAAAGACCTGTGAGGTTTGAAAGCGGTTTACATAGATATCATTATTTTGCAAACGTTCTGCTATATCTACATATTCCTTTATGGAATTGAATTCGGCATCGGTCATAGCGTCCAGGATGGGATTGAACTTTGGTCCCGTGATAGCGGATGCACCACTTTCAGCAAACCAAAGGCCTGTATAACCTCCTTGATTTCCATTTCGGTTCCGTTTATATTTATTATTCACATAGCTGAATGAGCTTTCGTAGGTCACTTTATCGCCAAGTCCTGCCCGAAAGCCTGTACGGAGATCTATCCGTCGGTTTTCATTTTGCTTATGAATTTGTACTCCCTCACTATTAAGCACACCTCCCGAGAAACTATAGCCGAATTTGCCTTGCCCTCCATTCACGGCTACACGATGTTTTTGAAAGAAACCCGTTTTGAATAGTAGGTCTTTGGTTCGATTGAAAAATAGGAAGTCGGCCGTAGGTGTTTCTGCTCCCATCTGCGTTTCTGCCGTCACATCTGTTTTTTCACCTCCCCCTTTTTTTGTAATGATCTGGATGACCCCATTGGCGGCATCAGAACCATAAAGTGTTGTCGCCGCACCACCATTGATAAATTCAATCTTCTCGATATTATCCATCGGAATATCGGCAATGGAGCTGATGGCAGCGCCCTGAGCACTACCTCCACTTAGAGCCGCATTGGTGTTCAGATTATCCATACGAACACCATCCACGTATATAATTGGTGTCGAATTGACAAATGCAGAGGTTACTCCTCTCGATCGGATAATGGAGGTTGCCCCTGCTTGTCCGCCCGTTAGACGAATCTGTGCATTGGGCAGCTTGGCTTGCAAAAGCTGATCGATACGTGTTGCCGGAATATTCTGAAGTTCCTTTTCGCCGATACTCACCACATTAGAAGAAAGTCTACGTTTACTGATATCTAGCCCCTGCCCCGTCACAACCACTTCATCCAATCCCATTAAATCACGTTCCAAGTTAATCACCCAGCCTGTTCCCGAAACCGGTGGCGCCAGCACTTGTGCCTTATATCCTATATAGGAAATACGGAGCTGTGACGGACTGGTAGTATTATTTGGACGAGCGATGGTAAAATGACCATCGGCATCCGTTTTTGTCGCTGCCGATAAGCCAAGCCATGTTATGCTGACTCCCGGCAACTTTTCACCGGTTATACGATCCTGTACGGTGCCCTCCACCCTAAACTGCTGCCCAGATGTCTCCATATTTGGAGACAATTGACCTGCTTCCAATAAAATGTATTTCTCACTAACCTGCCGAGGCACCCACTTCGTTAGCTCCCACAGCAATTTGTCTAAAGGCTCATTATTTACCGCAACGTCCAATAGCTGGTTGGCTCCAATTGCATCCGCATTATAACCGATAACGAAAGCGCTTTTGCTTTCGATAATTTTGAGGACTTCACTTAGGCGTTTCTTTTTTACCTGAAGTGATATTCGTATATCTCGCATAGATTGCGCGGCAACCGGTGCCGCCAGTAGTATTGCATGCGAGAGCAACAATACCAAGGTTGTTAACTTCATCTTTAAAGAAAAAATTTTCATATCATTTTTAATTTTAGCTAGGTTTCGTGTGTTATTGTAGCGTCATCCAAATTGTTCCATCTTTTTCGTACATGTTTACTTTCGTTAGAGAAGAGAGAATCTTTAGCGCTTCAGGCAAAGCAATTTGACCTAAGGCTATCGTGTAATGATCACTTTTTGTAGTGCTCCCTCGGGTCTTTACCGGCATTCTGTAGTACCGGGAAAGCTCGAGGGCAATTTCCTGAAGGTCATAATGATCGATAAAAAGTTTATTCGAAAGCCATAGATTTTGATCAGATGGTTGTTCGACATGTAACGTAGCCTTCCCTTGTGCGAGGCTATAGCTGATTGCTTGTCCTTTCGCCAGCAGAAAGCGTTGATTCTCCTGTCCCGCTGCCGTTAGGTCGGCCACCTGTACCTTCCCGCTTGATACAGCCACTTTAATTTGTCTATAGTTAGGATAAGCTTTTACATTAAAGGACGTTCCAAGTACCCTGGTTTTAATTCCTCCGGCATAAAGGATAAAGGGACAATCTCGTTTGGGGCTCACTTCAAAATAGGCTTCACCCACTAAGTTCAGCTTACGATGTTTCTTACCAAAACCCGGCGCAAATCTTAAGCTACTTTCAGCATTTAACCAAACTGTAGAGCCGTCAAGCAAAGTAATTTTCTTTCGTTCACCTTTGGCCGTCTGTACCACATGATCCCGCTTAACGGTTGTCTTTTTAGCTGTGCCTTGAAATAGCCCATAAACAACAAAGAGCAACAACACAGCAGCGGCAGCAGCTGAGGTCATAAAAATGATTTTAGGGGAGCGTTTGGGAAAAACTAGGGTGAGCGTCTTTTTACGGATGGCATCTGTTACCGAAGGGAATGCGCCACTCGGTGCCTGATGAAGTGACTCATACCAGCGGTCAACTTGTCTCTTTTCGTCGGCCGATAGACCTCCTTCCAGATAACGTTTCAATAAGTCCTTGTTAATATCTTGTCCTTTTCTTTCCATACCACTTTATACATCCCCATAAAGGGCGTTGGTACTTTAAGAAAACATGAAGTTTAGAACAACTTATCGTTATGGCAGCAAAGGTGTACCAGCAAAGAGATACTTAATGGCGCGTTATAGCTTTTTACACGTAGCCTGAGTTTATAGAGTGCGCTACTGATATTATTCTTTACGCTCTGCTCAGAAATTTGCAACAGTAGCGCAATTTCGCGAATTGTCATCTCTTCTTCGCGACTCAGCTGAAGAGGTTTACGCATGCGTTCGGGCATAGCATCCAGCTCCTTTTCTAACAGGCATTGCAACTCTTTAGTCAGTAGTGCGTCGTCCGCGTGTGTCGCAGCCCTCATCTCCTGAATGCTATCCAATGGTTGTAATTGTGGTATTTGCACGGCTACCTTTGCGTAATAGTCAATAACCTTATACTTCGCTGAACCGAATAGGTAAGATCGTAAAGAATTATTAATATCGACATGAATGGTTGTCCGGTTTTTCCAAAAACTAAGGAAGATTTCCTGCGTTATGTCCTCTGCGTCTTCGCGATGTCCTATTTTGCGATATACGTGCTCAAAAAGTACCTGGCTATAACGATCGAGTAATGTTGCAAAAGCTTTTGGACTATCTCGCTGAATATGTTCCAGGAGCGGCTGATCAGAAAGCTGTTTCATAGCAATGGCAAAAGTAAGACCCGTAGATTAAAGAGATATTAAGTTAAGATGAGATTCTCTTCGTATCGGCGGTATCTGTGTCCCATTGCTGCTCAGCAACGTATGTCAAGCTTCTGATTTTTTTAATAATATTTTGATTCCAATAAAAATTGCATAATTGCCGGCCGGTCCGAATAGTTTAACCCAATGATATCTTTTATCGCCTTGCTTTTATTGTTTGCATGACGATCATATGACCTGCAAATAGTATAACCCATAAAATATCCTAAATCACCCATTGTCTTTGAGTTTGCACCATTGTATAACCGGTTAGAATAATCTTCACTAAGCATTTCCTTTTTGAATTGTTCTTTCAAGCTCTTTTCATTTTTCCTCCCATATTCAAGATAAGATCTTTACAACATCTACTGGAAATTTCTTCCCTTATGGAATACCTTGGTGGTATCATCCGCTTCGGGCGCGGACAACGTTCGTAACCAGCCATTCAGGTTGACACATTGCTGCACGATGACGTGAATGACTTCGCCCTCAATTTGCAACTTGCCGGTCACCATCAGTAGCCTCGATTGCAGAACCTCTTTTCGATATTTTTCATACACTTTGCCCCAAACTACGAGGTTGGCAAATCCTGTCTCGTCTTCAATGGTCACAAACAAGACCCCTTTGGCAGTGCCTGGTCGTTGACGTACCGTTATCATTCCGCAAACTTTTACAAGCATGTCACTTTTCATTATACTTAATCGCTCTGTAGGCACTACATACAGAAGATTCAGTTTCTCGCGCAGAAAGCTTACAGGATGAGCTTTAATGGAAAGCGCTGTCGAAGCATAATCTTGCACCACATGTTCTCCCTGTGTCATCAAAGGCAGCTCTGTCTGGCCTTCTTTGGCACTTTCTGAAAGCTGCCCTTCAAACAATGCCATCGGCCTGTCTTGTAAGGCCGACACTTCCCATAAGGCCTGCCTACGATCAAGCTTCAATGAACGGAACGCATCTGCATCGGCCAATCTTTCCATGGCTGATAGTGAAACGTCCGCATCCACCAAAGAAGTGATAGTAGTATAGCCACTGCCTCTGCTGCATACCAAAGCTGCCGCATCTTCCTCACCCACCCCCTTTACCTGACGGAAGCCCAGCCGCAGAGCGTGCAACTTACCGGTTTCACCTTCTAGCGTGTTATCCCATTGTGAGTGGTTGACATCGACGGGCAGCACGGTTACACCATGCTTACGTGCATCAATAACAATCTGTGCGGGTTGATAAAAACCCATCGGTTGACTATTCAGCAAAGCCACCGCGAAGATATCTGGGTAATAACATTTCAGGTAACAGGAAACATAAACCAACAACGCAAATGATGCCGCATGGCTTTCAGGAAATCCATATGAACCGAAACCTTCCAATTGCCTGAATACCCGATTGGCAAAATCTTCTGAATAGCCTTTGCCAGTCATACCCTCTACCATTTTTTTATGGAAGCGGCTAACCTCTCCCTTCGCCTTGAAGGTGGCCATACTTCTTCGCAGTTCATCTGCTTCCGCAGGTGTGAATCCGGCCGCAACAATGGCAATTTCCATGGCCTGTTCCTGAAATAAGGGTACACCGAGTGTTCTTTTCAATATCGTCTTTATTTCCTCCGACGGATAATCAATCTCTTCCTCTCCATTGCGCCTGCGCAAATAAGGATGCACCATATCTCCCTGTATCGGCCCGGGCCGTACAATGGCCACTTCTATTACCAAGTCGTAAAAATTTTTGGGCCGTAAACGTGGCAGCATAGACATCTGCGCACGGCTCTCAATCTGAAATACGCCCAACGTATCGGCATGGCTTACCATCTCATATACTTTTGGATCATCTTGCTCTATATTTGCCAAAGTAAAATCATGATTGTAATGGGCCTTCGCCAAATCAAAAGCCTTGCGAATGCAGGTGAGCATGCCCAGCGCCAGCACATCTACTTTTAGGAAACCTAATGCTTCAAGGTCATCCTTGTTCCATTCGAGATTCGTACGGTCTTCCATCCGTGCGTTGATAATGGGACAAAGTTCATGTAAATTGCCTTGTGTAATGACAAAACCGCCTGTATGCTGCCCCAGTTGGCGGGGGAACCCCATATATTGGCACGTTAATTCAAGTACTTTCCTCAAGTGCGGGTCGTTAAGATTAAAACCCTGCTCAGCAAGTATTTCCACGTCGATATGGTCATCCCAATGGCTACTGATAACCCCAGACAAACGTCCCACGGCATCCAATGATAAACCCATGGCTTTAGCAACATCACGTATGGCGCCTTTCGAGCGTACTTGCGTTACTGTAGCAACAATAGCGGCACGGTGGCGGCCATATTTTTCATAGATATATTGGATGACTTCCTCCCGCCGCTCGTGTTCGAAATCTACATCAATATCGGGTGGTTCATCTCTGGCATCGGACATGAAACGTGCGAAAAGGAGGCGAACTTTAGAAGGGTCGACCGATGTAATGCCGAGGCAGTAGCAAACGATGGAATTGGCGGCCGAGCCACGTCCTTGGCAAAGGATGCCCCGTTCGCGCGCAAAACGTACGTAATCATACACGGTAAGGAAATAGGAAGCATAATTTTTTCGCTGGATAAAATCCAGTTCCTCAATAATCGTCTTCCTGATCGCTTCCGGCATTTCCTCTTTGAATTGTTTCCGTGCACCTTTCCATGTAAGACGGACCAATTCCTCTTGCGGTGTACGACCTTCAGAGGTTAATTCCTCCGGATATACATACTGGAGACTGTCTAGGGAAAAGCGGCACGCTTCTGCTATTTCCTCTGTATGGTAGATAGCATCAGGATACTGACGAAAAAGGCGTTCCACTTCATCCTTTGGTTTCAGGTATCGCTCGGCATTAGAATGCAGTTTGAAGCCTGCGGTATGGATGGTACATTTCTCCCGTATGCAAGTTAGTATGTCCTGTAATTCACGTCGCTCAGGTACATGGTAATACACATCACCCAAAGCTACCATGGGGATGTCTAACTGCGCACACAATTGATGGAGGCGGAACAACATTTTCGCATCATCACCTCGATAAAGGCGGGTTGCACCAAGATAAAATTGGTTGCCGAGAGCTTGGCGATATTCACGGATGTGTTGCACATAAGATGCCTCCAGCATAAAAGAAGCCGTTAACTTATTGGGGGGAATGGCAATGAATTTCATGCCATCACTATGTTCGTAAACATCCTTTTTATATAGATAGCACTCTCCTTTCTCTGCGCGCAGGTTACCCACGGTCAGTAGCGTTGAAAGCCGCCCATAGGCGTCTCTATCTGTTGGATAGGCCAATAGGCTTGGCCCATCCAACAAGTCTAGCCGGCAGGCAGGGATGAGACGTATGCCCTGTTTTTTTGCGGCCACGTGCGCCCGTACGATACCTGCAAAACTATTCCGGTCAGTTACGGCAAGTGCAGTGTAGCCCAACTGTACTGCACGTTCAACCAACTCTTCTGGATGGGATGCTCCCCGTAGAAAACTAAAATTGGTTGTTACCTGTAATTCTGTGTAACCCATAACTTATCAAGTCAAGCAAAAAAACCATGTAAAAACCATTGGCTGGACTGATCGTCATCATAGTGACCGGAACGGTATAGCCAGTACCGTTGGCCTTTGTCATCTTCCACATAATAATAATCTCTGTGTTCGCCTTTATCAATCCACCATTCACGTTCGATGCGTTCGGGACCATCGGCTTTCTTTATAATATGCACCTCGCCTTTGTAACGGAACAATAAGGGCGGGTAATCGGGTATCGGCGCTGTTACTGTTATAGGTTCGGGTGAGGCGAGCAGCCGTGTAGGACGAGGCCTATCGGCCTGCCAATCGATAGTAGGCTTTTCTGTTATAGAAGAGGCGACACTGACCGACCTTTCAGGCCAGTAGTGCTGGTCGGGCAGGTAACGGTATATAGAACACGAGGCATCTCTACTTTTCAATCTGTCGAGCAATTCGGCCACTTCCATATTTTCCAAGCCTGTTCTGTTACTCCATAACGCTTCCTGCACAGGATCTGCATCTTCCACCTTTGGTGCTTCCAGCACAAATAGTTCAATTCCCAATGCTGGCTCTATCTGCGATATCCTGAGGGCAAATAGTTTGAATATATGTGTTACATTGGCCGTGGCTCTGCTTGTACCGATGTCTATTTGCACCATTTTTCCATCGACACGATGGCATTTGAGCGCTGCCTCCCGCAATCCTTTCCCCTCTCCCGACAATCGCTTGCACAGGGCCTCAAGTAATCGCTGGAGTGCTATTTCTATTCCCTTATCTGTGCGTATTGGCTCTAGGCATGGCAACCTTTCCTCATAAGGCACAATAGGTTTCAGCGGCTGTATAAACTCTTCCTCCCAACCACATGCTTGCCCTAAGCGCAACAACAGGCCTTCGCCGAAACGCCTGCGCAATACCGAACGTGGTATTGCAGCAAAACTCCCAACGGTTTTCAGCCCCAACTTATGTAGTCGCTCCACAATGTCTATTTCCAAACGCAATGCAATGGGTGGCAGTTTCAACAGTGCGTCAAGTTGGCAACTGCTCGCAATAATCGGGGTGGCCTTACCGTAGTGGGCCACTGCCCAAGCTGTACCAACAGTATCGGCGATAGCCATCCGTGTATCGTATCCCCGGCTCCTCAGCCTATTAACAATATCTTTCAGGTATTCCCTTTCCCCTCCCCAAAGATGGGTACATCCGCTGATGTCCAGCAATAAGCCTTCGGGATTGTCGACCGCAACAATCGGTGTAAATCGTATGCACCAACGACCAATGGCCTTCAGTAGCTTTTCAGCGAGCTTCGGCCTTTCATCGATCACTTCCAAGTCTGGCAAGAAAGCCTTGGCATCAGCCACAACCATTCCACGGTTTATTCCCTGTGCTTCTGCTATCGCATTTGCAGCACTGATAACCATACGGCCATGGAGGGGAGCCGCAACCACAAATGGTTTATTGCTCAATTCGGGACGCCGGATAGTAAGCCAGTCCGTTATTAGGTGCCGGAACCATATGGAAGCAAATCGTCTTTTCATTATCCATTAGCCTATCTTTCTGTTCTGTTCCATTGAGTTAGTAGCCTGTATAGGTGGTTGAATGACAGGAATGAAACGTTCTTCTGACCATTCCATTTTCCATGCTCCGGGGTTGCCATTACGCACTTTAAGCAGTTCGACTTCCCATCGTGGGAAGCCAACGCCCGGCATACCTTCGTCCAGCTCACTTGATAGCGATCTAATCTGCCATCGGGCAACGCAGGCCGTTGCTCCGATTCTCCGGGGATTACAACGTAGCACAAATCCCGTCACCCTGCTTTTTTCGACCGCCAATTGAAGGCGACGTGATTGCATGAAATCCAATTCTTGCAGCTCCGCAATAACAGCAGTAATCCCTTCGCATTTGAGGGCTTCCTCCATCGCCCACAGAACATCTTTTTCTCGTTTCATACATACAAAAACAATGCGATGGGGCTCTACACCAAAGATTTTAATACCTGGTGGAAACAGTGCTTTGATAGTGCTTATCCAAAGGCAGACGCCCCCATTTTTCATCAGGTTGGCCAGTAGGCCGCTTATAAAACCGCTCGATGCGGCACTTTCCTCTCTACATGTACTGATAAACTCATGGACAGTGCCCATTGGAAAAACACCGTTCGGGAAAGCTTCCTCCACAGGACCCAGGCCAATTTGCTCTACTCGACACTCCTTTGGCATGAATCCCTGCCAATGCAACAGATCCTTTTTCAGCTGGCTTAGCACCTCGCGTTTGTCTTTTAACATCACAGCCATATTATTGAGTTTTTGAAAAGCAAATATAATGCTAATATTTTTAGTAAACAAATATACGATTTACGCTCCCTCCTAGGGATATTTATTTTACCTCTAATGCGACAAAACAGAATAGGAGTGTTCTTTCTAGATTGTGGCTTTAACTAGTAAAACAATGAAACTGTGAAACATGTTGAATACTACCTTATAGACCTAGGAAAATCTTTAATGCCGATTATCACCATGATGGGAATATGAGGCAATGAATATATTAACCAATTGCGGAAATCAGCTTTACCTAATTACCCTTTTAACACTGTTGGTAGTACTATTGGGATGTCTGAAACATGCTTAGAAACATCTATAAAGTCAGTTAGTGTTGTGTGAACGGAAAGCCATCCCTCCGAGGATAATACCAATAAATCCTAGCACTAAAGCTACAATTGCTCCGGCTTTTCCACTTCCTGAACCGAAAACAGCCCCAGCGGTAATACTCAGGTGCACCACACTGAGGACAATGCCAGCTACGCCTAATACCAGCGCTACAATGGCGCCAGTTCGTCTATTGCCTATGCCTTTCGTGGAACGATTTTTTGCCCACCAACCAATGCCCAAACTAAATAAGCTCACAACAGCCCCGCCCAGCGCTCTAGCTCGCCCAGTGGTAATGCCCTTAACAACTGGTGAATCTTCATCGGCCGCTGTTGTTATACTATTAGTGGTGTCGGGTTGATTTTCTTTTTGATTTTCATGTGAAAACACTTTTGTCATTGTTAAAAAAGAAAATCCAACGCTTAACCAAGCCATTAAGATATACGGAATAAATTTTTTCATACCAATTTATTTGAAACTAAGGTATTATCTTAATGAATGCTTGTATTGTAAAAAAACGACATTTACTTTTTTAACTCAACGGTGCCCCTGTCGTTTGCAACTATTGTTTCTTGTTTAAAGTACTCTTTTGGATTGTAGCCTGAAAAATCTTGAAAATCGTGAATGAAATGAGATTGGTCGTAGTAACCATATTCGTACGCAATTTGAGCCAACGATTTATTTTGAAATGTTTTATTGAGAACGGAATTAAACCTTGTAATCCGCAAAAATAATTTTGGACTGAATCCTGAAAATTCTTTAAATCTCCGTTCAAATTGCCTTATTGACAAAAAGCTATTATCTGCTAATGCATTTACGGAAGTTAGCTGATGAGCACTTATAATCATTTTGATGGAGGAAGGAATATTTAGGTGATCTGTCTTGACATTTTTCAATCGTGCTGCTAAAAAGTCGCATATAATTTTAACTCGTTGATTATTGTCTAAAGCCAACATGATCTTTTCCTCGAGAATTTCTCCCTCTTTACCGCAAAACGCTTTAATGTCTGCAGATTGATTTGTCAATTCGTTTGCGGGCAGGCCAAATAATTGGGGAAGTGCGTGAGGATATAAATAAAACCCAAAAATACCAAAATCTTCAATAGAAACGACCTTGCCGAAGGTTTGTGTCTGTCCGTAAATTCCAGGGGCTAAATTTTTTTCGGCTTCAAAAGCAGTATTGTATTTGAATTCACCTTTGTAACAAAAGATAATTTCTGGACAAGGATAGGCAAAAGCGTGATGGATAAAGGGCTCATTTATTGAAGCATTGCCCTCTACAAACCAGAAGAACCGAACATAGTCGGCCAGTTGTTGCGGAGCAAGTATGACTTTACCATTCATTTATAGCTTTTTGAAACATCTATTTCTGCTGTGCCGTCCTTCCAAAATGTAAAAGTACATATAATGAACTTGTTTTTAAACCTTTAAGCTATTTACAAATGTCGCAATTACCTACTAATATTGACGTATTTGCATATTGCACTCCGGAAGAGAGTCGCTAACTTTGAAGTATGAAAGTTGTACGTGTTCAATATACTACCCGTCAGGAGTTTGCTCCTGTGAACCAGCAAAATATTATGGCTATTGTGGAAGAGCTAAAGTCACTGAATCATCCCGGTATTAAATACACAGCTTGGTTGCTGCCAGATGGCAAAACCTTTATGCATTTCGACCAGTTCGCAAACGAAGAGGCACACCTGTTGTTGCAGGAGCTTCCGTCGTTTAAAAAGTTTGCCACCGAACTATGGGCCAGCGGTTTGGAGATCGAACCACAATTAGAGTTATTATCGCCCGTGGCTTCGACGGAAACTTATTTTTAAAACCTTAACTGTTAATAATTCATCTTGAATAAAAGATGAAAAGCCGTCTCTTTTGTGAAGAGACGGCTTTACAACGCCTAATAATAGATGTAACATCGTTGAGTTCTTTTTTGCTAAATCAGCATGAACTTTTTGGACTAAGTTGAGTTCTTTTTAGATACTCATAAATCAATTTTTCTTAAGATATATCGAGTATTGGAAGAGATTCTGTCTTTAAGATTTTTACTTTATTGTTCTACGTGTGGAATATCTTCGATACGATAATAAATTTTCAATCCTCTTTCTTTTGCAATTCTTACGTCTTCATCTGCACCTTTAGAAGCTCCTTCTATACGCAGGACAGCGTCACATTTTTCGAGAAGCCGATGAGCAACAGGATATTGCACCTCTTCCCATGCTGCGTCGCCAGGTGTTGTAGAGCCAGCGAGATGAATTAACGGTAGCGCAACCCACTCACCAATGATGGGAACATGTCCTTTCCTAAAAATGGGTAATGCAACAGATTCAAGTTTATCTAAATTCTGTTGCATCAATTTTGTGTCATCATTTGTCCCGCTTCTATAAGGACCTGCAATAAGTATTAGCATAATTTCTTTTTTTACAAAGAAACTGAACAGATATAAGAAAAAAAATAAGGTAGTTTAAGAAATGATTTTTCTGGTTTTATTTTTTCTAAGCATGCTCAAGAATTCCGGAGTGATACCTAAATATGAAGCAATTTGCTTTTGTTTAACGTGTTTGACTATTTGGGGATACTTGTCTAAGAAAAGATTGTACCGTTCATTAGCTGAAAGAGAAAGGTTTTGAATAACTCTAAGCTGTTCTCTAATATATGCATTTTGCATTATTATTCTGAAGAACCTTTCAAACTTCGGAACCTTAATATACAATTTATCTAAGTCCGTTTTAAGCAGCTGCAATATAATACTATCTTCTATTGCTTCAATATTTAGCATAGCAGGTTGTTCATTTACAAAACAAAACATATCTGTAACCCACCAATCAGCAATAGCAAACATAATGGTGGATTCCTTACCTACTTGATCCATATAAAAAGCTCTTAAAGCCCCCGATTGAACAAAACTGATTTCCTTACAAACTTGTTCTTCTCTTAAAATCATACTCTTCTTGGCTACTTTCTTTTCTTTTAAGAGAGAAGTAAAATACGAGAT
>DATMSZ010000335.1:0-27324 GCA_035565175.1 Pseudosphingobacterium sp.
ATTGGGGATATAGTGCAGGGCTTGATTTTGAGCGGAAGATTATTGTTAAGAGGAATTGTGCAGAGCTATTGGAAAAAGAGTTTAATAGTAAAAACTATACGCCGGCCCCTATTATGCTGTCTGGAAACACCGATTGCTATCAACCCTTAGAACGCAAGCTGAAATTAACACAATCTTTATTGCAGGTGTTTTTAAAGTATAAGCATCCCGTTTCTATTATCAGTAAAAATAATCTGATTCTAAGGGATTTAGGATTATTAAAGGAGTTGGCAGGTATGCAACTTGTTAATGTAGCTATTACCATCAATTCATTAGATGAGACATTACGGCAAAAAATGGAGCCACGTACGGTAACGGCGAACGGACGTCTAAAAGTTATAAAACTATTAAGTGATGCGGGTGTACCTGTTATGTTGATGTGTGCGCCTATTATTCCCGGACTCAACAGTGAAGAGATGCCCAAATTAATTGAGCAAGCTGCTAAAAATGGAGCGAAAGCGGCTTCTTTTACGCTGGTGCGGCTAAATGGAGCCATAAGTGAAATTTTCCGGGACTGGATATACAAAGCTTATCCGGATCGGGCCGAAAAAGTACTTCATGGAATCGCTTCTTGTCATGACGGTAAGCTAAATGATAGTCAGTTTGGAAGAAGAATGCGAGGCGATGGAAAACTTGCTGAAAGTATTCATCAATTATTCAAGCTAGCGGTAACAAAGTTTATGGGGGAAAATAGATTAACTACATTGCGCACGGATCTATTTACGCCATTAAATGGAAAACAGTTAGATCTATTTTAGTATAAATACGGCTTTTTTTGTTATTTTCACACACATTATTTTAATTATGGAAAGCTATATAATCGAAACACCCGTTGCTAGTTTAATTTTTGTCTTTACGCTTATTACAAGTATTTACGCCTTTTCTCATCAAGATGTTTTAGAAAAATTTATGCTGCATCCATATAGTGTAAATAGAGGGCAACGTATTTATACCGTACTTACAAGTGGGCTGATTCATAAAGATTGGATGCATCTGTTTTTTAACATGTTCACATTTTCCTTTTTTGGTTTCCAATTAGAAAAAATACTAGTGTCTGTAAGTGGTTGGGGACATATACAATTTGCTCTAATTTATTTCATGAGTCTTATTTTGAGCGACATTGGAACCTTAATTAAGCAAAAGAATAATTATAATTATCACAGCTTAGGTGCATCTGGGGCGATTTGTGGAGTGTTATTCAGTGCTATATTATTTCAACCTACTTCTTATATAGGCGTATTTTTTATTCCAATACCGGCAGTAATCTTTGGTCCGCTATTTTTATTCTATTGCGTCTGGGCAGCGAAAGCAGGGGGAAGAGATGGTGTTAATCACGATGCCCATTTTTATGGAGCGTTGGTAGGGGTTATTTTGACAATTGCACTGTACCCACAAGTTATAGGGCATTTTTTTAATGCAGTTGGACAATTAGTTGCCTAAGTTGTGAGAACCAGCCAATAGTTAGTTAGCTGGTCCTCTAAATAGAGTTATAGTTTCGGCAGAACGAAAATCGCCGTTATTATCTGTTAAAAAAGTCATTGGTTTTTCTGGATCCTTAATGATCTCGAACAGAGAAAATCCCCAGGGTTTCCAAAAATTTTCTAATACTTGACCGAGTGTTTTTACTTGAAAGGTATCGAAAATAGGACGTGCATCCATACCCTTCAAAGACATAGGTTCTATGTATATAGCCTGATCTGTAGGTAAGATGGTATATTCTGGTAGTCGATTAAATAAATAAGCAGAATAAAAGAATAAGCCACATAACTCTTCAAACTGGATAGGATGGAGCGTTTTTCCAGCCGTTGTTTTTAGGATCTTTTCATGATAGATATCATTAGCTCCATTATCCTGTAAGCAAGCAATAATACCAAAGTTTTTCATTCGCAGCGAAAATACAAGTGTATTTATTTCATCCCTATAGCTAAAAGTGCTGTCGGGATTATCGACTTCAAAAACATTGATACTGAAAGGCATAGCATTTTCAAACTCCATTGGCAAAATGATCGACTGAAGCATGTAATGCAAATTGGTGAATTTTTTTGCTAGCGCTTGGGAAAAATTAATTGCTTCTCCGTTGAGGAGTTGCTGACGTATGCCTATTTGAATCTCATTAAACACGATGCCATAGAGAAGCTTTCCAATCCATTGAAAAAGCACTAATTTGTCCAAGGCTTTTACTGTTTCATATCCTTGTGAGAAGGCGGAAGATATTACATCCTCCAGAGCCTCTAAAGGGCCTGTAGTAGATGCAGCACATGGTAGTTTAAGTTTCTTATAGGTTGAAATACTCTCGTCTAATAGTTTAAAGGGTTTATTTTCAAGGTCAAACTCCTTCATTAGCCAAAGAGGAAATACATGTATTTCCTCATCAACAGATGACAATGGCAATCCACTTAAAAAGCAAGTTTTACTGTCAAAAAGAAACTTATCAAAAGGATTATATAATATATTAGGCATGAATAGTATTTATTACGTTAGCTAAGCTTATCAAGTTAAAGCTAATTTCCATATTGATCTTCGTAGTATTCTTGATAGGCTCCAGACGTGACATTTTCTAGCCATTCTTCATTGGTCAAATACCATTCAACGGTTTTCTCCAAACCCTCTTCAAATTGCAAGCTAGGTACCCAGCCGAGATCCTTTTGAAGTTTGGTGGAATCTATGGCATAGCGTAAATCATGTCCTGCCCGATCCTTTACAAAGGTGATCAGTTTGGCAGATTCACCTGGCTGACGATTTAGTTTCTTGTCCATTATCCTGCAAAGCAAGTTAACGAGGTCGATATTTTTCCATTCATTGTGACCACCTATGTTATAGGTGTCTCCAGCCTTTGCCTGATGAAAAATAACATCTATTGCTCGTGCGTGATCTTCTACCCAAAGCCAATCACGGATATTTTCTCCTTTACCGTACACTGGAACAGGCTTGTTGTTTTTGATATTATGGATGGCAAGTGGGATTAATTTTTCGGGAAAATGATGTGAGCCGTAATTGTTAGAGCAATTTGATATCACGGTATTGAGACCATAGGTGTCTTGATAGGCCCGAACAAAATGGTCGGAGCTCGCTTTGGAAGCAGAGTAAGGAGAATGCGGATCGTACTTGGTTTCTTCAGTAAACATACCGGTATCTTCTAAGGCGCCATATACTTCGTCTGTACTAACATGGTAAAAACGTTTGCTGGCATAGTCGTCTTTCCAATATTCACGCGCCGCATTCAAGAGGTTTACCGTCCCTACAACATTGGTTAATACAAATTCAATTGGATTGCTAATAGAGCGGTCAACATGCGATTCGGCAGCCAGGTGTATCACTGCGTCAGGTTTCTCCTGGGCAAAAAGATTATCAATAAAAGGAGCGTCTGTAATATCTCCCTTAACGAAACGATAATTTTCTGCTTTTTCGATATCTTTTAAATTGGCTAAATTTCCGGCATACGTTAATTTATCCAAATTAATGATCTGATAGTTTGGATAGGTTCTTACAAAACGACGAACAACGTGGGATCCAATAAAGCCAGCCCCTCCTGTAATTATTATTTTCATTAGATTAGTTTTATTTTGTGCCCTCTAACTGTAAATACAATAGTATCTAATTGGTTGCCATGAAGGTTCTTCTTTCTATTCGGTACATCTACGTTTTTATTTTCCAAAAGGTGCTTGATCTTTCAGATATACTTCCCATGCCCAAGCTGAACGCATCATCTCATTAACGTCGAGCTTGGCCTTCCATCCTAATACATTTGTAGATTTAGAGACATCTCCCCAAACTTTTTCTACATCACCGGCTCTACGCGGACCAATTTGATAATTAAGTTTAACACCTGTGGTGGCTTCAAAAGCATTTATTATTTCGAGTACTGAAAGGCCCTTACCTGTCCCTATATTAAAGACTTCATAATTGTTTTCGGACTTGTTTTCTTCCATTCGCTTAATGGCAGCAACATGCGCCTTCGCTAGATCTACTACATGAATATAGTCTCTCATTGCGGACCCATCAGGCGTGTTATAGTCATTACCGAATACTGTTACTTTTTCGCGTTTTCCGATCGCTGTCTGAGTAATAAAAGGAACTAAATTTTGTGGAACGCCTAATGGAAGCTCTCCAATCAACGCAGTTTCGTGCGCCCCAACAGGATTGAAATAACGTAAAGAAATAATTTTATAGTTCTCGAATGCTTTTGCAGTATCTATTAAAATCTCTTCAGCCACTTGTTTGGTGTTCCCATAAGGAGACTCGGCCTTTTGCACGGGTGCATTTTCAGTAACCGGTAATTGCTCTGGTTGGCCATACACGGTACAGCTAGACGAGAAAACAAAGTTCACCTCTGTTCCTTTATAAGCATTTAACAGGTTAACTAATGAGAAAAAGTTATTGCGGTAATATTTTAAAGGTTCCTCAACAGATTCGCCAACGGCCTTATTGGCAGCGAAATGTATTACTCCTGTTATATCTGCATTGTTTCTAACAAAGTCAGTAACTTGCTTCTCATCGCAAAGGTCAAACTCATGAAATGCTGGTGCAATGCCAGTTATAGCCTCAATCTGTTTTAAAACTCCTTTATTAGAGTTCGATAAATTATCGATAATGACAGGTATATAACCAGCATTTTGAAGTTCAACTACTGTATGCGAACCGATATAACCAGTTCCTCCTGTGACTAATATTTTACTCATAAAAAATAGTTAATGTTTATTATAATACGTAAAATCTTTATGTTTTATTTCCTGCTCCGGTAATGATTTGAAGTAATCGTACGTTATCTTTAACCCTTCAGCCCTACTTACCTTAGGGAACCATCCAAGGATTTCTCTGGCTTTTGTAATATCTGGTTGCCGTTGTTTGGGATCATCTACAGGCAAATCTTTGTAAACCAATTTTTGACTAGTTCCTGTCAACTTGATAATTTCTTCACCAAATTGTTTGATCGTGATTTCATCTGGATTACCGATATTCATGGGTTGTGTGTAGTCGCTCATGAGTAAGCGATAAATTCCCTCTATTTCGTCATCCACATAGCAAAATGATCGCGTCTGAGAACCATCTCCAAAAACGGTTAAGTCTTCTCCTCTAAGAGCTTGTCCAATAAAGGCTGGTAACACCCTTCCGTCATTGAGTCGCATACGAGGGCCATAAGTGTTAAAGATTCTGACTATACGAGTATCAAGGCCATGAAAAGTATGATAGGCCATTGTAATAGCCTCTTGAAAGCGTTTCGCTTCATCGTATACTCCCCGTGGGCCAACGGGATTCACATTTCCCCAATATTCTTCTGACTGAGGACTAATGGCTGGATCTCCGTAAACTTCTGAAGTTGAGGCAACTAATATGCGTGATTTCTTTGCGCGTGCTAAACCTAATAGATTGTGAGTACCTAAAGACCCAACCTTTAAAGTCTGAATAGGTATTCGTAGATAATCGATAGGGCTAGCAGGGGAAGCAAAATGGAGTATATAATCTAACTTGCCAGGAACATGCACAAATTTGGAAACATCATGATTGTAAAACTCGAAATTTTCAAGTTGAAATAAATGTTCTATGTTCCTTAGATCTCCTGTTATTAGATTGTCCATTCCTATTACGTGGAAATCCTCCTTAATAAATCTGTCACAAAGGTGAGATCCTAAGAAACCTGCAGCACCTGTGATAAGTATTCGTTTTCTTGGCATGAACGTAAACGTAAATTGTTAAGAATATTCTTTGGCGAAGATAAACAAATTGAATATAATTGCCGTTTCTTAAGATAAACAATTACCTTATAGAAACAATAATATTTCGTACTAAATTCCTGTCTCTTATGTGGATTCTTTATAATATCGGTATTTATTTAGGGGAGGTTCTTGTGTTTATGATAGCCCCTTTTAACCAAAGAGTTCAAAAATGGAGAAATGGACGTAAGGGCTTATTCCAGTTAATTGACAACAAAATTGACAGGTCAAAACTACACACTTGGTTTCATTTCGCCTCTTTAGGCGAATTCGAGCAAGGACGCACGGTCTTAGAAGCGTATCGAGCATGTTTTCCTGAAAAACGGATTGTAGTGACTTTTTTCTCACCATCGGGCTATGAGGTGAGGGCGAATTATGCAAAGGCCGATTATGTATTTTATCTTCCCGCAGATACACCGGGAAATGCTAAAAAATTTATTGATTTGATAAATCCTGAAGAGGTCTTTTTCGTAAAATATGAATTTTGGCACAATTACTTAAAACAGTTACATAGGCGAAATATACCTCTTTACTTAGTTTCAGCCATATTTAGAAAAAACCAACCTTTCTTTAAATGGTACGGTGGTTTTTTTAGATCTACTTTATTTTATGTAAAACACTTCTTTGTGCAAAACCAGGAAAGCACCATATTACTAAAGGAGATCGGGATTAATGCCGTAACGCTCACAGGAGATACGCGATTTGACAGAGTTGCCCACCTGTCCTTAAAAAAAAGAGATATTGATGTCGTGTCAAAATTTGCGGCTAACCACAAAATATTAGTAGCAGGAAGCACATGGTTACCCGACGAAGAACTACTAATGGCATGGAGACAAGTATACCCGGAGTGGAAACTGATCATTGCACCACATATGATTGATGCGGTACATTTAAAGGAAGTTGACAATCGTTTTAAAGATAGTGTTCGCTTTTCAGCGCTCAACGCTGGTGCAAACATTGCACATAAGGAAGAGCCTTACGTGTTAATCATCGATAATATTGGAATGTTGTCTTATTTATACGGATATGCAGATATAGCTTATATTGGAGGAGGTTTCGGTGTTGGCATCCATAATATTTTGGAAGCGGCGACTTATGGCGTTCCGGTAATATTTGGTCCAGTGTATCATAAATTCCAGGAAGCAAAAGACCTGATTAGTGCAAAAGCAGCGTTTAGTGTACATGACTTGCAAGAATTTGTAACGGTTTTTGAGAAATTTCAGGATGAACATGCAAGGCAAATCGCAGGCGAAAGAGCTTTTGGATATGTACAGCAACAGGCTGGGGCAACTAAAAAGATTATAGACTATTTGATAGAGCGGAAAACAAATACCATCTAATGACGAATAAAGGAAAGCAAGATTTAAATAACCTTCGCTTCACGTATTTTTCTTCTAAATAATTTTCCTGGCAGGTATTTGCTTGCCCAGATAACTTTTATTTCGCTGCCTGCTATAAAGATTTCCTCTTTCCGTTTATGGAGATAGGGAACAAGTTTGTTTACAAATTTATCGGTAGACATTGCGTCACTGTGTATATTATCTTTTTTTTGATATAGTTCGCCATCACCTTTTAGCGCTTTTTCTCCAAGAGAAGTATTAATAAAACCAGGACAGACTATACTTATGTCAATGTTATCGTCATAGATTTCCGGGCGTAAAGATTCAAAATAGCCATGTAACGCATGCTTGGAAGCTGCATAGGAGGATCTAAAGCGCGTGCCTATTTTCCCCATTAGGCTGCTTATAATCACAAGATGTCCACTCCCATGTCTTATCATAGCTGGAAGGATTGCCTGCGTAAGTGCCACAGGACCCCAATAGTTTATATTCATGATTTTTTGAGCAACAGCCATGTCTGTTTCCAGCGCAAGCGCCCTTTGGGTAACTCCTGCCGAATGAATCATCATATCTATTCTTCCAAAAATACGCAATGCTTCTTGGGCATACCGGTTAAGACCCGTTATATCTTCAAGATCTAGTGGAAGTATGTGAATATTCATTGGGCTTCCCTTGCAGGTTGATTTAACATTATAGAGCTTGTCTCTTGAACGGGCTGAAAGGATAAGTTTTGCTCCCGAAGCACTATAGTGTTTAGCTAGTGCCTCTCCGATACCGGAAGAGGCTCCGATTATCCAGATAACTTGACTAGCTGTGGCTATGTTTTTATTCTTTTTATTCCTCATTCTTGGAGTGATTATTTTTCATCAAAAAATAAGTCGGCAGCTATCTGGTCTGCAATTAACTTACCGTTGAATGTTAAAGTGATAGAGTTGTTTTTTAAAATTGCGTGATCGGTTTCTTCAAATCTGACTATCTTCTCAATGATTTTTTTTCTATAGTCATAGCCGTACAGATGTTCTACTAGGTTTAAATCCATGCCCCACATTGTACGTAGGGAAGTCATGATATATTCATTTATTTTATCGTGCAATGTTAGGTTTTCAATTTCAGCGGGAATTATTCGTTTTAATAGGTTTGAAATGTACTGAGCGTTGTTGCTAATATTCCACTGCCTTTGCCTGCCGTTAAAAGAATGGGCAGAAGGGCCAATGCCTAGATACGGCCTTGACCTCCAATAATTGGTGTTGTGAATGGCATATGATTGAAACCGTGCATAATTGGAAATCTCATAATGCTCAAAGCCTGCTGCGGTAAGCATATCACTTAATATATGAAATTGGTTGGCGCTTTGTCCCTCGTCCATAGCCGGTTGCTTGCCTCCTTTAATGAAATGTGCTAAAGCCGTCTTGGATTCTACCGTCATGCTATAAGCAGAAATATGAGGAATGCCGTAAGATAAGAGTTTGTCAATATTTGCTTTCCATTTCGTATCGGTTAACTGAGGGAACCCATAAATAAGATCAGCCGTTATATTTTCAAAACCTGCATCTTGCACCCTTTTTATACTGCTGTCGGCTTCCGAAGCAGTATGTGCGCGGTTCATCCATTTTAAATCTTCTTCATGAAAAGATTGAATGCCTATGCTGAACCGGTTAATCGGAGTGTGGCGCAATTCGCTAACCTTTTTTATATTAAGGTCATCAGGATTGGCTTCTAAAGTAATTTCAGCTTTATCACTAATAGTATGGAGCTTAGCCACTTCATCGATTAAAGCTTTAATATCGTCTGCTTCAAGTAAAGAGGGGGTACCACCACCGAAATACAAGGTCTCTATCTCCTCCTTTTCTAGGTAATTTGCTTGCAGGCGAATTTCTTGTAACATGGCTTGTAGCATTTCGTCTTTATGTTTAAAGGAAGTGCTAAAATGAAAGTCACAGTAGTGACATGCTTGCTTACAAAAAGGAATATGAAAATAAACACCCGCCATTCGGCAAAGTTAGTGTTATTCGGACAAATAAATAATTTCTGGCTAATTGCCTAGTTATTTGCAGCTTTTTCTGGTACCGTCCAAAAATAAATCGTCGACTCACCAACGGTGATCTGTTTTTCAGGTTTCCAGTCGCCCATATCAAATTCGTTTGAAACAATTCTAGTACCCGGTTTTAGTTTTTCCAAAAGCAAGGGACGAAGCTTTAAATTAACATAAGGTAAGAGGTAAAGCGTTACAACGGTGGCTTCACTAAAATCTACCTCAAAAAGGTCTTGCTCAATAAATGTGACATGATCTGTTACGCCTTCTTTAATTGCGTTTTCATTGGCTTCTTTTATACGCAAAGGGTCAATGTCCACACCTACTCCTTTTGCACCATATTCTTTTGCCGCCATAATCACAATTCTACCATCACCACATCCTAAATCATAAATCAAATCATCCTTGTTGACCTTTGCTATTTTCAGCATAGCGTCTACAACTTCGGGCTTAGTTGACACATATGGGACATCTAAATGTTCTTCTATTTCTTGCGCTACAGAAGTAGAGGACCAACAAATAAAGAGGATAAAAGATAAAAAAAACAATATTTTATTAACGTTTATGCTTTCTTTTAAAGAGGCATTCAAATAGTTAAAAGCCATAGCTGTGTGTTAAGGTTAGTTAAATATCTTCTGATTTATTGCTCGTATACACAACAATCATACCCTTTTTTAGGTCTTTAAGGGTAGAAATACATAAATGTTCAAATATTGTTCAATAACTTGTTTGCTAAACGTTTGTAAAAACTTGCGTGAATAGATAAATGGTTTGTTGCGATTTTTTAATATCTTTGGCGGGTTGATTTGTCTATCATTAGATCAGCGGCCCATTGATAAGATCATTTAACTCCCAGAATTAAAAGAAATGGAACCCGTAAAAAACGGAAATCATCAAAAGCAAAAAGATAGAGTCAAGTTCCATTATTTCCCTATAAAACAAACCGAGTGTAACAATATAATAAATTCACATTTACGCTCATTAATAATTATATTCTGATGAAATACAAACGTATCCTACTAAAACTTAGCGGAGAAGCCTTAATGGGCAACAAACAATACGGAATTGATATAGACCGTGTAGCCCAATATGCAAAAGAAATCAAAACAGTATATGACGAGGGGGTAGAGATTGCAATTGTAATAGGTGGTGGTAATATTTACAGAGGTTTAAGTGCCGAAAAATCAGGTATGGATCGTGTGCAAGCTGACTACATGGGAATGTTGGCTACCGTTATTAACAGTATGGCCCTACAAGATGCTTTAGAAAAATCTGGCATGAAAACCCGTTTATTAACAGCGATTAAAATGGAACAGATTTGTGAGCCCTTTATTCGCCGCAGGGCAGTAAGGCATTTGGAAAAAGGAAGAATTGTGATTTTTGGCGCTGGAACAGGAAACCCCTATTTCACGACGGATACCGCTGCGTCTTTAAGGGCAATAGAGATTAATGCGGACGTGGTTTTAAAAGGAACCCGAGTGGATGGTATCTATACAGCTGATCCAGAAAAAGATCCAAACGCTACAAAGTTTGATCAGATTACTTTTCAGGATGTGTATAATCAGGGGTTAAACGTAATGGATATGACTGCTTTTACATTATGTCAGGAAAATAAGTTGCCAATAATTGTATTCGATATGAACAAAAGTGGTAACCTTACTCGTTTGGCTAAGGGAGAAGTAATTGGTACGTTGGTTAAAGATTAAAACGCTGGTTAAAAACGGCGGGGTAAAAAAGTTAAGGTAGAAGGGATAATTATACATTAACCTTCTACCTTCTTCGTTCAATTTATCGCAAAAGCTCTTTCAGGGCCTTGTCAACTTTATTAAAACCAAATTCGGCTTTAACTTTTTCAAAAAGATTCTTTATTTCGTTATTCTGTAGGTTGCCTATGCTTCCTTCGTGCGTGTGTTTTACCTCTTTTATAGGTCGAAATGTACCATTTTCGATCGATAAACCAATATTCTTGTATGCTTCCCTGAAAGGAACCCCTCGAAGCACTTCATTGTTCACTACCTCAACACTAAATAAATAATCATATTTAGGATCATTTAAAATAGTTGGATTTATACGGATGTTTCTCAACATTAGCACCATCATCTGAAGGCAGTCATTGATAGATTGAAATGAAGGAAACAAATTTTCTTTTAATAATTGCAGATCTCGATGATATCCCATTGGTAAATTCGCTGTCATCAATGCTATCTCATTTGGCAGCGCCTGAATTTTGTTGCAACGTGAACGTATGAGTTCGAAAACGTCGGGATTTTTTTTGTGAGGCATGATGCTTGATCCCGTGGTGAGTTCGTCTGGAAAACTTATGAAACCAAAGTTCTGACTCATATAAAGACATGCATCCATGGCCATTTTGGCCAGTGTTGCCGCAATGGCACTCATTCCTTGTGCGAGTATTCGTTCTGTTTTTCCTCTTCCCATCTGCGCATAGACCACGTTATAATTGAGTGTTTCAAATCCCAATAATTCAGTAGTTAGTGTGCGGTTTAACGGAAAAGAAGAGCCGTAACCAGCGGCTGATCCAAGTGGGTTTTTATTGCAAATTTTCCACGCTGCAAGCATCAACTCCAAATCATCTACCAAGCTTTCAGCATATGCGCCAAACCATAATCCAAAAGAGGAAGGCATTGCGATTTGTAGATGCGTATAACCAGGCATTAATACATCTTTATGGGTATTGCTTAGTTGAATCAGTAATTTAAATAATTCCTGTGTGTTTTCAACTATTTTTTGGATTTCACTCCTGAAATAAAGCTTCAAATCGACCAGTACTTGATCGTTCCTGGATCTACCGCTATGTATTTTCTTACCGGCTTCGCCTATCCGTTGTGTTAACAAAAGTTCTATTTGCGAATGGATATCTTCTACATGCTCGTCAATCTTAAAATTATCTGCTTGGATTTCCTTATACAATTGCTTTAGTTCCTTCTGAATTAAACTTAGTTCGCTTTTAGTAAGTAAGCCAATACTTTCGAGCATTTGTGTATGCGCCAAGGATCCAAGCACATCAAATGAAGCCAAATGGAGATCCATCTCCCGATCATTACCTACCGTAAATTTTTCGACCGACTGTTCAACCGCCGTTTCTTTTTGCCAAAGTTTCATTCGTATCTATACTATTTTAAATCTCATACCTGTAATCGTTTAAGCGGAACTGGGTACAATGATTATTTTGCAATATTTAAATTTTTAAAAGACAATGCGATGAAGCATTTCTTTATACAAAGAAATACCTTCTTCAATTTCGCTAATATAAATAAATTCATTTGCACTATGTGATCTCGCCGAATCTCCAGGTCCTACTTTTACGGAAGGAATATTGAGTAATGCCTGATCACTCATAGTTGGAGATCCAAATGTTTTTCTGCCCAATGAAATGCCGGCTTTCACAAAAGGATGCTCGATCGATATGGAAGATGGATTGAGCCTCGTCGAACGGGCTTTAACATCTGCTAAGATATTTTGCTGAATAATGGCTAACACTTCCTCATTACGATAAGCGTCTGTGGTTCTCACATCCACAACAAAATCACAAGTTGCGGGTGTTACATTGTGCTGCGACCCCGCATTAATGATGGTGACGCTCATTTTTATAGGACCAAATAAAGCGGACTCTTTTGGAAATCGGAATGATCTAAACCACTCGATATCTTTTAAAGCTTTATATATGGCATTCTCACCTTCTTCTCTAGCTGCATGTCCTGATTGTCCATGAGCGGTGCAATCTAATACCATGAGGCCCCGCTCGGCTATTGCTAATTGCATTTGGGTCGGTTCTCCAACAATGGCAAAATCTAAAGAACCAAGCTCAGGTAGTATCAGTTCAATTCCGTTTTTACCGGAGATTTCTTCTTCGGCAGTTGCCGCTAAGCATAGATTGTATCGAAGACGTTCTTGCTCATAGAAATGGAGAAAAGTGGCCATAAGGGAGACTAATGGTCCTCCAGCATCATTGCTTCCAAGTCCATAGAGTTTCCCATCTATCACTTCAGCAAGGAACGGATCCCGCGTATATCCTGTGTTGGGCTTGACCGTATCGTGGTGCGAATTAAGAAGGATAGTTGGTTTCGATGTATCGTAATGTTTATTATAGACCCATATATTATTTTGCTTTCTATGGGAAGGGATTCCTCGATCTAAAAGGAACTGTTGTATTGTATCAGCCGTTTGATGTTCTTCTTTACTGAATGACGATATACCGATTAACTTTTTTAATAAAGCAATGCTATCCTTGATTAATTGATCATCCATTTTAGTTCTTATATAATCCGCCCGCTCTTTCAGCGGAAAGTTTAATTCCTTTAATAAAGGCGGAGCTAAATCCATTGTGTTCCATCTCGTTTAAACCTGCAATTGTACAGCCCTTTGGAGATGTTACTTTGTCTATTTCACTTTCAGGATGACTTTGCATTTGTAACAATAAATCGGCAGCTCCTTTAGCAGTTTGAATAGCCATTTTTAACGCGTCATGGGCGTGGAAGCCTATTTCAACTCCTCCCTGTGAGGCTGCTCTGATGCTTCGTAAAAAGAAAGCGATACCACAGGCACATAAGGCGGTAGCAGAAGTCATTAAATCTTCATTGATGGTAACAACGGCCCCAACTGTTTCAAATAAGCGGGTAACCTCCGCTATGTGGGCGTCTGTTGCTTTATCAGAGGCAATACAGGTCATCGATTGGCCGATGGCAATAGCTGTATTGGGCATAGCTCTGATAACTTCTGTCTCATTACCCAGTTTAGTGCGGATATCCTGACAGCTTACGCCTGATATAACAGAAACAATTAATTGATTATTTGGCCTGATAGCGTTTACAATTTGATCTAAAACGTGATTAAGTTGCTGAGGGAGTACTGCGAGTACTACGATGTCAGCGTTTGCTACTGCCTGAGCATTATCATCTGTAATGTTAAATCCAAGAGCGGTTTCATTAGCCATATTTTTGATATTTCTTCGTGTTAAAGTGATATCAGATGCCTGGCAATACTCTTTAGCTATTAATCCTTTTGCTAAAGATAAACCAATATTTCCGCTTCCTATGATGGTGATTTTAGACATAATATAGTAATTGGGGTTTTTGAATGTTTATTCGTTAATGATGGTGCCTGCTTGTAGATTTGTTAAGTCGTCTGCATGTTTAATAATCACGTTTTTGACACCAAGTGATAGCGCTTCAAAGGCATTGTCGAGCTTTGGGATCATGCCATCTGCAATAATACCATGCTCCTTAAGCGATTGGTAATTGGAGGCATTTATATATTGAATTACAGATGTATCATCATTAACGTCTTTAAGTACACCCTTTTTCTCGAAGCAATAGATCAGTGAAACATCGTAGTATGGGGCTAAACCTATAGCTAATGCAGAAGCGATCGTGTCGGCATTTGTGTTCAAAAGTTGTCCATCACCATTATGAGTAATCGCCGAAAAAACGGGGCATAAATTAATATCTAACAAGCTTTGAATTCTTTTTGCATTTACAGATTTGGAGGTAATATCTCCCGCAAAGCCATAATCTATTTCCCTTACGGGCCGTTTTTCTGTTTGGATGCTGTTAGCATCTGCTCCAGATAAACCAATGGCATCACATTTATTAGCCTGCAAGAGTGCAACAATCGTTTTATTTGCTAGACCAGCATAAACCATGGTTACTATTTTGAGAGTTTCTGAATCTGTTATTCTTCTGCCATGGATCATTTTGGCTTCGATTCCTAAATCATTGGCTAATTTACTGGCAATTTTGCCCCCGCCATGTACCAAAATCTTCTTTCCTTCTAAATCGGAAAAATCCTTAACGAAATTTCGGAGTGCCGATTCATTCTCTACAATATTACCACCGATCTTTATGATATTAAGTTTGCTCATTTTCGTTAATTGGTGTCAAAACATAAAACGTATAAAACTAGGCTACTTGTTTCAGATATAAATTATTTAAGCAAGCTGCGTAAGCATTCGTTTTAAAACTGCTTGTGCGGCCCATACGCGATTTCCAGCTTCTTTTATTACTAAAGAGTTGGGTCCGTCTAATAATTCGGAGGCTAACTCTAAATCTCTTCTTACAGGAAGACAATGCATCACCTTTGCCTGATTAGTAAGGCTAAGCTTCTCAATGGTGGGCATCCATTCCCTTCCCGTTACTAATATTTTGCCATACTCGCTATAGCTCGACCAGTTTTTTACATATACAAAATCAGCATTTTTTAATGCATCATCTTGATTTGTTGTAATTGTAGCGCCTTTAGTAAAGGATTCATCAAGTTCATAGCCTTCTGGATGGGTAATAGTAAAATCTAACAAACCTTCTTCTTGTGCTCTGCACATCCATTCGGCAAATGAATTAGGAACGGCCTGAGGGAGTGCCTTTACGTGTGGAGCCCATGTTAACACGACTTTTGGCTTATGAGCAACTGTTGTAAACGTTCCGTCTACCTCCTTGGAAGTAACAGGTGTATGTTCTATAATGGTAATTAAGTCTGTTAAACTTTGAAGGGGATGACGTGTAGCACTCTCTAAACTTATTACGGGTTTATTACAGAATTTTATAAATTTATTAAATAAATCTTCACTGTAATCTTCTTTACGGTCTTTTAAGCCTGGGAAAGAACGTAATCCTAAAATGTCGCAATATTCACCCATCACGGCTGCTGCCTCTCTAATATGTTCAACGGTTGTACCGTCCATCACCACCCCGTCACGTGTTTCCAATGCCCATCCGTCTTTATCCATATTCATAACCATCACGTCCATTCCAAGATTCATAGCTGCTTTTTGAGTACTTAACCTCGTACGTAAACTTGGATTTAAAAAGACCAGGCCTAACGTTTTATGTTGACCTAAGTTTTTATGGGCATAGGGATTGGCCTTTAAGGCTAAAGCCTCTTTTACAATCTCATGTAGATTATCGATGTTTTGTACTGAAAAGAATGTATTCATCTAATTAATTGCTATTGATTATCATTTGTTTTATTATAGGGATTTAATTGGGTTCTCTCCATCCATTTTTCAGGTTGCCGGATCGGCTCCCAGCCATATTTGTTATACAGACTGTGTGCATCAGCTGTTAACAATATCCACCTTCGTAGGCCTTGGAGGGCAGGATGCTCGGTTATTTCTTTTATGAGCCACTTGGAAATCCCCTTCCCTCTAAAATCAGGAAGAACAAACACATCACCCAAATAAGCAATAGTGCTATAGTCTGTTATTACTCGGGCATAAGCAATTTGCTTTTCCTTATAGAAAACACCGAAGTTTAAAGAATTGTTGACCGATTTTTCAACGAGCGCTAATGGGATATCTTTTGCCCAATAACTTTCTTTAGATAAATATTGGTGAATCATGGCAATATTCATAAGATTCTTATCTGTTGTAAGCACAAATTCATCTTTGGTATGTGTCATGATATCCACGGCGAATATATTTAACGGTTTATAATTGATTTAATCTCTCTTTTAGGGCTTCTAAGAACCTATCTGCTTCCATCCTTCCGATATTTAAAGCTGGGAGTAGACGAATAACATTTGGTTTCGCTTCTCCTGTAAAAATATGATTTTTAAATAACAGATCCTTTTTTACTTGGCTCAATTCTTCAGGAAGATCAATTCCAATCATGAGTCCTTTACCTCTCACTTCGTTGATTCTATCGAAACCTTTGAGCTCTTGAAGAAGGTAAGTGCCAATTTGCGCGGCGTTCTGCATTAATTGGTCTCTTTCCATTGTTTCTAATACAGCTAAGGCTGCAACACATGCTAGATGGTTACCTCCAAAAGTGGTACCCAACTCTCCAAACCAAGGTTTTATTTTGGGTGAAATAGCGATCGCTCCGATAGGAAAGCCATTACCCATACCTTTGGCCATACTGTAAATATCGGCCTCAATATCAGCATAATCATGGGAGTAAAATTTACCTGAACGCCCATAACCACACTGAACAGAATCTGCAATGAAAATGGCATTGTATTGACTCGTAAGCGTGCGTATTTTTTGTAAAAAGCTGTTGCTGGCAACACGAATGCCGCCTACACCCTGAATACCTTCAATTATAACAGACGAGATTTCTTCGCCGTATTGGCTGAATGCTTTTTCCAAAGCCTCCTCATCATTAAAAGGAAGAAAGACGACATTATCCGTTTCATTGACAGGCGCAATTATTTTGGGATTGTCGGTGGCAGCAACTGCGAGCGACGTCCGTCCGTGAAAAGATCCGCTAAAAGCAAGGACCTTCTTGCGACCATTGTAGAATGATGCCAATTTTAGTGCATTCTCATTTGCTTCTGCTCCCGAATTGCATAAGAAAAGCTGATAGTCTTTTTTATCTGAAACCTTTCCTAATAATTCTGCCAATTGCTTCTGAAGAGGGATTTCAATCGAGTTGGAATAAAAACCAAGTTTATGCAATTGATCTGTTATGCGTTGGATGTAATGGGGGTGACTATGTCCAATAGATATAACAGCATGGCCACCATATAAATCTAGGTACTCTGTTCCGTTCGCATCGTAAACATAAGACCCATTTCCTTTTTCAATTTCAATAGGATTCAGTGGGTATACATCGAATAGTTTCATTCTTAAATTCTTATTAATAATATTGAGAGGTTAACAGCTTCTAAAATCCCGCTGCTTTCAAGCGTAGTCCGGTGGTTTCTGCTAAACCGAATAGAATGTTCATATTCTGTACCGCTTGTCCACTAGCACCCTTTAATAAGTTGTCAATAATAGAAATAATTAAAAGTTGTTTACCATGTTTCTCTACGTGAATTAGAGCTTTATTGGTGTTTACCACCTGCTTTAAATCTATATTAACAGGGCTTACATGTGTAAACGGATGTTCAGCATAAAATTCTTCATATAAATGGCGAGCCTCTTCAGCGCTAAGATCAGACTCTGTATAGATGCTTGCCAAAATTCCTCTTGTAAAATTTCCGCGTTGAGGAATAAAATTAATGGTTTGATTAAAGTTTGGTTGTAATTTTAGGAGGCTCTCTCCAATTTCATTGAGGTGCTGGTGTTCAAAAGCCTTATAGACTGAAAGATTATTGTTTCTCCAGCTGAAATGTGAAGTTGCTGATAAACTTTGGCCAGCTCCAGTAGAACCTGTTGTGGCGTTAATGTGAATATCTTGATTCAGGAGGGCTTTAGCAGCCAATGGGAGTAATCCTAACTGAATAGCTGTAGCGAAACATCCAGGATTAGCTATATGTTTTGCAGAAGCAATGTCCTTCCGTTGCAACTCAGGTAATCCGTAAGTGAAATTTTCGGCATGCTGTTTCAGTCTAAAATCCTGACTTAGATCAATGATCTTGACATGGGGATCGATGTTGTTATTGTCTAAAAACTTTTTAGCAGCACCATGACCAACGCACAAAAACAAAACATCTATTTTTTGCGAAAGCTGATCTGTAAACAGAAGTTCTGTGTCTCCAAATAAATCGGTATGAACAGTATAGATAGGGTTTCCTGCATTGCTGTTGCTGTTCACGAAAACAATTTCAGCCTGCGGATGATTAATGAGTATTCTTATTAATTCGCCTCCCGTATATCCTGCTCCACCAACTATTCCTACTTTAATTTTTGCCATTTTTATTTTAGTATCAAGTATCAAGATATTCATAAAAGCCTATTTAAAGATTTAAGTCTTATATCTTGCTACTTATGTCTTTATTGTATCAAACACCAAGATTTTTTAAAAGTAAGTCTTATGTTTCGATACTGAATATCTGTTATATCTTTCCGCTATTTGCTTGATTTACTTTATGCCAAATCATTACCTGATTTCCGAAAATTTTGGAAAAGCCTTTTACATCTTCGCCTGTCCAAGTGTTATTCATTTCTCCATAGCTGCCAAATTTGCTTGACATTAAATCATGCTTAGATTCAATACCTATTATGTTAAAGCGATATGGATTTAACTCGACGAACACTTTGCCACTTACAGTTTCCTGTGAGCTTAGTAGGAAGGCTTCTATATCCCTCATAATAGGGTCGTGGAACTGGCCTTCGTGCATCCAGTTACCATAGAAAGAAGATAATTGATCTTTCCAGCTTAATTGCCATTTGGTAAGCACATGTTTTTCAAGTGAGTGATGGGCCTTAATGATAATAACAGGGGCAGCTGCCTCAAATCCTACTCGCCCTTTGATACCTATAATAGTGTCACCAATATGTATATCACGTCCTATACCGTAGGGTTGGGCAATGGCTTGAAGTTGTTGAATCACTTTCACAGGGCCAATATGTTCACCGTCTAAGGCAACTGGCTCTCCTTTTTCAAACTCAATGGTGATTCGCTTACTTTCAGTAGAAGTGGCTGGTGTTGGCCACGCCTCCTCTGGTAAGGTTTCATGTGAAGTTAGGGTTTCTTTACCACCAACAGAAGTACCCCATATACCTTTGTTGATAGAATATTTCGCTTTTTCAGCATTGTATGTTACCCCGTGATTCTGAAGATAGTCGATTTCCGACTGGCGACTTAATTTTAAATCACGAATAGGTGTAATAATTTCGACATCTGGTATTAAGATGTTGAAAATCATATCAAACCGCACTTGGTCGTTACCTGCTCCGGTGCTTCCATGTGCTACATATTGAGCGCCTATTTTTTTTACGTAAGAAGCAATTGCCGAAGCCTGACAAACGCGCTCTGCACTAACCGAAAGGGGGTAGGTAGCATTTTTTAGCACATTGCCAAAAATCAGATACTTAATACTATCATTATAGTAATTTTGGGTTTCATCAACCGTAGCATGCGAAACTACGCCGAGTTCGTAAGCACGCGACTCAATCTGTTTAAGTTCTTCTTCAGAAAAACCACCGGTATTTACGATGACAGAGTGAACTTCCAATCCCATATCTTGCGCAAGGTAAATTGCGCAAAAAGAGGTGTCTAAACCACCACTAAATGCTAATACTACTTTTTTATTCATTTTTTTAGAATTATAAGGGGCTGTCTAAAAAGTCTGCCACCGTCATATCGAATGTTTGTAATGAAATCGAGAAATCTCTTGATGAATCTTTACCACCAATGGATCTCTCCACTTCATTTCATCCCGTTCGAAATGACAAATCTTTAGACACCTTCGTTATCAAAACATTTTATTTAATCAAACGCTAGTAATAAAGAAGCAATTATTTTACTTCTTCTTCTCAAGCTAAGCTCAATGCGCTTTAGCAAGGAATGTTTCTTTTGCATTTGTTTTAAACGCTCTTTTGCTTTAGCCTTTTGTTCAATCTTTTGTCTGAGCTCTTTCTCTTTTTCTACTGGATCCCAAAGCATTGCTGTGCACATGCAATTTTTGCGGTCTTTACTAGTGAGAATATCGTAATTTACACAACTCTGGCAACCTTTCCAAAATTCCTCATCTTGCGTAAGCTCTGAATAGGGTACAGGCTCATAACCTAGGTCTGAATTGATTTTCATCACAGCAAAACCCGTAGTTAAACCGAAAATTTTAGCTTTTGGATATTTTTCCCTCGATAAGTCGAAAACGCGTTTTTTTATAGCTTTTGCAAGGCCCTCTTTTCTAAAGGCAGGATTTACAATTAGACCGGAGTTAGCGACATAATCGCCATGACTCCATGTTTCTATATAACAAAAGCCTGCCCAAGTCCCATCTTTATGGAGCGCAATAACGGCCTTTCCTTCCAACATCTTATTAGCAATGTATTCAGGTTTCCTACGCGCAATACCAGTGCCACGAGCCTTAGCAGATTCTGCCATTTCGTTACATATCTGCTCCGCATATCCAATATGCGACTCATTTGCAGGAATAACAACAAAATTCGAAGTGTTCATTGAATGAAAATGACCCAAGAGAACAAAACAATAAAACGCATTTTGCTCTACCGTTTGATTTTGATTATTTTTTTGTTAATTAGTTTGTGATAATATAATAACCGGACTCGTTACTATATTGTTTGTAGAGTGGGTATGCCCTCGAAATCAAGCCCGGGGCATAATGGGTCGTCGGACTCTTAACACCAGTTTATAACTGGTAGCCTTATCGCAGATCATAACCATTACATTGCCTGAATGGGCATGTTTGGTGTTTTTCTTACAAAGGCCAGATATATTCATCTTTTATTTATCCTTCTTTAAAAATAATGAATGCAAATGTATAAAATAATATTTGGTTTATGCAAAATAAATTGATCAAAATTATCAATATTACATTTTTTACATCAAAAGCTTTAGAAATATTTAAATGAAGCGGGTCGTCGTGTAGATTTAGACCGTCGGTGTAAAGAGGATCAAGAGCGCTGTTGTTATTAATTTAAATCAGCTTATCGAGGTCCCATTAGCTAAAGTAACAGCTGGAAAATAATTGGGATAGGATTAACAAACCCTATCCCAATTTATTACCAAAAGCGGACGTAAAGGGCACTAACCAATAAAATGGTAAGGACAATCATTACTAAGACAGATGGTTCTACTTTGAACATTTTGGTGTCTAAAGTGAAAGATTTTGGATTAATTTTAGGACCTGCAAGGCTCATTAGTACCATCACAATTACTGTAAATAAAAAGGACAATCCCATGCAGATTTGAAAAGGTATTTCATAACCACCTCTTCCATTTGGATAGGCCGTGTAAAGTAGCGTGTCATTGCCAAACCACGTTGGAGCGTAATTGTTGAATACTACTGACAGCACAAAACCCATTATAAGTCCCACAATAGCCGCGTTACCTGTTGTTCGTTTCCAGAACATACCCAATAAAAACATGGCAAGTACTCCCGGGCTGATAAATCCGGTATATTTCTGAATAAATGTGAAACCGCCTTCACCACCAATGCCTAACATATCATCCCAAGTGAAAAGAATAGATGCTAAAATGGCAACGATGACAGTGATTTTACCCACGTTAACCAAATTCTTCTCCGAGGCATCCTTTTTCATATACTTCTTGTAGATATCCATGGTAAAGATGGTAGCGATACTATTTGCTTTACCTGCAAGTGATGCAACTATTGCTGCGGTTAAGGCAGCAAGGGATAGCCCTTTCATGCCATCCGGTAGGAAGCCTAGTATCGCCGAATAAGCATTGTCGGGATTAAAATTGCCACCTGGAGCCATTTCTTCTTGAAGGGCGCCATTTTTGTACAATACATAGGCAGCGATACCTGGAAGCATAACAATAACAGGCATGAATAATTTTAAAAGCCCAGCAAAAAGAATTCCAGTTCTGGCCGTCTTTAAATCTGCGCCAAGAGCTCTTTGTGTGATATACTGGTTACAGCCCCAATAGTTGAGATTAACAATCCAAATGCCAGCTAAATACATACCTAATCCTGGTAGCATTAAATATTTATTTATTTCTGCCTGTGAGGAGTTTTCTGTCGGCTTTTCAATAATCATCTTGAAATGTTCTGGCGAGTCTTTTAGGAGTTGACTAAAACCGGCCAAGGCATCTTTCCCAAGTCCGAAGTGCTCACTTACCAAGGTTAATGCAACATAAGTAGTAGCCACTCCTCCGATGATAAGTACCAATACTTGAATAACGTCAGTGAAACCAATGACCCTCATCCCGCCTAAAGTAATCACAATAGCAAAAATGGAGAGTGCTACAACGATAAGGTGAAAACTCCCGCCTCCTGCCAAGTTATTGATCGCCAGTGCTCCTAGAAACAAAATCGATGTGAGATTAACAAATATATACAGGAACAGCCAAAATACAGCCATAATTAGACTGGTGGTTTCGTTATAGCGGTTATTTAGAAATTGAGGCATGGTGAAAATCTTGTTTTTCAGATAAACAGGAATAAACCATACCGCCACAATAATAAGAGCTAAGGCCGCAATCCATTCATAGGCCGCAACAGCCACACCAACGGTGAAGCCATTACCACTCATGCCGATAAACTGTTCGGCCGAAATATTGGATGCAATCAAGGAGGCTCCAATGGCCCACCAAGTTAATGATCCTTCTGCCAAGAAGTAGTCTTTGCTACTTGCCGCTTCATGGCTCTTTTTTCTATAGATCCAGTAGCCATAACCTGCAACTACAATAAAGTAGATGAGGAATATGATGTAATCAATCTGTGCAAATTTTTCCATTTGGAATATTTAAGGTTTTTTGGTTAGCAAAAAGAGCGTGGCTGACACGCTCTTTTTTTTATTCTATTTATGGACTTGGTAATATACTTCGCTCCATTTTAATTCATTTTCGAATGAGTCCAAACGAGTATGTTCATCTATTTTTACAAACTCAACACCAGCTATGCGTGCGAAATCTTCTAGGTATTCCACAGTTAAATTTTGGCTATATACTGTATGATGCGCTCCACCAGCGTAAATCCATGCTGTGCAAGCGGTTTTCATATCAGGGAGCGGTTTCCAAAGTACACGTGCTACAGGAAGTTTGGGTAATTGCTGTGTGGCTTCAACTCCTTCTACGGTGTTAACAATAAGTCTAAAGCGGTTTCCCATATCCACTAATGAGGCATTTAAGGCGGGTCCTCCGGAAGCATTAAATACGAGACGAGCTGGATCGGCCTTGCCACCTATTCCCAATGGATGAACTTCCAATCGTGGTTTTTCTTTGGCTAAAGATGCATCCACTTCGAGCATATGCGATCCCAATACCATGGAATTTTCCGGATGAAAATGATAGGTATAATCTTCCATAAAAGCGTTCGCACCCTTCATACCTGAAGCCATCACCTTACAAGCACGAACTAATGCAGGCGTTTTCCAGTCACCTTCTCCTGCAAAACCATATCCTTGCTCCATCAATCTTTGCGCTGCGATTCCAGGCAGCTGCACTAAACCATGTAAGTCTTCAAATGAATCTGTGAAACCTTTAAATCCGCCATCTTCTAAAAACCGCTTTAAACCAAGTTCAATCTTAGCGGCATCTACGATGTGTTGGCGTAATGCGCCACCCTCTTTTACGTTATCTGCTAATGTATAACTTGCTTCATATTCGTTTACCAGTGCATTAACTTGGTCGTCTGTGACCTGGTTAATAACGGCAACAAGGTCTCCAATCGCGTAAGTGTTTACGGAAAAGCCAAATTTCATTTCTGCTTCCACTTTATCGCCGTCGGTTACGGCAACATTTCGCATGTTATCGCCAAAACGAACGAATTTAGCTCCTTGCCAATCGTTCCAAGCAGCCGCCGCTCTCGCCCATACATTGATTTTGGATATCACATCTTCGTCTTTCCAAAAACCCGTTACAACTTTACGGTTAATGCGCATACGCGATACGATGAAGCCAAATTCGCGATCGCCATGGGCACTTTGGTTTAGATTCATGAAATCCATATCAATACTATCCCATGGAATATCACGATTGTATTGCGTGTGTAAGTGCAGCAACGGTTTTTTTAGAATATTCAATCCTCTTATCCACATCTTCGCGGGAGAAAATGTATGCATCCATGTGACAATGCCTATGCAATTAGGCGCCGTATTGGCTGCTAGTATAGTGCTATAAATTTCTTCCGAATTTTTAACAATCGGTTTATAAACAATCTGTACGGGTACATTCTGATGGCCGTTAAAATAATTCGCAATTTCCTTGGAATGTTCGGCTGCTTGAGCCAAAGTTTCAGGTCCATATAAGTCTTGGCTTCCTGTGATGAACCAGACTTCAAAAGTTTTTAAGTTTAACATATAAGGTGTTATAAATTTGTATAGTGGCGTAAAAGTTTATCGTAATTAATTTTGTCCATAATATGAATCAGGACCATGTTTGCGTTCAAAATGTTTCTTAATAAGCGAATCTTTTAAACGAGGAGATTGCGGGTTAATCTGCTCGGTTAATAATGCCATCTTAGCAACCGTTTCTAAAACGGCGCTGTTATATACCGCTTTTGCACCTGTTTTCCCCCAAGTGAATGGCGCGTGGTTTCCTACCAAGATCATTTCAACTTCCTCGTAACTAAGTCCCTTTTCCTTAAAACAGTTCAATATCTGGAAACCGGTTTCGTACTCATAGTTTCCTTGTATCATATCATCATCCATCGGAGGGGCGCACGGAATGTCTGTTGTAAGATGATCTGCGTGGGTAGTTCCGTAGATAGGGATTGACCGTTGGCTTTGCGCCCAGGCTGTGCCATAGGTGGAGTGGGTATGTACAATACCGCCAATTTTATCCCAATGTTTATATAAAACCGCATGTGTCTTTGTGTCTGAAGAAGGGCGTAAATCACCTTCTACGATGTTACCATCAAAATCTACAATGACCATATTATTCGGACTTAGATTTTCGTATGGAACACCACTTGGTTTTATCGCAAAGAGACCTTTCGATCGATCGGCGACACTTACATTACCAAAGGTGAATAACACTAATCCGAGTTTTGGGAGTTGCATATTGTTTTCGTAGGCTTCCTCGCGGATATCTTGATAATTATTCATAATTCTATAATTGAATTGTCTTAAATTAAATTGAAGGAGACAAAACGTTTATGTCCTGATTTATATTTCTTTCTATAAACGCGCCCGCTTCAGAATACTTTTGATAACGCTTTTGATAAAGGGATACTTTTTTAGGGTTTGGTGTATATTCCGCGTCAAAACCCTGCCCCATTGCTTTCATGGCATCTTCAACACGTGGATAAACACCGGCAACGGTTGCCGCAAACATAGCCGCGCCAATGGCACAAGTTTGTTCGGAACGATGTATCCTGATGGGCATATTCATTACATCGGCCATCATTTGCATGATGAAGGGAGCTTTCTTGGCTACTCCTCCCATTCCTATTAGACCTTTTACTTTAACCCCTTGTTCATTGAACCTGTCAACAATCTTTTTAGCACCGAAGCAAGTAGCCTCCACCAAAGCTCTAAACAGCTTGGGAGCATCGGTGCCTAAGTTTAAATCAAAAAAGGCACCCTTTAATGCTTGGTTCGCATCTGGCGTTCTCCTTCCGTTTAACCAATCGAGGGCAAATTCTAGCTCTTCTGTGAGCTCTATCTTTTCTGCTAGCTTACTAAGCTCAGGTATTATATTTTGTTCAATTTTGTTGAGTAATTCCTCTGATAATAAGCTGTTTGCTTCGGGAGATTGGAAATGTTTTAAGGGCCATAAAAGCAGGTCCTTAAACCAGGCGTAGGCATCTCCAAAAGCAGACTGCCCTGCTTCCATACCGATCATCCCTGGAATAATGGAACCATTTACCTGTCCGCAGATACCTTGAACCAATACTCCTTCTACCTCGTCTTTAGGGGCAACCAGCATATCACAAGTCGATGTTCCCATTACTTTGCTTAAATAATAAGGTTCAATTTGGCCGCCAACAGCTCCCATATGAGCATCGAACGCACCGATACCGATGGCTACTTCTGTTGAAAGACCCAAACGTGCTGCCCAATCGGCCGACAAATAACCTGCCTTTTGATCAGCAGTAAAAGTTTCGTTGGAAATATTGTCTACAAAGCCATCTAATAGGGGGTCTAACGAGGTAAAAAAATCATTAGGCGGATAGCCGTCAAATTCCTTGGCCCATAGAGATTTGTGCCCTGCCGAACAAACGCCTCTTTTTAAGGCATCCGCATCATTGCCCCCTGTTAGGAGGAATGGAATCCAATCACAATGTTCAACCCACGTATAAATAGCAGATCTAACAGCTTCGTCTACTCGTAAAATGTGTAATAATTTCGACCAATACCACTCGGAAGAATAAATACCACCAACGTACTGCAGATAATTGACGTCAAATTTTTTTGCATGCTTATTAATTTCTTCCGCTTCTTTCACCGCTGTATGATCTTTCCACAAAACAAACATTGCATTAGGATTGCTTTCAAATGCTGGTAAAAGGGCTAATGGTGTTCCGCTCTTATCTACCGCAATAGGTGTGGAACCGGTTGTATCAATAGAAATGGCTTTTATCTGAGAGGCTATGTCGACACCCACTTGAGAAAGGCAGGATTTAATGGTTTGTTCAAGCCCTTCGATATAATCGAGCGGATGTTGCCTGAATTGGTTCTTAACTGAATTACAAAACAAACCTTTTTTCCATCTTTGATAATGATGAACGGAGGAGGCTACTTGCTCACCGTTGTGTGCATTAACCAATACCGATCTTACCGAATCCGTACCGTAATCCACACCTATAACATATGCGCTATCCATATCAATAACTAAATTTTTTTATGTCTTCGAGAATCGCAGTGCTGCGTTTATATTTTTACTAATTGGTCAGTCTGTCAATCTCTTTCATTATTCGTGTCAAAATAACATTT
>DATMSZ010000336.1:0-37573 GCA_035565175.1 Pseudosphingobacterium sp.
GCTATATTAAGAGCCTGTTTAAAATTCATCTAATAATTTGTTTATGCCTCTTTTTGGCTGTAACTTCGTTATGTTTTCTTGAGATAGAAGCCCTGCTAGCTCTTCAAAAACATGCCTCGTTTCGCTCAAAAATAAGCTATAAACATTTTTACAATATAAATTTAAACAGACTCTAAGTTTATATAAAAAACGTCAATGCAATTAGGTATCGGGTCACACTAATAACGAACAACGAATAACGAACAACGAATAACGAACAACGAACAACGAGTAACGAATAACCGGTAACCAATAACGAACAACTATCACATTTTCTCCCCATAAGCCAGATCACCTGCGTCACCAAGGCCGGGTACAATATAGGCCTTGCTGGTCATTTCACTATCCACTGCTCCAATCCATAACTTAGCCTTGGGTAAATATGCTTTTATATGTTCAACACCTTCTTCACTTGCAATGGCCGAAACAATGTGTAATTGTTTAATGGCATAGGTTGCCAAAAGTTCTTTGCAGCATAGTACCATACTTCTCCCTGTTGCAAGCATAGGATCTGCCATGATAACAATCTTATCTTTTAAGTCTGGAGAAGTTACGTACTTCTTTTCTATTTCGAAAGCACCGCTTTTCTTTGTTTTACGATAGGCTCCAATAAAACCACTATCTGCTTTGTCAAAATAGTTCAACAGGCCCTGATGTAGCGGAATACCCGCTCTGACAATCGTCATAAGCACAGGCTGCTCAGGCATTAATAGTGTCTCTGAGATACCCAGAGGTGTCTCGACCTCCTCCACCCCATAAGACATCGTTTTACTGATCTCATAAGCAAATATTTCTCCCAAACGTTCCATATTACGCCTAAAACGCATACGGTCCTGTTGGGTATTTATATTACGTAATTCCGCAATAAAATGATTTGCGATGCTATGCTGATTACTTAGGATAAAGGTCATGTCTGTTGTGTTTTTGGTTACTTGTTGTTAGTTGTTAGTTACTCGTTGTTAGTTTTTGGTTATTCGTACAGTCGTCACTCACCGTTCATCACTATTTGACTACTTAACTATTCAACTACTTGACGGTTTAACTTAGTATCAAGACATAAGTCGTTGTGAGTTATCTTTTCAACAACTTAACGATTTAACAACTCAACTATTCAACTAACTATCAAACACCTTTTTCGTATCTTTGTTTACTTGCCATAAAGATTGCTTAAGACCGTTCTGTTATAGTAGTCGACTATAAAACAACATAAATGAACCCGACATGATTAAGATAACCATTAAGCACACAGGGCAATGATTATCTTAATCATCAAAGGTTCCATCTGACAGCTAAAAACAAAATATAAACAGATGAAATTCAAACTATCATCAACATATGTACCAACTGGTGATCAGCCAGAAGCAATTCGCCAGCTGGTGGAAGGAGTAAATGGGGGAGAGCATTATCAAACATTATTAGGAGTAACTGGTTCAGGGAAAACATTTACGGTAGCAAATGTCATTGAACAGACACAGCGGCCAACATTGATTTTAAGCCATAACAAGACGTTAGCAGCACAGTTATACGGAGAAATGAAGCAATTCTTCCCTGAAAATGCGGTGAACTACTTTGTCTCTTATTACGATTATTATCAGCCTGAAGCGTACATAGCAACATCCAATACCTATATAGAAAAGGACTTACAGATTAATGATGAAATAGAAAAGCTAAGACTTCGAACAACATCAGCGCTTATGTCTGGAAGAAGGGACGTTATCGTTGTTTCATCCATATCCTGTATTTATGGTATGGGTAATCCAGAAGATTTTTCTCAATCAATATTCCGTTTTGGAGTAGGTACTGCTATTACGCGTAACGCGTTTTTGCACCGTCTTGTGGAAATTTTATATGCTCGCACAACCGCTGATTTTAAACGGGGCACTTTTAGAGTTAAAGGAGACACTGTAGACGTGTTTCCCGCTTATATGGATGATGCTTATCGTATTATTTTTTTTGGTGATGAAATAGAAGAGCTTAGCATCATTGACCCTGTTTCAGGGAAAACACTAGAAAAAATGGAAACGCTGGCACTGTTTCCCGCTAATTTATTCGTAACACCTAAGGAAAAATTTACACAATCCATCTGGGCGATTCAAGATGAGTTGGTTCAGCGGAAAGAACAACTTGTAAAGGACGGACGAATGTTAGAGGCGAAACGTCTGGAAGAACGTGTGAACTACGACCTAGAAATGATGCGTGAATTGGGTTATTGTAGCGGAATTGAAAACTATTCGAGATTTTTTGATGGACGGCAACCGGGCATGAGGCCTTTCTGTTTATTGGATTATTTTCCCGACGATTATTTAATGGTAATTGACGAGAGTCATGTTACCGTTCCACAGATCAGGGCGATGTATGGCGGAGATAGGTCGAGAAAAATTTCACTCGTAGAGTACGGGTTTCGTTTGCCAGCTGCTTTGGATAATAGACCGCTTAATTTCCAAGAATTTGAATCACTTGCTCCGCAAACCATTTATGTAAGTGCAACACCAAGTGATTATGAGCTTCAAAAAACAGAAGGGGTGGTGATAGAGCAAGTCATTAGACCTACAGGCTTATTGGATCCAACTATTGAAATTAGGCCGGTAATTAATCAAGTTGACGACCTGCTTGATGAAGTGGATAAGGTAACTAAAGAAGGCGGCAGAATATTGGTTACTACGCTCACTAAAAGGATGTCAGAAGAGCTTACTAAATATATGACTCGTTTAGGCATTAAAGTACGTTATATACACTCTGAAATTAAAACGCTGGAACGTGTTGAAATTCTGCGGGGTTTACGTCTAGGGGAATTTGATGTTTTAGTGGGGATTAATCTTCTGCGGGAGGGGCTGGATCTTCCAGAAGTTACCTTGGTGGCCATTCTGGATGCTGATAAAGAAGGGTTTTTGCGCTCTCAAACTTCTCTTATCCAGACCATTGGACGGGCTGCGAGAAATGATCGGGGAAAAGTGATTATGTATGCCGATAAGATTACTGACAGCATGCGTGCCACCATTGATGAAACGAACAGACGACGTGAGAAGCAGATTCTCTACAATGAAGAACATGGCATCACGCCGCGTACAGTGGGCAAGAGCCGAGAAGCTATTATGGAGCAAACTTCTGTGGCTGACTTTAAAGGAGGGGCAGCAAGAGCTTATGTTGACCCTGATCCAGCCGGTAGTGTTGCGGCCGATCCAGTGGTACAGTATATGAGTAAAACACAATTGCAAAAAGCAATTGATACTGCTAAGAAGGATATGGAAAAAGCGGCGAAGGAAATGGATTTTTTACAAGCAGCCAAATTAAGAGACGAAATGTTTGCATTAGAAAAAACATTTAATGAGAAATTTAGTTAGAAGAACTATTTAACAATTTCAGCAAGCACTAAAAGAAAAGCCCCTAAATGGGGCTTTTTGACTTAAACTATTGTTGTATATGAACTAAAAAAATTACAATGTGTATTTAAAGGTAAGGCCAAATCTTCCTGCCTCAAAGTCGGAGTCGGGCGATACTGTCCATGCAGGGCGCCAGTCGAAACCAATGCTAATGGGCACTTGCGAGACCTTATACTCTAAACCTACTTGCGGCCTTAGCGCGAAACCAGTATCACCATCTCCAAAAAGTACTTGAGGTCCAATTCCCGCATTCCACATTAGGCCGCCAGCATTAGGAATGGCTTTATTGTAAGAATACTCAAGCCCAAGAATTGTAATATCATTACCAAAAAGTACCATCGCTTGTCCGGCATCTTGTGCGGTAAAGAAATGTTTTACATGCGGACCAACATAAGTGCCTCCATTACCTAGATCTAAAAATAATCCAAATGCCGTATTATACGGTGTATTATTTTGAGCAGATGCAGGTTTTAACAGCGTAACCTGAAGCAACATGAAGAAGGTTGAAAATAGAAAAAACTGTTTCATTTTTTATTTGATTATTAAAGGTTAATTATTGCGTCTTTGATTCTTTTTTCGTTAAATATTTACTCAGATCGAAAGAATTGTCATGCCTCAAAAGTGTTGCTTTTTTTTCGTTTATAATATCCTATCCTTAAGGTATTTTTATCTAATGGTTTTCAGGTATATTCACTAGCGCCTTTCTTTTATGCTTTGGATAATAGGTAGATTTGTTAAGGAGTTAACGTTATTTTTATGCGCTTTTTATTAACAATAGGAATGTGCGTTGTTTTTTGCCACAAGATAAACGCGCAACAAAAGCTTTCTTTTAACCTAGATAGTTTGATTAACGTTGCGAAAAGTGCCGCAACCGAAAAACAGAAAATTCAGGCGCTTCAAGATTTATCAGATCATTGGCTTTATATAGATTCGGCTAAGTCGATGCAATATGCGCAACAGGCATTTGCAAGGAGTCTTAAAACGGCCGATAATTTAACTGTTGCGATTGCACGCTACTACGTAGCAGGCGTATATATGGAGCATTATAATTTGATAAAGGCCAGAGCAGAATTTCAGAAAACGGTGGCCATGTTAGAGAGAGATACCTCCTACATCGCGCAACGATATTTAGCTAGAACCTGGCATAATATAGGCGCAATTTCCCAACGTGAAGATAATACAGAAGAATTTCTTCGATTTCTGATAGAAAAGGCCTGTCCGATTTTGGAACGCATAGGTGACTCTCTTCTCCTTGCTGGCAATTATTATGATATAGGAAATGTGTTCTGCGATATTAGACAATATGGGAAGGCATTTTCCTACTTCCAGAAAGCTGCCAACATATTTTCAGTGCATAATGGATATGCGCAAGCAGTAGAGAGTCGCTTAGGAATGGTTAAAGCATTACTCTATCAAGAAGATTTCTCTGCAGCAAACAAGAAAACAATGCAAGACAATCTTACCTCCTCTTTTCAATTATTAAAGAATCATCCGCAAGCTTATCCTTGGCTAGGGTATTATATTTTACAAGGGATGTTTCAGCAATACGTGAATGAAAATTATCAAGCGGCCTTAGATTACTATAACAAAGGCCTAGCTTTTGCAGATAAACGACAGGAACCATATAACCGAATTGAATTGCTTAATCGCAAGTATTATCTATTTTATGATCAAAAGCAGTATGCCAATGCGCGCGATATGGCTTATCGTGTTTATAAAGAAAATGCAAATTATCCACTTTCCAGAAATAAGCTCATTAACCTGAAAAATTTAATCCATGTTGAAGAAGCATTGGGAAATAAAGACAAGGCGTTTTCCTTACTCAAAGAATATGTTGATTTAGCTGATACTGTCAACAAAAAACAAACAAACGTGAAACTCAATCTTATAGAACAGAAATATGAGCGGGAGAAGAAAGAAAGAGAAATTACTGAACTGAAAGCCAAAAATGAACTCAATACTGTTGAACTGAAATATAATCGAGTAATGCTAACGGCAACGATATTGGCACTGGGTTTTTTGCTTGTTTTATTATTGCTAGGATATCTTTTATACAGGAACAAACAAAAGCTTTCCAAACAGGAGAAAGAGCTCCATGAGCAGCAAATAGAGCGATTAAGAAAGGAACAACAGCTTAATTTTTTTAACGCTATGATACAAGGGCAGGAGCAGGAAAGGAAAAGGCTTGCGAGTGATTTGCATGACGGGTTGGGAGGACTCTTATCAAATATTAAACTCCTCCTGTCAAAAAATCCATGTGTTGAAGAAAATGAAATCGCACAACGGCAGCATCAAACGATCCTAAATAAGTTGGACGCTGCGGTGAATGAGCTTAGAAGGATTGCTAGAAATATGATGCCGGAAACACTCTTACGATTTGGGTTAATCACCGCTTTACGGGATTTTTGTGAAGACTTGGAAAGATCAGGGATCAAAATATCTCTTCAGACCTATGGTTTTTCTCCACAAGATAACAAAGACCAGCAAATCATGATTTATCGTATTTTGCAAGAGCTTATAAACAATGCCGTACGACATGCCTCTGCAAAGAATATTTTAGTGCAGTGCATTCAAAATGAAGAAAAGGTTTATATAACGGTAGAAGATGATGGTTTGGGATTTAACCTTGGAGAAATCGAACAGAAAAAAGGGATCGGTTTACACAACGTTAGAAATCGGGTAAGTTATCTTAATGGTCAAATCGATATCCAATCCGAAAAACAGGTAGGAACCACTATAAACATAGAGTTCAATCTTATTAATGAAACAAGTGAGCAAGCGGCTTTGGCATAAAACATAACATTAAATGGAACAACATATACGTATATTAATTGTTGATGATCATCCTGTGGTATTAGAAGGTATGAAAGCTTTATTGCAGGACAATGATATGGTGGAAGTGAAAGCTTGTTGTAGTAATGGCAAAGACGCCCTGGAATTTTTGCTCGAAAACAGCGTGGATGTTGTTTTGTTGGATATCAACCTTCCAGATATTAGCGGTATAGATCTGTGTAAATCGATTAAACAACAGTACGCTCACATACACATTGTTGCTATCAGTAATTATAATGAAAGAAGCATGATTACCAAGATGTTGCAAAATGGCGCAACAGGTTATGTCCTCAAGAATGCTTCTGCTGAAGAAATAATGGATGCCATTCGGGCCGTTGTAAAGAAAACTGTATACTTCAGTCCTGAAGTACAAAAATCTCTTTTTGAAGCTGCTTTGGACGATCCCCTAGATTTACCAAAACTCACGCGAAGAGAACAAGAAGTGCTTCGTTGCATTGCGGAAGGAAAAACAACTGCAGAGATTGGTGATACATTATTTATTAGTCCGCATACAGTAGAGACGCATAGAAGAAACCTCATGCAGAAATTTCAGGTTTCCAATGCAGCCGCGTTGATTAGGGTTGCCAGTCAATATCAGCTAATTTAGATGATCCGCTTTCATAAGTAAGGGTTGAGAGATGATGCCAAATTTCTTGCTCCGCAAAGAATTGTTCGATTTGGCAGTTTTACAACAAACAGGTGGCAAACACAGCATCTGCAAAAATGTACTGGTATAAAGCACTTAATCAACCGGCTGCTACTCAAATGCGATATCTTAAACAATTAATTGAAACAAGGTGTTCCAACGATCGAATACCCGATCAGCATCTTTTTATTAGATAAATAGCATAAGGCAAGTGAATATATTGCGGCTTTAAAATGTCAAAAAAGCAAACTGGCCATGTTTTACATGCCAGTTGCTAAAACCGTGCGAATTGATTTATCTTGGTTTGAATCATCTATTATAAAAATAGAATGGTTTGAACCCTCTAAAGGAAAAATTATCAGCAGAGAAACAATGAAAAAGCAAAATCAAATGTCTTTTAAACCTCCAAAGAGCGTATATGCAAAAGATTGGGTATTGATCGTTAGCTATTAATCGGTTCAACTTTGAAAGCCTCTTCTACTTTTGAAATCTTTCCAAATGGAGCTTTAGTGGAATGATAAAACATGCAGATCCAGTTTTCTGTTACAGCACGTTCGCCATATTTCTCACGAAGGTGCATCGCTTTCTTTCCGTCAAAATCGTATTTGGCAGCAAACTTTCTTAGTAATTGCTCCGGTTCTGGCAATTCGTCACCGCCAAAAAAATAATGCTCATTATCCTCCTTTATGTGAAATACCTGATGAAACTCGGTATGTCCGCCACTGTGTTCATAGGTGATTTCTTCATTGATAGTACCGCTTCCTTCAACTAACTGAAGATTGCCACTTCTTTGTAAGATGTCAAAAACGGCTGTTTTATAAGAGGTTGATTTACCACTATAGGCAATTTCCCACTCTCCACGTGAAACAATGTACTCTGCGTTAGGGAATGATAACTGCAATTTTTCATCTTTTTCATATACCATACCACTAGCGTGATCTTGATGTAAATGAGACATTAATACGAGGGTTACGTCGTCGGGCGAAAAACCTTTACTTTTTATATTTTTATGTAAAACCAATTCACCTTTGTCGTCTTTATAGCCTAGACCTGTATCTAAAAGTATTAAATCATTTGAGGTTTCAATTAGAAAAGGATGTACATGTATAAATAAAGAACCCTTTCTGTCTTTTTTGTCGTCTTTTTCAGGATCAAAAGGAATGAATTTTTTTGAACTATCTACCGAATATGAACCTTCGTACAAGGAGAACGCTTTCATGTTAAAATTAAAAAGGTGAAAAATAAAAAACTGCCAGCTGAAATATAAGAGATCAGTTTTCAGTGATCGGATAACCGTTATTTTATTGTTATTGTTTCGAGTTTGACATAATGAGTAATTAGCTTAACCATCTCACTAAACCGGTGCTTAACCATTTAACAAAACAAAAAAACGTATATTTACCCGTTGATTAGTGCAAAGATATGCAAAAAAGGTGGGTAGATAGATACAAAGCAGATACTAATAAGGTCGAAACATTGGCTAGTGCGCTCAACATCAATAAGGTGTTGGCCACATTGCTTATTCAGCGAGGAGTAGACGACTTCGAACAGGCGCGTAATTTCTTTAGGCCGCGATTAGAACATTTACACGATCCGTTTTTGATGAAAGACATGGAACGTGCCATCGGTCGTATTGAACATGCTATTGGCATGAAAGAAAATATCTTAATCTATGGAGATTATGATGTCGATGGAACCACATCGGTCGCAGTACTCTTCAGTTTTCTAAATCGTTTTTATAATCATTTAGGGTACTATATTCCCGATCGATATAAAGAGGGGTACGGTATTTCAACACAAGGGATTGATTATGCAGCAGATAATAACTATTCGCTGATAATCGCCCTCGATTGCGGTATAAAATCTATTGATAAAATTGAATACGCTCGTAGTAAAGGCATCGATTTCATCATTGGAGATCACCATACGCCAGGGGAAGAATTGCCACAAGCTGTAGCCGTATTGGATCCTAAAAGAAAAGATTGCCCTTATCCCTATAAAGAACTTTCTGGCTGCGGTATTGCCTTCAAAATTATTCAGGCATTTGCCAAAATAAATCAGCTGGACGATAATACAGTGTATCAATATTTAGATTTGGTAGCAGTTAGCATTGCCTCTGATATTGTGCCCATCACAGGGGAAAATAGAGTCTTAGCCTATTATGGTTTAAAGAAACTGAATAACAATCCTTGTTTTGGCCTAAAAGCACTTATTGATTTAGCGACTAAGAGCAGTGATTTGAGTTTAACGGATGTTATTTTTCAGATAGGTCCGCGCATTAATGCTGCTGGAAGGATCGATCATGCAAAAGATGCCGTTAAGTTGTTAATTGCTAAAAGCTCAGAAGAAGCGAAAACCTGTTGCGGCTTGATTGATATACAAAATATGCAGCGGAAAGACTTCGATGCCCGCATAACGGCGGAAGCGTTGGAGCAAATACAGGCAAATGAGCACCTCATGCAACGAAAAACCACTGTTGTTTATCAGGAAGATTGGCATAAGGGGGTTATTGGAATAGTAGCTTCGCGGTTAACTGAAAAATATTACAGACCGACAATTGTGCTGACAAAATCAAATGGTCACGTGGCGGGCTCAGCGAGATCGGTAGCGGGCTTTGATCTGTATGAAGCACTCTCCGAGTGTAGCGACTTATTGGACCAATTTGGAGGTCATAAATATGCTGCCGGACTGACAATGAAGGTAGAAAATGTGATTGCATTACAGAAGCGCTTTGAAGAAGTAGTGGCTCAAAGCATCGATCCAGCATTACTTGAGCCCGAAATAAGCATCGATGCAGAAATAAAATTAGTAGATATAACACCTAAGTTTTTCAGAGTATTGCAGCAATTTGCTCCTTTCGGACCAGAAAATAATGCTCCGGTGTTTATTGCGAGAAACCTGTATACCATTGGAGCCGCTGCATTAGTTGGAGTTAATCATTTAAAGATGTTCCTTACTCAAGAAGGAGCTGGAACTTTTGATAGTATTGGTTTTGGCTTAGGTGAATTTTTACCTCTTATCAATAAGGGCATACCCTTTGACGCCTGTTTTAGTATTGAGGAAAATGTGTGGAGAGATAAAAGGTCACTCCAGTTGAATTTAAAGGGAATAAGATTGGGAAGTTAGCTGATAATGTAAAATGGTTAAGTAGTTAAATCGTTGGGTAGGTGGGTCGTTAAGTAGTCGAATAGTGATGAGTGATGAACGATGAATTATGAATACCGTACGCAAAAAACACACCACTCAAAACCGGCAACTAATAACGAATAGTTAAAAAAATGATTTTAAAAGCAGAGCATCTGGTTAAGAAATACAAGCAACGTACCGTTGTAAATGACGTTTCCTTCCATGTTGAACAAGGTGAAATTGTAGGTTTGCTTGGACCGAATGGAGCAGGTAAAACAACCTCCTTTTATATGATTGTAGGCTTAATTAAACCAAACTCAGGGAATGTTTTTCTTGAAGAGCAGGATATCACTGAAGATCCTATGTATAGAAGGGCCCAAAAAGGGATTGGCTATCTCGCGCAAGAGGCTTCCGTGTTTAGAAAACTTTCTGTAGAAGATAATATTATGGCGGTCCTGGAAATACACCATAAGGAAAAGGATGTTCGAAAAGAAAAACTGGAAGAGCTTATAAATGAATTCAGTCTTCATAAGGTACGGAAAAACCGGGGGGACCTATTATCGGGAGGAGAACGTAGGCGTACAGAAATAGCACGTGCGCTAGCCGCAAGTCCGCACTTTATTTTATTAGATGAGCCATTTGCTGGTGTTGACCCGATTGCTGTAGAAGAAATACAAACTATCGTTCATAAGCTTAAGCATAGAAATATAGGTATTTTAATAACCGATCACAATGTGCAGGAAACACTTTCCATTACAGATAGAGCGTACCTTCTTACGGAAGGTAAAATTATGCTTACAGGAACACCCGAAGAAATTGCTGTGAACGAGATGGCAAGGACGTTTTATCTGGGACAGCATTTCGAGTTAAGAAGAAAGAAGTTGGGAGGAGTCGTTCCTAAGTAAAATTTTTCTGTTTGATCAGGACGTTAACGAGAACAAGGTAGCACCAAAGTAGGCAGAGCGCTAATGCTTAAACCATTGCGCGTACCGACTTGTATATATGGAACGCACGATGAATACAGAAACACCAACATTAGTAACCAATAACTAATAACGAACAACCAATAACGAACAACTAACAACGGATAACTGATAAGGAATAACCAATAATAAACAACCAATAATTTTTATTAGTTTAGCTTTTATTACCTATAACACCTGATATAGCAAATGGCAATAGTAAATTCCATTATCAATTGGATAATGAAAAAGCGTATCCATCAGATTGAGCTTTTCATGAAATACCCGCATGAAGTGCAAGAAGAGTGGTTTCAAAGCCTTATAACAACTGCTCAAGCAACAGAGTGGGGAAAGAAATACGACTATAATTCCATATGCACCATAGCTACTTTTAAAGAACGTGTTCCTATACAGGATTACAATAGCATCAAGCCGTTTATTGATCGCATGATTGCTGGAGAACAGAACTTACTTTGGCCTTCAGATATTAAATGGTTTGCCAAGTCTTCTGGCACTACTTCAGACAGAAGTAAATTTATTCCGGTAAGCGAAGAGGCTTTAGAAGACTGTCACTTTCAAGGAGGTAAAGATTTATTATCTATCTACTGCCACAACAGGCCAGACGCTAAAGTATTTACAGGAAAAGGCGTTGTGCTCGGCGGAAGCCATAAAATAAATCAAATAGGAAATGGCGAAACGAGCTCCGGAGATTTATCGGCGATATTAATTAGCAATCTTCCTTTTTGGGCGGAGATGTATAGAACACCTGACCTAGAGACCACTTTGAACCCTAATTTTGAAGAAAAGATCGAACGGGTGGCTAACTTAATTATCCATGAAAATGTAACGAACCTTTCGGGAGTACCCACGTGGAATGTAGTGCTCGCTAAAAGGGTGCTGGAACTTACAGGTAAAGATAATCTCTTGGAAGTATGGCCTAATTTAGAACTTTACTTACATGGAGGTGTTAGCTTTAAGCCTTACAAAGAGCAATTTAAGCAGCTCATACCTTCCGATAATATGTATTATCTGGAGAATTACAACGCTTCTGAAGGATATTTTGGAATACAAGATCAATCGGATTCAGACGACCTATTGCTCATGTTAGATTATGGCGTCTACTACGAATTTTTGCCTGTCGAACATCTCCATGACGAAAGCCCAAAGACATTAAGTTTAGATGAGGTTGAATTAGGGAAAAATTATGCATTAATAATTTCTACAAATGCGGGTTTATGGCGATACATGATCGGAGATACCATCAAATTTACCACACTCCACCCTTATCGAATACAAATTACAGGTAGAACGAAGCAGTATATCAATACGTTTGGAGAAGAACTTATAGTAGATAACGCTGATGACGGACTTCAGGCAGCGTGCCGAGCAACCAATGCCATTGTAAAAGATTATACAGCCGGGCCCGTTTATTTTAGGGATAAGGAAGCTGGAGCGCACGAATGGATTATCGAGTTTGAACAAAAGCCTGATGATGTAGCGCGTTTTACACAACTATTGGATGAAAAATTAAGGGAGGTGAATTCCGATTACGATGCTAAACGATTTCGCAATCTCGCATTAAAGGAACCAATTATTCATGTTGCGCCTGAAGGGACATTCTACAAATGGATGAAGAGCAGAGATAAACTTGGAGGACAAAATAAGGTACCACGGTTGTCGAACGACCGTACGTATTTGGAAACCTTATTGCCGCTTTTGAACGGATAAGTAATGTAACTGTGACGGTACCAGTGGCGAACTTGAAGCCAGGTTAAGAGTGAAGAGGCAACCTACATTCCCGCCATCATGTCTAGTGGAGTGAAACGAAATTGATACCTCCTAATTATACAGCTTCCTAAATTTTCTGTTTGGCTTTTATTTCTAAATATTTATTAATGGTATTTATAGTCAGCAAGTGAGGCGGACTTAGAATCGATTGGATGCCGTGTCTCGTGAGTTCTCTGACAATCATTTTTTTCTCATATACGAATTTTTCCGCTATCGTTTTTAGGTATATCCCCTCCACATTACTAGCCTTCTCTCGACTTAAGGCGGTAAGTTCTGTGTTTTCAAAAAAGATGACTACCAATAGATGAAATTGTGCTATTCTTTTGAGATAGGGTAATTGACGGTTTAATGCGGAGATGCTTTCAAAATTACTAAATAGTAAAACCAAACTTCTTTGCTTCATCGTGCGCCTAATGGTACTGTATAATGCCTCCATATTCGTTTCCAGATACCTGGTTTTTTCTTTGTACAATACCTCCATGATGTAATGAAGTTGAATGGGCCGCTTATCCGCAGGAACTACACTTCCTATTTTTTCTGATACCGTAATTAAACCTGCTTTATCTTCCTTTTTTAAAGCAATATTTGATAACACTAAGCTTGCATTTATGGCATAATCAAGTAAACTCAATCCATTAAACGGCATCTTCATAGACCTCGATTTGTCAATGATACAATAAACATGTTGTGATCTTTCATCTATGTAAGAATTGACCATTAAGCTACCATGTCTGGCCGTTGCTTTCCAGTTTAGTGTTCGATAATCGTCTCCCTGCACATAGGTTTTAATCTGTTCAAACTCCATGCTGTGTCCTAACCTGCGTATTTTTTTTAGACCGTAATCACTTAATCTATCAGAAATTGCCAATAGCTCATAACGTCTCATTTGAAGAAAAGAAGGGTATACAGGAATGTCTACCGCCGCAGAACTATTAAACCTCCTTTGAACAAACTTTATAGGCGATTGAACAAATGTGCGAATATCACCGAAAGCATAAATTCCTCTTTTTACAGGACGAAGCTGATAGACAATCTGCTCTGTTGCTTTGGCAAGAAGCGTTTTAGTAAACCATATATCTCGCCGTTGAAATTGTGTTGGTACTTCATCAATAATACCCACATGCACGCTAAATGGGTAATAGTTTCTGATGATTAATTGAATATCATTATCGTCACTATTGCTAAGTTTAGATGCCGTAATACGAGTTGTCGTAACTTTACCACCTTTAGCATATAATAAAAACAAATCGGCCAGCAATACAATGATAACGGTTAGCAGAAAAATACTTGGAATGATTCCTAACCAAGGGAAAAAAAAGGAAAATAAAAACAAGACGATAGCTAAACCTAATGCGATAAACAGACGACTGCAAAGAAAGAGATCTGTGTAAAAGAGCCTAAATAGTCTATTCATATTTTAAAGTATCAAGACATTATTGGTTATTAGTTGTTGGTTATTTGTTATTAGAGCGATTCGCCTAAAATAATGATTACACTCCAAATCCAGTTTAAACTTAACCACTTGACTATTTAACCATTTAACTACCTAACGTTTCAACTTAGTATCAAGACATTCATCACTCGTTCATTATTCATCACATGATCGTTCCCTGTATCTTGCTCCTTACGACTTACTGCCAATAACCATCAACGAACAACTAACAACCAATGATCATCACCTCGGTATTTCAATGTTTTTAATAATTTGATTAATTATATCATCGGCCGTTACACCTTCCATTTCTTTTTCGGGCGTTAACATGACGCGATGGCGTAATACGGGTAAGGCCACTTTCGTAATATCATCCGGTGTCACAAAGTCCCTATTGTTCATGGCAGCAACGGCTTTGGCGCTGTTAACAATAGCGAGGGATGCACGAGGAGATCCTCCAAGAAATATAGATTTATGATTTCTAGTCTGATAAACAATTTTAGCTACAAATTCTAATAGCTTATCTTCTACGTGTAAATTTTTGATAAGGAGCCTAAAGGTTTTAATCTGTGCAGTAGTTAAAGCAGGTGCCAAGGTGAGCAATTTTTCCGTTGTATTGTGCTGATGGTGTTTTGCTAAGATATCAGTTTCCTCAACCAGAGAGGGATAGCCAACTTCAATTTTAAATAAGAAGCGGTCCAACTGTGCTTCAGGAAGGCGATAGGTTCCTTCTTGTTCAATAGGGTTTTGCGTTGCTAAGACCATAAAAGGCTCTTCCATCTTATAACAAATACCATCCATTGTTATTTGACGCTCTTCCATCACTTCAAATAAAGCGGATTGTGTTTTTGCAGGAGCTCTATTTATTTCGTCGACCAAAATGATATTGCCGAAAATCGGACCTCGTTTAAACTCAAAATCGGTACGTTGTGGATTAAAGATAGAAGTTCCTAATACATCCGAGGGCATAAGATCTGGTGTGAACTGAATTCTACTGAATTGAGCATCGATACACTTTGCTATTAATTTTGCAGTCAAGGTTTTAGCCACGCCGGGAACCCCCTCAATTAAAACATGTCCATCAGCCAGAATTGCCGCAATCAATAATTCTATCATCTCCTGCTGGCCTACTATTATTTGAGATAAAGATTGCTTAATATGATCAACTGCCCCATTTAGCTCGTTCAAATCTGTTCTTTGTTCAAAAAATTCTTGTTCCATATGTCCCGGATTGGTCGTAAAAGGCTTCAATATTATTATTTAATTCAATTAACTCTTGGTCGTTGAGATATTTTCCTTTGTAAATCGCCTTGATTTCTTTAATTAAATTGCTTATTACATTGGCGTCTGCTCCAGATCGTCGGGTTAGCAGCTCCTGAAATTCGTCGTCCAGATCACCTGTCTTTAAACGATAGTTTGTTCGAATATGATTTAATAGATAAATTACTTTTTTGTTAGCAATGTCTTTATTATCCCGTTGCTGGTAATAGATGCTACCCACCACTTTTGCAAATTCCACACTTGTATTAGACATGGAGTCTTCCAATGGAATGATGCGTTGTCGGCGTTTAATTTCGTACAACACAAAAAGTATAAGACTCACTAATGTAAGGTAATAAGCCCATTTTAAAGGCGGATTTTCAAAGATTACCCGTAATACTGACTTGGCGCCTCGCATACCGAGAAGTTGAAATTCGTCATACAAAAGCTTGCGATTGGGGTTGAGATAGGATAAAGCATTGGATGCAAATAAAGCTCCTTCTGTATTCAGTAGTGCGTAATTGCTAAAAAAGTCTGGTGAGGCTAATAAATATAAAGAGCCTTTACCATATTGATAGCGAATAAAGTTGGCATCGCCCTTATTATTGCGGGCAAGTACAGTGGTTTTTGTAGTGTCGAATTTGCTGAAATAATGAAACGCTATAGCACGGTCAAATTGGTAATTTTTTGATGGATTTAATCGAGGGTTTAAAAAATGGAAACGAAGGCTATCTTTAGAAAATAGAATGTCTCTTGATCGAAGTGACAGGTTCAAAGAGTCTAGTATTTGATCATTGAAATTATAAGCTGCGATAAAAATCTCATTTCCCTTATTCATATGTTCACGCATTCTTTGATAGTCGGCAGCGCTAATATTTACGGAAGGCGCAATAATTAATAAGTTTGCAGTTTCCGCTTTTTGAAGAGTTTTAAAAATGGATTCTCTAGAATTGTTAATCTCAGCTTTGAAGAGCTGTGGCAGTTCATGATATAAGACATAGGTTCCAAAAGGAATTTTATCAGTTCTATTAAATGTAGGTGTCCAGTCCAGCGGAACAGGCTTGTTATATTCTACAAACAGGTAAAGACCCAAAATAGAAAAGGCTATAATAAGATATATTTTTAGATCCTTCATTTAATCGGGGTTTAACTGTTTTTTATTTAATAGTGGTGTTAAAGGTGCTAAATGCTTCTTTAATGATGGTAAAATGCTGTTTCTGAACGGTGAAGTCGCCATACCATGTATATTCAAACTGATTAGTTAGCAATGCAAAATTATCTTGGAATGGTTTTTCGCTCAATTCCTGAATATACGTCTGATTCGTTTTTCCTGGCTGCCAATCAATATACTGCTTATCGGTTAACTCCTTCAAGCTTTTAAGATAAAGAAGCCTGATGGCCGATTTGAAATTGTTGCTTTCAATAGCTTGATTTAATTCTGTGTCAAAATCTATCACATGTATATTTTCAGTCGGATCAATCAGCTGAGTTTGGTCAGAACGGCTTTGCTTTCCAAAGATATGCATGATATTCATTCCTAACAGTTTATATACAAGGAATATCAGCGCCGATGCTCCCAACAGGATAACGAGCCACTTAAGGGCAAGGGTTGATTTTTCGTTTATGAATAAATTGCCGAGCTTTTCGTAAAGCCAATGTTTAAACTGTTGCCACCAATTGGAGGGGATAGGTGCCTCTATATAGTTGAAAGCGGGATCCTTTTTGTAAGTGGTTAACTTTTCTGTTTTGAACGACCTTAAAACAAGGGTGGAACGATCTGTCTTTACCTTCAGGGTATCATTCGATACCACGCGCAGCGTGTCTGTTCCCATAGCAATCGAAACATGAAGGACTGTACAAATAATGGAAAAAAAGATCAATCTTTTGTTCATAATAATTAGTATTCCTCTTCAGGCCAGTCGTTCGGATCTTTACTTTCACTTGATCCGAAATTTTCTATTCTTTCCAAAAGGCCCTGACCGTCTTTTTCTTCGCTTAAACTATAATACCATAATGCGCTCACAATAGCTGGAAGTATATACATTATCTGAGACATACCTGTCAAAATGGAACTGAAAATGCTGCCCGCCAAAACCAAATTAGGTGAATCTTCTAAAAATAATGCAAAGATGTTTAGCAGCGCTCCCGGGAGTCCAAGTATACCCATGCTAAAATAAGCTATTAACCCTGATATTAGAATTAATCCAAACGTCTTCCACCAATTGTCTTTTAGTAAGTGCATACTTCTTGAAAATGAATCCGTCATACTTCTTTCTTCCAGCACCATGATTGGCAAGGCGAGGGTAACGATTGGCAGCAGATAGCAACCGGGAATTAGGCAAAAGAGAAAACCGATAACTAAGAGAGCCGTTAGCAATATCATGGCAATAAAATAACGGAGTGCATGATGCTTAAAGGCATGCCAAACTTCTTCTGTACTCGGTGGACTATTCTGTCGATCTTTATATAGCTTAATGTAACAATAAGTGACTAAATAAATAGATCCCACTGTGAGCACGCTAAATAATATAAGCAATACATATTCAATGCCGAAGGCATAGGATGAAAACTCTGTTGAATAGGTCTTTGTGGTAGAAGCCTTAGCAAGACCTAACAGTCTTACCGTTTTTAGTTGCTGCATAACAGCACTGGCCATCGTAGCAACGATAAAAAATCCACAGATATAGAGTATCGGCAGGATTAAATCTTTAAAATTCTGCTTTATAAAAGTAAAGCTATCATTGATTGTTTGGCTAAAGTCTCTTACCCGCCGAAAATCTATTCTTGATTCAATATTTTCCATTTAGTGCATTCTTTTTAAAAAGGTTTCTCGGATATATAATGACATACCAGATAAGAAAAACCAAGGAGCCGATTAATATTGAAACGCTAAGCCACGCGGGCATTTCTGTATGTCTGGTGACGAAAGACTCCAACAAGGCAGCAACAATAAAAATTGGAACTAGACCAATGATTATTTTAATGCCATCTTTTCCTCCCCGTTTAAAAGAAATCAATCTTGTGAAGGTCCCCGGAAACAACAAACTATTTCCTAAAATAAGGCCGGCAGCCCCAGAGAGGATAATGGCTGCTATTTCAAGGGTTCCGTGTATCCAGATTACCGTAACGGAAGCGAAACCTAAGCCTTTGCTGAAAAAATAATATTGAAAGGCTCCGAGCATAACACCGTTATACATAAGTAAAACAACGGTTCCGACAGAACATAAAATACCCAATAAAAACGCGAAGCATGATACCTTAATGTTGTTTAAGGCGATCATTAAGAACATCAGGAAAGGGTCCATTTTTTTGTAAACACCGAAGGGATCCCCCCTGTCTATATTGGCGTTCGTCATATCTACATAGGCGTCGCCCAAGATGAGCCTAACAAAGGTGTCGTCTTTTGCTGCTGAAAAGGCACCAATGATAACAAATGCAATGAAGAAGATAAACGCATATACTAATTGTTTGCGATGTTGGTGAAAAATTACGGGTAGTTCTATCTTCCAAAAAGTTAGGAACCTACTCGTTTGTTCTTTCTTATTGATATAGAGCGATTGATGAAGACGTGAAGCCAACCCATTTAGATAAGCCGTCGTTTTCGATTTTGGATAGAAAGTTTTTGAAAAAGCTAAATCATCCGTAATTTCTATGAAACGTTCAGCCAGCTCATCAGGATGCGTTACTTTCATTTGTTCATAGTTTTCCCATTTATTACTATTTTGCTTTACAAATAATGCTTCTCGCATACGATGTGAAGTATAAAAGTTAAACTATTCAGGCTATTGTCTAAAATGATTATCGGTTATGTTGCGCAAACGTTAAAAATGTATCATCTTAACCAGACAAAACAGATATATTCAAACTTAGATAAATTTCCTTTTATATGCAATATAATCGCGTTGCACATAAATGGAATTATCGATCTCTCCTCTGCTATTGAGAGCTTTTTATAGAGGGAATATCCATAAAAATAGCAAAAATCTAAGAGTCAGTCTGTTTAAATTTATATTTTAAGAATGTTTATAGCTTGTTTTTGAGCGAAACAAGGCATGGTTTTGAAGAGCTAGCAGGTAGCAAAATGTTCATGCAAGTTTAATTGGCTTTACTATGAAAACTTATTTTATTTTTTGATCTCCATGTTTTAATATAATTTAGCTGTAGATGAACCATGTAAGTGTTATAACTCCACAGAATATAACCATCGATTACGATGTGGCAGGCGTTGGTGAGAGAATTGTTGCTCGCATTATTGACTATGCCATTTTTTTAGCTATATACCTGTTCTTTTTAATTATTACCCTTTCGTTACGTTTAATTGATAATAGCGGTTATATTATATTATTAGTCATTTTAGGCGTTTTGTTTGTTTTTTACGATTTGCTATGTGAGGTATTTTTTAACGGGCAAAGTGTAGGAAAGAGAGTGCTACATATTAAAGTAATAAGCCTAGACGGTTATCAGCCTAGTCTGGGGCAATATTTTTTAAGATGGTTGTTTCGTTTTGTTGATTTTACGCTTACTCTTCAGGTTGGTGGATTAATTTGTGCTGCTATAACGCCCAATAAGCAGCGTATAGGTGATCTGGTGGCGGGTACCACGCTAATCAAAACAGTGCCACGCACTTCTTTAGATACCGTTGTTTTTAAGCCACGGGTGCAGGAAGATGATTATGTGCCCGTATTGCCAGAAGTGATTCAATTGTCAGATCAGGAAATTACCCTTATACATGAAGTGATAAGCAATTTTAATAAATCGGGCAATGATATGCTTGTATATAAAATGGCTATGAAAGCCCGCGAAGCAATAAGGGTGGAAATCCCTGAATCGATGGATGAGCTGCAGTTTTTACAGCAAATAATGAAGGATTATAATTATTTAACCTCAAAAGTTGATGGTACAGAACGGTAGGGTAGAACGTTAAATTTACCACATTTTTTTTATATAGCCCGCTATAATAATTCCTCCAACAAGACATGCCAGAATAGTGGCAATTAATTCACTTTTTTTGAATACGAAATAATGCTTTACAATAAAGAAGGCGCCTAATAACAACAAGGGGATAGTGGCGGGGTACATTTGAATACTCGCTGTTAACTGACCTTTTATTAGGTATATAAGGGAACGTTGGAAGCCACAACCTGGACAGTCGATGCCGGTAACAAATTTAAAAGGGCAAGGAATTAAATGATGTTGCAGCCAAGATATGATGTCTTGACTGCAAACCATAAAAAGTATAGCCTTGGATACGAATGCCTTAAACGGTCGGATCTTGAGGTCTGTCATTGTTGTCTGTTGGATCTTTGGGCCTATCATTACCATCAAATGGGTTCTTATAATTTTTAAACTGATTAAAAGAGTCACCACCCTGGGCTTCAGCCGCTGTTGGACCTATATAACGATCACTACCGAAGCCAATCATTGGATAAATAATATAAGGAAAAATAAGGGCTAAAACGGTGTAAATAACATCTTTTCCAAAACTTTTCATTAAAAGATTGGTAACCCATACGATTACCACAATGTTTATACAAGGTATAAATATACCGATAACCCACCAAAGAGGTTTTCCAATAATTTCTAACATAACAATGATGTTATAGATTGGAATAATGGCGGCCCATCCGGGCTTGCCTGCTTTTTCAAACATTTTCCATAGTCCGGCGATCGCTAGGACTGCAACGGCAAGCCCAATGAGGGTTCCTCCTATGCCAATACCGGCTAAAAAGCCTGAGCCCATCGACTCGTCATAATTGTAAGTCTCCATATTGATTGTTAAATTTAATGGTGAAATAAGGTTTTATCTATCGTTTTTGCGTTCAATCCCACCTCTTCGGCAGTAGAGATAATAAAGAAAAATTAATCGTTTTTTAAGTTTATTGGTTTATAATAACCAAATATAAAAAGAGCAACTGAAAAAACGATTAAAATGTTTTGTTTAAGTTAAATATTTTAGGATAATGATAATTAAGGCGGTGTTAACGCGTAATGAAATAACGATTATATAGCTTAACTTCGTATGGCATTTTTTACACTGTCTGTCGTTGTCAAATAATGTAGAGGCCGACTTAATAGGGTGTTTCATAGATAAGAGCGTAATTTTTGAATGAATAAAGAGCAAATTTCAATTTTTGATATTTTTAAAATAGGTATCGGCCCGTCTAGTTCACATACCTTAGGGCCTTGGCGTGCGGCTCAAAAGTTTGTACAAAAGCTAAGTAGAGAGGGATTACTTGTTTCCACGGAGTGTATTAAGATTCTCTTATATGGATCGCTGGCAAAAACTGGTAGGGGGCATGGTACAGACATTGCCATTCTGCTGGGTTTAAGTGGCGACGATCCTGTTACTTTCGATGTCAACCAAATAGACATAAAAGTAAATATGATCAAGGAGAGAAAATGTATTGCGCTTGGAGGGATACATTCAATTGAATTTGATTATACGGAAGACCTATTGTTTCTCTTTCATGAAAGTTTGCCTTACCATCCAAATGCCGTTACGTTCCAGGCATTATTAAATGATGGAAGAGCACATTCGGAGACCTACTACTCTATAGGGGGAGGTTTTGTGATACAAGAGAACGAAGATCGAGACGGTTCAATAGAAGTAGACCTACCATTTCCGATTCAAAATGCGAAAGATCTTTTGGTGTGGTGCATGCGTACAGGCTTAAAAGTGTCGGAGGTGGTGATGGAAAACGAGCATGCTTGGCGCAGTGAAGAAGAGACCAACAGAGGTGTTTTGAACTTGTACTATACTATTCGCGATTGCATTTACCGCGGATGTCATACAGGTGGAATTTTGCCTGGCGGATTAAACGTTGAGCGGAGAGCTGCCAAGCTAAATAAAAAGCTTCTGAATGGGCGATCATATTCAGATTATGATAGTTGGATGGAGGCTATTCGAGCAGGAGGAGCATCCTTTCAATATACATTAGACTGGGTTAGTTGTTTTGCATTAGCTGTAAACGAAGAGAATGCTTCTTTTGGTAGAGTGGTTACTGCCCCTACCAACGGTGCTGCCGGGGTTATACCAGCGGTTATGCAATATTATCTGACTTTTTGTGATGGTTACAGAGAAGATAAGATATTGCAATTTATTGCCACGGCTTCAGAAGTTGGTAGCATTTTTAAGAAAGGATCTACTATTTCTGCAGCTATGGGGGGATGTCAAGCGGAGATAGGCGTCTCCTCCGCTATGGCTGCTGCCGCTCTTACGGAATGTCTTGGAGGTTCGCAACGACAAGTACTAATGGCTGCCGAAATTGCAATGGAACATCATTTAGGGCTCACCTGCGATCCTATCGGTGGTTTGGTCCAAGTTCCTTGCATTGAACGCAATACAATGGGAGCGATAAAAGCAATTACCGCCTCTCAACTGGCCTTACAATCTAATCCAGATAAGGCGAAAGTAAGTTTAGATGCGGTGGTTCATACCATGTGGGAAACGGCTCTAGATATGAATGTTAAATATAAAGAAACATCTGATGGTGGATTGGCTACCAACATTCCGTTGAGTTTGCCTGAGTGTTAAGTGACTGAACCTTCGCTTCCAGTTATAATTATTCGTCTAATTTTAAGCGAGAAGTTATTATTTCGCTATTTATAATGTTGCTTTATTCTGATTGATCTTTCTTATTACCTTTTTAGTACAATTTAACATTTCCTTGTGACCAAATATACCCTTTATTCTCTATTGACTTAGCTTCTATAGAGAGTTAACAGAGCTTTTACAGTGGGTTAACAGAGCTATATCTCTATTAACCCTTTGTTGATACCTTATTAATACTTTGTTTTATCATTTTTAAATCATACTTTAGTATAATGTTGATGTAAATTTAATTATGATCTAGATGAAATATTATGGCAACAGTAAAAAATGGAATTACAGGACCGTTTAAAGGGAAGGTAGGATCTATTATTGGCTATGAGCTAGGTGGCCAAAATGTAATCCGTTCGGTGGGAAGTCGTACCAAACCCTTTACTAAACTTGAATTGTTAAACCAGGCTAAGATGAAAGTTGTATCCGAATTTTTAAGCCCTATCAAACCCTACATTAACTTTGGCTTTAAAAGAGAAGCACCTAAAGGAAGTCGGGTTGGCGCATTTCAGCTAGCGCAATCTTATACTTGGAAGAACGCTGTGGAGCTAGATGTTAATGATCAGCCATATATTAATCCGGCAAAAGTGCTTATTTCTAAGGGTCCTTTAGCTCCTCCTCATAATTGTGTAGTGGAATGGGACGGAAATCGTTTGGTTTTACGATGGGATTTTATGGGTGGAGGAATGGATGATCGACTGATGATACTTTTATATGATGTCGATCTCTTGCGTGTTTTTCGCGAAATCGGGGCAGAAAGAAAAGATCAATTTGACATCTGGGATATAAATCCCCCGAAAGATAAGAATCGGCCAATACATGTATACGCAGCTTTTAGAGATACGCTATTTGATCGCATTTCCGATAGCGTATACTGTGGGACGATAGAATGATTTTTAAAGTATAATAAGCCGAAGAGTTGATATGGGAGAAGGTATCGATAACAAAGGGATAGTGCCACAGATTTTATTAAGCGTTCATATTTATAGTCGCTTCATTCATCAACTCCATCTCAAATAAATTGGCAAAATGTTTTTTTAGTTTTATTTTCACCTCTTCAATATCCACTTTCCTTCCTAGTTCCCCTTGCAAAGAAGCAACGGCCTTGTCTTCTATGCCGCAAGGAATAATATTATTGAAATAAGATAGATCAGTATTAATATTGAAAGCAAAGCCGTGCATAGTTACCCACCTGCTGGCACGCACGCCGATGGCACAAATCTTTCGGGCATTATCATTGTCGGCATCTAACCATACACCAGTATAACCTGGATAGCGACCGGCAATTACACCGTAATCGGCCAATGTCAAAATGACGGCTTCCTCAATCGTTCGCATATAGCGGTGGATATCCGTGAAGAAATTATCAAGATCTAAAATAGGGTATCCAACTAATTGTCCGGGGCCATGATAAGTGATGTCACCTCCGCGGTTGATTTTATAATATACCGCCCTTTTTTCCAGTAATCCCGCTTCGTCTAAAAGCAGATTCTCCGGTTTTCCACTTTTTCCAAGAGTATATACATGTGGGTGCTCCACGAATATAAGATAATTGTCTGTCGGTAATTCGGTTCCGTTCGTTCGATTATCGGTTTTCTGTTTTACGATGTCAGCAAAAATAAGTTCTTGACGATCCCAAGCCCCTTGATAGTCCACCAGGCCCCAATCCTGAAAAAACACTTTTTTATTCATTTTCATCCGTAAATAATTTTTTTCCAAAGGCCGTATGGAGCTTACCATGTGTAAACCCCAGCTCATGAACACAGATTGAATATTTAAAAATCCGTGAAAAATTTATATTTCCCTTCGCGATAAATCCGCCAGCTGGCAGATAAACATGGACGGTTCTTCTCTTTTTAGAGATTTTTTTACAAAGGTATAGATTTTTATTTTGTTGATTAAATAGCGAAAGTTAACTGACGGTGGTTGAGTAGCTCATTGAGTAAATAGTCGAATCGTTAAGTTGTTGAATCGTCAAGTAGGGATTAGTAATTTTAGAAATTAAAACGACGGTTTTAACGCTCACAACCGGCAACTGATAACTCGCAATTAATATAGTCTTGCTACTTGATACTGATGTCTTGCTACTAATTATCCCATTACATAGCCCAGCATATATTCTTGAAAGCGTTCATAATAAATGGTATATGTAGCGTTTTGATACGGCCCTCTCAAATGAGCTGTGATATAGCCGCCTTCTGATTGATAAGAAAATGGCTCCACCCAGATATTGTCTTTAAAGGAAACTCCTTTTTTGCCCTGTAATTTATAAACGGCTTCTTTGGCGCACCAGCAGACATAAAGTTGTTCTATATATTGATTGTCGGTAAGCTGTTTTAATTCCCCCTCTTGCATAAACTTATTGGCAATAAGTTCGATTTTGGGTTTTACCAATTCCATGTCAATCCCCACTTCATGTGTGGTGCTCAGCATAACAGTAGCATAATCAAAAGAATGGCTCAATGAGATCTTGTGTGGAAAATTCACGAGATAAGGTTTCCCGTTTTCATCTGACGGACAATCGATATAGCCTGGTGTGTCTAACATGGAGCGTAGCAGCACACGAGTGCCTAACCAATTAAGCGTACGCTTCCCTTTATTTAGCCGTTCCAGAAATGCTCGTTCGCTTCTACTTAGCTGTAGTTTGCTAAGCAATTCATCAGCAGACTCTTCTATTTTCCATATAGCAAAACGTGTATGTTGATTAATTTCTTTTAGGTATACTAATGCCATAGTCTAAATTAGACAAAATATCTAAATTAAAAAATAGGTAAAATGCCGCATTGATGATAAAAGCAAATTGTCTATGTTTGTCGTTCTTTTTGATCGAAGAATGTTTAACACAAATACAATCTCAAAAAAATGATTTTATCAGATAAAAGAATTCTAGAAGAAATAGAAAAAGGAACCATTATTATTGAGCCGTTTGAGAAAGAGTGTTTAGGTTCTAATTCGTATGATGTTCATTTAGGTAAATATTTAGCCACCTATAAAGATAGGGTGTTAGATGCTAAAGAGCATAATGAGATTATACATTTTGAGATTCCCAAAAGTGGTTATTTGTTAGAGCCCAACACATTGTATTTAGGGGTAACATTAGAATATACAGAAACGCATAAACACGTTCCTTTTCTAGAAGGTAAAAGTAGTACTGGCCGGTTAGGAATCGATATACATGCTACTGCCGGGAAAGGCGACGTAGGGTTTTGTAATACCTGGACGTTGGAAATCTCCGTAGCACAACCTGTGAGGGTTTATGCCGGAATGCCCATTGGTCAGCTTATTTACTTTAGCGTGGAAGGAGATGTCCACACCATGTATAATGCGAAGGGCAATGCGAAGTACAATCGTAAAACCACGCGCCCTGTAGAATCCATGATGTGGAAGAATAAATTTTAATTACCACCAAATTCCATGAGATAAGATTTTAAGAACTCATCAATTTCCCCATCCAATACTGCTTGTGTGTTCGATGTTTCATAGCTTGTTCTTAGGTCCTTTACTAATTTATAAGGATGCAATACATAATTTCTAATCTGGGAACCCCATTCAATTTTTTTCTTGTTTCCTTCGATGGCGGCAGTGGTTTCCATGCGTTTCCGCATTTCAATTTCATACAGTTGAGACTTAAGTAGTCTCATCGCATTTTCTTTGTTCTGTAACTGGGAGCGCGACTCCTGGTTCTTAATAACAATGCCCGAAGATTTATGATGTAAGCGAACGGCTGTTTCTACCTTGTTTACATTTTGCCCGCCGGCACCACCCGAACGGAAGGTATCCCACTCAATGTCTGCATCTTTTATATCAATTTCGATGGTATCATTTACCAAGGGGTATACATAGACGGATGCGAACGATGTATGTCGTTTAGCATTTGAATCGAAAGGGGAAATGCGTACGAGACGGTGAACACCATTTTCGCCTTTTAGATAACCATAGGCGAAATTTCCTTCAAATTGAAGTGTCACCGATTTTACGCCCACAACGTCTCCCTCAAGAAAATCCTGTTCCGTTACTTTGTAGCCATTTTTTTCTCCCCACATAATATACATTCGCATAAGCATTGCTGCCCAGTCGCAACTTTCTGTTCCACCCGCTCCGGCAGTAATCTGTAAGATGGCTGTAAGCTGATCTTCTTCAGCACTGAGCATATTCTTAAATTCCAGCTCTTCAATTTTGCTTAATGCGTCGCGATACACTTCGTCTGTTTCTGTCTCTGAGGCGTCGCCGCTTTGGTAGAAATCAAACATAACAGAAGCATCATCGATTGCTTTGCTGACCTCATCGAAACTATCTGTCCAGATTTTTTTGCTCTTGATAGATTGCAGTATCTTTTCTGCTTCTTTTGGGTTATCCCAAAAATTGGGGCTAAGCGTGATTTCCTGCTCTTGGTTTATTAATTTTTGTTTGGCGTCAATGTCAAAGATGCCTCCTCAGGGAAGCTGCTCTATCCCTCAAACTTTGAATATTCTCTTTGGTCATGCAGCAAAGTTAATGATTTTTGCGTAACTAGTTGAATCGTTAAGTGGTTGAATGGTTAAGTAGCTGAACTGTTGAGTAGTTGACTAGTTGAGTGCTTAAATTGTTGAGTAGTTCATTGGTTAAATAGTCGAATCGTTATAGTTAAGTTGTTGAATCGTCAAGTGGTGATCAGTAATTGCTCACAGCTCGCAACTAATATATGCTCACAACCGGCAACTGATAACTCGCAACTAAAATAGTCTTGGTAATTAAATCAATGTTTTTCGTAATTCTTCTGCTTTGGGATAAATTGCTGAATCTTTTGGGATTTTTTTTAGCCAGTTTAAAGCACTTTCTTTGTAATCATCTTCGTCCTCTTCTTCGGTATAGCTCAACGCTATGTAATAGGCCGCTTCATACATTTGCAGCGTGTTTTCTGTGTAAATTTTTAAAAAATCTCTACGGGCAGAACCTAGGTATTTTAAATTTAGAAAGGTAAGGCCTCGATAATACCGTATATATAAGTCATCAGGTTTTTCAGCGAGTGCATTATTTAGAAGAGGAAGTACTTCTGCATATTTGTTTTTGTTGAATAAATCAATAATATCAGCGTATTTATTGTCAACAGGTATTCCTTCTGCGCTAACTGTATTCATTTTTACTTTGGTTGCTTCTTGAATTCTATTATTTTGCCAAGGCGACCAAATAAGAATACCCCCAAAAATTAAGGCAATTGTAATTAGTGCGACCCATCTAATGGTGCTCATGTCTTGATGTTTTTTTGAGTTTAGGGATTTAAAGGTGGTATGCTCGTCGTAATACTTAAAGGAAGAATGATGATGAAGGCATTCTGAAATGCTTTGATTGACATACATATAAAAATGGAGTTCCTGAGCTAGATCTTCATTTTCATCTAACTCGTTTTCAAAGCTGTCACGCTCTTTTTCAGACATGTCGCCAGCAAGGTAACGTTCAATATTTTCGTAATTTACATCAGTCATCTTGAACTCCCTTTAAGATGGTTGATACATTTTCTAACCGTTTAGTTTAATAGCTGATTTACAAATGTTTTTTGTAAAATCGTCAGGATAAAGGTATTGAAATTTTATGTTTTTTTAAAGCAAAAAATGTTAAAAAGACTAAATGTATAAATATTGAGAATAATGCCACAAACAACCGCTCTGTCATCACTATTAATCACGGCAAATTAAGTATTATGTGCTGACAATTTAAATAGTGAGTAATACCTTTGAAAGCTAACAATACAATGAATAACCGAGTGAAACGAGCTCATGAATACCTTTGAAAACTAACAATACAATGAATAATTATTCAAATGAAGCTATTTGCTGCTAAGCAAATAGCTTCATTACCATTAAAAGACAAATTATTCAAATGAAAATTGTAGTTTCGTGAAAATTTTGATGCAATTATGTTACCAAAAGTAAATTTCACCGAGACAGATGCTTATAGCTATTTAAGTAACCACTATATTAATATTGCTCCAAAGCACTTACGCGATTTGTTCGCGTATGACCCCAACCGTTTTGAAAAATTTTCAATTGCGTTTGAGGACATTTTATTCGACTATTCAAAAAATCGCATCGATGAGCAAACAATTGCTTTACTCATCCAACTGGCTAGAGAATGTAAGCTTGAAGAGGCTATTGAAGCTATGTTTGACGGTTCGCCCATAAATCAGACAGAAGGTCGTGCAGTGCTGCACACGGCGTTGCGTAATGTAAGTGGCACATCAATAAAAGTAGACGGCCAAGATGTGATGCCTGCGGTAAATGATGTGCTAAATCATATGAAAGAATTTAGCGAGTCGGTCATCAATGGCAATTGGAAGGGTTACAGCGGTAAAGCTATTACCGACATTGTGAATATCGGGATTGGCGGTTCCGACTTGGGTCCGGTAATGGTTACAGAAGCATTGAAGGCCTATAAAAACCATTTAAATTTACATTTTGTTTCAAACGTTGATGGTACACATATAGCTGAAGTTTTAAAAACGGTTAATGCCGAAACTACCTTGTTCTTAATAGCATCTAAGACCTTTACCACGCAGGAAACAATGGCCAATGCGCACAGCGCACGTGATTGGTTTTTGGCACATGGAGCGGAAGAAAGTGATATTGCCAAACATTTCGTCGCTTTAAGTACCAATACAAAAGCAGTCCAAAATTTTGGAATAGACCCAAAAAATATGTTCGAATTCTGGGATTGGGTAGGAGGGCGCTATTCCTTATGGAGTGCTATCGGCCTTTCAATCGCCTTGGGCGTAGGTTATGAAAACTTTTATGAATTGCTAAAAGGGGCACATGCTACCGACGAACATTTCCGGAATACCCCTTTCGAAGAAAATATCCCAGTCATTATGGCTGTTATCGGTGTATGGTACAATAACTTTTTCGATGCTGAAAGTCATGCTATATTACCATATGATCAATATATGCATCGTTTTGCCGCCTATTTCCAACAAGGTGATATGGAAAGTAATGGTAAATATGTAGACAGAAATGGCATTCCCGTTGAATATCAAACAGGACCGATCATTTGGGGAGAGCCTGGAACCAATGGGCAGCATGCATTTTATCAGCTTATTCATCAAGGAACAAAGATGATTCCGTGTGATTTTATAGCGCCCGCGCAAACGCATAACCCTTTAGGTGATCATCACGTTCTATTGCTTTCTAATTTCTTTGCTCAAACAGAGGCCTTAATGAACGGGAAAATGGAAGAGGAAGTTGAAGAAGAGCTTAAAGCTGCAGGAAAGTCGGAAGAAGAAATTAAGGCGCTTATACCTTTTAAGGTTTTTGAAGGCAACCGACCAAGTAATTCGTTTCTCATAAAAAAAATCACGCCTCGTAACTTGGGAAGTTTGATAGCGCTATATGAACATAAGATTTTTACGCAAGGCGTTATCTGGAACATTTTTAGCTTTGATCAGTGGGGAGTTGAGTTGGGTAAGCAGCTGGCAGGGAAAATACTTCCTGAATTAAGAAATAGTGAAGAGGTGACCTCACACGACGGATCTACAAATGGTTTAATTAATCAGTATAAAGCCTGGCGATAAAACTTTTTCGATTTCAAGGTGTTGGAGATTATAGAATAGCCTAAAACACTATGAAATTAAAAGTTTTACTCATATTCATTGCTTTCGCTTGTGTTTCATCTTGTAAAGGGAGCGCACCTGACGAAGCTGCGTCAGAAGATATTACTACCGACTCGGTGAGTGAATACGGTACAACTGTTACACTCGCTGAGCCTTTTGCTACGAAATCTGCCTCAAGACAGCCAAAGGTTCTTGGTTGGCCTGCTGAAAAAACACCGATGGCACCCGTAGGTTACAGCGTGGTGAAGTTTGCTGGTGGACTCCAAAACCCTAGATGGATTTACGTTGCTTCTAATGGAGACATTTTTGTTTCCGAATCGGAAGCTAATCGCATTAGCCTATTTCGTGATACTAATGCAGATGGAATAGCCGACACGAAAAGTGCTTTTTTAGAAGGACTTAATCGTCCGTTTGGCATGTTAATACTAGGGGGATACTTTTATGTCGCAGATACAGACGGTCTGTTAAGATATGCGTATAAATCTGGTGATACTAAGATTTCAACAAAAGGTCAAAAAATTTTATCACTTCCTGCCGGTGGGTATAATAATCACTGGACACGTAATATTTTAGCGAGCCCCGATAGCTCCAGTATTTATGTAACGGTAGGTTCTGGGAGTAACGTAGGAGAAAATGGTATGGAACATGAACGAAGGAGAGCCAATATCCTTGTTATAAATCCTGACGGCGGGAATGAACGGGCCTTTGCTGCTGGTTTAAGAAATCCGGTAGGCCTCGACTGGGAACCCGCTACCGGTAAATTGTGGACTGCGGTTAATGAGCGAGATGAGCTTGGTGATCAGCTCGTGCCCGATTATATTACAAGTGTTCAAGAGAATGGGTTTTATGGTTGGCCATATGCGTATTGGGGTAAGAACCCTGACCCTCGGATGAAAGGAAAAAGAGAGGACCTAGTTGCAGAATCTATTATTCCTGACTTTGCTTTAGGTGCTCATACTGCATCTCTTGGCTTAGCTTTTAGCAAATCAAATAAATTTCAGGCGGGGGCCTATGTTGGTCAGCATGGCTCTTGGAACCGTTCACAACTTGTTGGTTATAAAGTACTCTTTATTCCTTTTGAGAATGGAAACCCTATTGGAGAATACAAGGATTTTCTTACGGGTTTTGTTGCAGATGGTACGAACGCAGAGGTATATGGAAGACCAGTAGGAATTGCTTTTGCGAGACAAGGTTATATGCTGGTGGCCGACGATGCTGGAAATACGGTTTGGACGGTAATGGCTAAGTAGTTATTCGTTACTAGTTATTAGTAGCAAGACTATAGTAGTTATGAGTTGTCAGTTGTGAGTATTAACGTATTCATTTTGATTTGCCTAAATAATGATCACTACTTAACTACTTAACGGCTCAACTACTTAACTATTTCACGATTTGCTCTTTATATGTAATATAATCGCTTCGCATATAAAGAGGGACTTATCAATCTCTCCTCTGCCATCAAGAACTTTGTTTCTAGAGGAAATAATCTATATAAAAATCACTAACTTTGTCAATTGTATTGATGTCAATATGACGGATTGCAGAATTTGGCGCATTTGTTGAAAACAAAAGCGTATATTATTAGATTTATTATTAACATGTTAGGATTCTTAAGTAAAATTTTTGGCAGTAAATCTGACCGCGATATAAAACATATCCGTCCCCTAGTCGATAAAATAAAAGAGGAGTTTGCAAAACTGGAGTCGTTAAGTAACGATGAACTACGGGCTAAGACATCCGATTTCAAGCAACGTATTACGGCATATCTAGCAGATATTGATCAAGAGATAAATAATTTAAGAACGGAAGCTGAGCAAACAGAGGTAGAAATGGCAGAAAAAAATGCCATTTATGACAAAATTGATAAGCTGACTAAAGAACGTGATAAAAAATTAGAGGAAGTATTGATGGAAATACTTCCAGAGGCATTTGCGGTGGTAAAGGAAACAGCAAGACGCTTTACTGAGAATACTTCATTAGAAGTAACAGCAAATGATTTTGATAGAGAGTTAGCAGCGCAAAAAACAAATATTGAAATAAAAGGAGATAAGGCTTTTTGGCGAAATTCATGGATAGCTGCTGGTACTACCGTTACTTGGAACATGGTGCATTACGATGTTCAGTTAATAGGTGGTATAGTACTGCATGAAGGCAAGATAGCTGAAATGGCGACTGGTGAAGGTAAAACGTTAGTGGGTACATTACCAGCATATCTGAATGCACTTTCTGGCCAAGGAGTTCATATTGTAACGGTGAACGACTACTTAGCTCGCCGCGACTCTGAATGGAACGGTCCTTTATTTGAATTTCATGGGTTGCGGGTAGATTGTATAGATAAACATCAGCCTAATTCTGCAGCGAGAAGGAATGCCTATGCAGCAGATATTGTTTTCGGGACAAACAATGAATTTGGTTTCGACTACCTGCGTGATAATATGTCGCAATCTCCTGAAGGTTTGGTGCAGCGTAAGCTACATTATGCAATGGTAGATGAGGTAGACTCCGTTTTAATTGACGATGCACGTACACCTTTAATTATATCAGGCCCTATCCCAAGGGGAGATGAGCATGAGTTTTATGATCTTAAACCTAGAATTGAACGATTAGTAAATGCACAGAAAGCATTTATTAATACCGTACTCAATGAGGCAAAAAAAGGAATTAACGCTGGTGAAACTGATGTGGAAGGCGCAGGAAAGGCTTTGTTGCGTGCGCATAGGGGGTTGCCAAAAAGTAAAGCATTAATCAAATTCTTAAGCGAGGGGAGTAACCGTCAGGTTCTTACCAAGACGGAAAATTATTACATGCAGGAGCAGAATAAGAATATGCCTAAGGTTGATGCGGAGCTGTTCTTTGTAATAGATGAAAAGAATAATCAAGTAGAACTTACAGAAAAAGGAATTGAGCTAATTACCTCTTCTGGTGAAGATCCTCATTTCTTCGTGATGCCTGATGTAGGATCTGAAATCGCTGAAATTGAAAAGTTACCAATTTCAAACGAAGAGAAAGCGCAGAAGAAGGATGAATTAATGCGTGATTTCTCTATAAAATCTGAGCGTATTCATTCCGTTAATCAATTGTTAAAAGCCTATACACTTTTTGAGAAAGACGTAGAATATATTATTGAAGAAGGTAAGGTTAAAATTGTCGATGAACAAACCGGCCGTATTATGGAGGGCCGTCGTTATTCTGACGGATTGCATCAGGCAATAGAAGCAAAAGAAAATGTGAAAGTAGAAGATGCTACACAAACCTATGCTACTATTACCTTGCAGAATTATTTTAGGATGTATCACAAGCTTGCCGGGATGACCGGTACAGCAGTAACGGAAGCCGGTGAGCTTTGGCAAATCTATAAATTGGATGTAGTAGAAATTCCTACCAATGTAAACATTCAACGTGACGATCGTGAGGATTTAGTTTATCGCACGGCGCGTGAAAAATATAATGCAGTAGCCGAAGAAATTCAGAAATTAACAGAAGCAGGAAGACCCGTATTAGTCGGTACTACTTCCGTTGAAATATCAGAGCTATTGAGCAGAATGTTGAAGCTACGCGGCATTAAACACAATGTACTGAATGCGAAACTGCATCAAAGGGAGGCCGACATAGTTGCTGAAGCCGGTCAAGCAGGGACGGTGACCATTGCAACCAATATGGCCGGTCGTGGTACCGATATTAAATTGGGGGCGGGAGTGAAGGATGCTGGAGGGTTGGCCATCGTTGGTACCGAGCGCCACGAGTCTCGTCGTGTTGACCGTCAGTTGCGCGGGCGGGCCGGTCGTCAAGGAGACCCCGGTTCCTCACAATTCTTCGTTTCGTTAGAAGATAATTTAATGAGATTGTTTGGTTCTGAACGGATTTCTAACATTATGGTGCGTATGGGAATTGAAGAGGGGGAGGTGATTCAACACTCGATGATTTCCAAATCAATCGAAAGAGCACAGAAGAAAGTAGAAGAAAATAATTTCGGCATACGGAAACGCCTGTTGGAGTATGATGACGTGATGAACTCTCAGCGTACCGTTATTTATGCTAAAAGAAAAAATGCATTATTTGGGGAGCGCCTGGATGTGGATTTAAATAATACCATCTATGATGTTGTAGAAGATATCGTAACTGAATTTAAAGAAGCAGGGACTTACGAAGACTTTCAATTAGAATTTATCCGTGTTTTCTCTGTTGACCCTGCTTTAGATGCCAATACGTTTGATAGTGGAAATATCGCATCTTTAACTGATACGGTATTTGAAAACGTGATAGATTTCTATCACCGTAAAGCCACTAATATAGCCGCACAAACCTTACCAGTATTAAAAGACGTGTTTGCTACAAGGGGTGAACAGATCGAGAATATAGTGGTGCCGTTTACAGATGGTTTGAGGGGCCTTCAAGTGGCGGCTAATTTGAAGCGAGCAGTTGAAACGGATGGAAAGGAAGTATTTAAATCTTTTGAAAAAGGCGTGGTATTATCGCTGATTGATGAAGCTTGGAAAGAACACTTGCGAGAGATGGATGATTTAAAGCAGTCGGTACAAAACGCGGTTTATGAACAGAAAGATCCTATTATTATTTATAAGATGGAAGCTTTCAATCTCTTTAAACAGATGCTTATAACGATGAATAAAGATATCGTTTCCTTCTTATTCAAAGGAGAGATTCCGCATCAACAACCGCAAGAAGTACGCGAGGCCCGCAAAATGCCAAATCAAGAACCTAAGGTACAAGTTTCTAAGCCGGAATTGGCATCGGCAACGTCTGGCGGAGGAATTCCAATGGAAGATACAAGAGAAATTCAAAAGACACAGCCCATAAGAAACGATAATAAAATTGGAAGAAACGATCCTTGTCCTTGTGGCAGTGGTAAGAAATATAAAAACTGCCACGGTATAGGGCAGGTATAAGAGACAATAGATACAAGTATCAAGACAAAAACTTAAGCTTAATTGTTGCGGTTTAATCTTGATACTTGCTACTGACATCTTGATACAAAATCAAATGAAAAGATATTTTCTTTTAATATGTTTTTTTAGCTTGTTTTATATTGCTTCTTATGCACAAGACAGCAAAGGAATTGTAGAAGAGCATAAAAGTGAACTCATTAGCCGTTTGCAAAAACAACGTATGTTAATGGGAAGTAATATACCAAGTGGAGGAGGTTTCGAAAATATTGGTAATAAACCTGGTGTTCCTTTAAAAACTGGAAGAAAAGTAACTGCACGTGGATACCGCGTGCAAATTTATTCAGGATCCAGTAGATCAGAAGCATATGGTGCTCAAGCTAGATTTAAAAAAGTATATCAGGATTTAAATACTTATTTAAGTTATGAGCAGCCTAATTATAGAGTTAAAGTTGGTGATTTTACCAGCAGAAGTCAGGCCCAAGCGTTGATGAATCAACTGAGAAAAAATTTTAGCGCTGTCTTTATATTCACAGAAACCGTCAATATTGAATATTAATATTAGACCCTCATGTTAAAAGATACCATACAGACCCTTGCCCAATCTATTTTTCCCGAAGTCGTAGCAAATAGACGTCATATTCATTCAAATCCTGAGCTTTCCTTTTTAGAATACAACACATCTACGTTTATTAAGCAGCAGCTTGACGGATTAGGCATAAGCTGGCAGGAAATGGCTAATACAGGTATTGTAGCCTTAATAAAAGGAGCTATACCGAGCGATAGGGTGATAGCCTTGCGGGCAGATATTGATGCTTTGCCTATAACAGAAGTAGAAGGGCGTTCGTATGGGTCCAAAAATGAAGGTGTTATGCATGCTTGTGGACATGATGTGCACAGTTCCTCTTTACTTGGAACAGCAAAAATATTGCAATCGCTAAAAGAGCAGTTTGCCGGAACGATAAAGTTGATATTTCAACCAGGTGAAGAAAAATTACCAGGGGGCGCAAGCATCATGATCAAAGAAGGTGTGCTTGAAAATCCCACGCCACAGGCGATAGTAGGGCAACATGTGATGCCCCTGATTGAAGCTGGAAAGGTTGGATTTCGTTCTGGGAAATATATGGCTTCTACCGATGAATTATATGTAACAGTAAAAGGTAAAGGGGGGCACGGTGCTCAACCTCAGCAGAACATAGATCCTATTGTTATTACGGCGCATATTATCACTGCCTTGCAGCAAGTTGTGAGCCGCATCGCTGATCCGAAAATACCTACGGTACTCTCTTTTGGAAAAATAATAGCAAACGGAGCAACCAATGTTATCCCTAATGAAGTGAAATTGGAAGGAACCTTTCGTACTTTCGATGAGAACTGGCGTGCTGAAGCCCACCAAAAGATGAAAAAGATGGCCGAAGGTATTGCCGAAAGCATGGGGGGCTCTTGTGATTTCGAGGTAGCAAACGGTTATCCTTTTCTCGTTAATAATGAAGCATTAACCGGCGAAGTAAAATCTTATGCTGAAGACTATTTAGGAAAGGAAAATGTGGTGGATTTAGATATGTGGATGGCTGGAGAAGATTTTGCTTTTTATTCTCAGCTAACAGATGCCTGTTTTTATCGTTTAGGAACCCGAAACGAAAAGCAAGGGATTACGGCGTCTGTTCATACACCTAATTTTGATATCGATGAAAAAGCATTATCGCTTAGTACAGGGTTGATGGCTTATATCGCCATCAAACAACTTGGAAACTAAGATCAATTTGTATATTCCTCAATAAAGAACTCTCCAAGCGGGAGATCGATAAACCGCATTAACGTTCATGTATACCTTATGAATTGACATACACGAATAATTTCTTTTATCTGCAAGGTGATTATATTGCATATAAAAGGAAATTTATCTAAGTTTGCTTACTTCAATGAAGGGTTCTCTATAGCTCTTTATTAATTCTATCAGCTTTTTTATTCATTTGGAATAATTAGCGGAAAACATAGAACTTATTTTTTTACCTAGTTTCTCCTGGT